>NZ_JBQFQR010000003.1:0-314077 GCF_056536985.1 Ruegeria sp. CH8 | reverse complement strand
GCCCAGGCAAAGTGATCGCAGCGACCAAAGATGAAGTATGGAAACTCATGGAACTCCACGCGGTGGTCGCTCATGGAGAGGACCCCAGCTCTTGGGATGCCGACACTCGAGAATATCTGGAAACACTGATAAAGCCCGCGTGATCAAATAAATTAAGCTTCAAGTTCCTACGGGTAATCGGCCAAAATTATCAACTTGGTTTGTTTAACCGCGAAGGGCAGCTTTCCTCCGCAGCTGGGAAATTGCTAGGCCCATTTGTGAGTATCCGGTTTGGGCTGCGGCCTACCGCCAAGGCGCCTAGAAGCGCAAGGCCATCACGAACCCAAATCGGAAACGTGTGAGATTGGTTTCCATCACAAACCATCCTGCTACAGCGAAACCCTGCTTCTATTCAGGCAAACCGGCTAGTCGCAAAGACGCACAGTCTTTCTCCAGCCTTTTTCTGTCAGAGAAAAGTTGAGTATTCGCCCAGTCCGATATGGAAAACTGAGGGCGGTATTTCATCACATTCCGTGCTTCATCGCGAGCGGCCTCAAGGTTCTCCGTCTCTACATGGACGATTACGAGGTCGAGGTGACCAAAGCCTTCAACCCTTTGACCATATTCGGTGAATGCTTTCTTGGCTTCCTCGTATTGACCGTCGAGTCGAAGGGCTAAACCCAGAACGCCTGCGTACCAACCTGGATAGTGAGGGTTCAGGGTAATGGCTTGTTGTGCGACTTGGATCGCTTCATTTGCCTGGCCATTGAAAGCTAGGGTGATTGACAGTCTGGCAGCCACGTCAGCGTGGTTTGGATTCAGCGCTAGTGCCTCGTTGAACTTCTCGATAGCCGAAACCAGCTTGCCATCGATTGCATCCGCAAAACCCGCAATAGCGTGAGCCTCTGGGTTGTAGCTGTCTATTTCCAGAGCCCGCTGAGCGCAGTCACGAGCCTCCGCTAGCGCGGCACGCCGGTCAGCAACAAATCCATGTCGTGCTTCGACAGTGCAAATGAATCCCAAAGTACAATACGGAGCCGAGTAACCCGGGTCGAGTGCAATTGCCTGTTGTGCAAATCGGCGAGCGTCGGCCTGAGCTTCCCTGGTAATTCTGCGCGAAGCCTCAACGGCCTTTAGTTGAGCAGTCCACGCGCCTAGGTTATTTGTGCCGGATCCTCTGAAACGAGCCATTTCTCCCGCCAACAGTTCGACTTGAAGCTCGGTTGCAATCCTAAGTGCGATTTCATCCTGAACTTCGAATACATCTTCAATGAGGCGATCATAGCGGTCTGCCCAAATATGCATGCCGGACTTTGCATCGATTAGCTGTGCTGTGATCCTCACCCGGTTACCGCTTTGACGGACACTTCCCTCAAGAACAAGATCGACACCCTGCTCCAGACCGACCTGTTTCACGTCAACGGAGCGACCTTTGTAGACGAATGTAGAGTTACGCGCGACGACCAGTAAATTCGGGAGTTTTGATAAAGTGGTGATGATCTCTTCGGTAATTCCATCTGCAAAAAACTCCTGATCGGGGTCAGAAGAAAGATTATCGAAAGGTAAGACGCCGATTAGCAGAGACTTTGTATGGCTAGCCGGAGTTACTCGCGGTGGGGCAGAACCTGGCGGCGACCATTGGAAAACTTCTATTGGTGACGGCGCGTTCTTAAACTGTCGCTCTCCAGCGCGATAAAATTGCTCAGCGAGGCGCTCGTCAAGGCTGCGATGGACGACATCTGAAATTAACACAGCCCCTTCGTTGGAAGCCTCTTGTAGACGTGCAGACAGATTGATGCCATCGCCGAAAATGTCATCGTCGTCGAATACGACATCTCCAAGATGCACGCCCACTCGTAGTTTCAATGAGGACTGAGTTGACACCTGGCTTTGAAGATCAAGGGCGCATCGTACTGCATCAGATACCGAGTTAAACTCGACTATCCATCCATCACCCATCCTCTTAACGACATTACCTCGATGATCGCTAACCAAAGGATCAAATAACTCTCGACGTAGAACACGAAGTTCGCTGAGAGTCCTATTTTCATCTGCCTTAATCTGGCCTGAGTAGTTTACTACATCGGCCGAGAGTACTGCGGAAAGTCTGCGGTCTCCATTCATGTCTATTGGTAGCGCAAATTACGCTGCTTGGAAAAGACAACATGATTTTCTGAACGTCGCGCATGTCCTAGTGAATGGCTTAGTGCAAAACTGAAAAGCGTGACTGTGAATGTCTGCTTCGGGCTGAGAGCGGTCATCGATTGGTCGGGTTCTCTACTAAATTAGACAAAATCATCCCCACACGACTTATCCACAGGACACACTGTCCGGGAATTATGGGCACAGTGACATTTGTAGAAGCGCTTATCTTGTTTTTTGCGCCTTGCAAGAAAGAACACCCCCGCGCAGTGCGTCGCCATAGACTTGTCCTTTCGGCCCTATAAAGACCAGACGCGTGTGTGGACCTGTCTCTGTCCAACAGTCGCCCTCTCGCATGCTCCATCTGGAACCGACTCTTTGGAAGATCAAACGCTGATCCGGCTTTTGGGCAATGAAAACAAATCCCTTTGCCCTGAGTATCGTATCAGGCAGATCAGAGAAGAACTGCTGCAAAGCTTTTTCGTCGAGCGCGTCGTTGGTTTCCACACTGATGGTTTCAAAACCGTGTTCGGCTTCGGGCACAGGGGATTCATAATCGGAGACGTCTTGTTTTGTGTCAATGCCAAGCGCCACATCTGTCGGTATCCGGCCTTCAATAGCCTCAAGTATTGGCGTATCCGCATACAGAGCCCCGACGCGCGACTTTGCTCGAGCGCGGCTTTCATCGGAAAGCAAATCAAGTTTGCTCAGCAAAATCATGTCCGCTGACACGAGTTGGGCGTTGAATAATTCGCGTGTCGCAGGGTCGCTCGCACGTGCTTCAAGTGTTTCCGCGTCGACAACTGTGATGATACCGTCAAGCCGGATCGCTTCATTTGCAAGCGCGATCTGAGCAATCGAGCCGGGTTCGGAAATGCCGCTACATTCCAGAACGATGGCATCTGGGCGATCTCTACGCTGGGCAATGTCGACGAGTGATTTGGACAGGTCACTCGCAACAGCACAACAGGCGCACCCGTTGGTCAAAGTAATCGTGTCGTCGGTTTGTTCGGCAATAAGTTCCGCATCGATGTTGATCTTGCCGAAGTCGTTCACCAAAACAACGATTTTGCGGCCTTGCGGGTCCGCCAGTAACCGATTGAGTAGAGTGGTTTTCCCCGCGCCGAGAAATCCTCCGATGATTGTTAAAGGCAGCGACCTTGCAGGGGCCGCCAATTCGCGAGGCATCGACATGGCGGCAAAGATCAAGCCAGCAATTGTTTGCCTCTGGTCAAGCGCTCGCATGAATTGATCATGCCGCGACGCGGTGTTTTGAGCATGCGGGCGCTCAGTCATTCGGCGCCTCAATAACGCGTCCACCCAAGACTGTGCCCCAAATACCAATGTCTTTGATTTTCTCTGGTTCGACTTCCATCGGGTCTTCCTCCAAGACGCAAAAATCCGCGAACTTGCCAACTTCAAGGCTTCCAATTTCGTTTTCGAGATTGAGAATGTAGGCGGCATCAATAGTAACAGCGCGCAATGCCCGCTCCACACTGATCCGCTCGCCAGGTGCGACGACTGTCTTTTCGTCTTCGGCCAGACGAGTGACGGCTGCATACACGGCAGTCAAAGGATGCATTGGCACGACGACCTGCGGGTAATCGGAGTGCAGCGCAAAAATCACGCCCTCTTTTTCCAAACTTCCAAGGCGGGCTTCGGTCTGCGCGCGGTCTGGGCCATAGGCATTTTCAGAATGCAGGAGAGCGCGGAAATGCGAGAAGTAATTGTTCACACTGGCGTTACCGCCTAGGGCCTTAAGGCGGCGCGCCTGCATCGGGTTGCTCATGGCATAGTGCTCGATGGTAAACCGATGATCGAACCGAGGATGTTCTGCCTGTAATCGAGCAAGTAAGTCCAAAGTAAAGTCTACCGCCTGATCGCCATTGGCATGGCAGTGGATCTGGTGGCCACCTTTCCAAAACGGCACCATGCCTTCATAAGTGGCGTCGCCCGGGAAACCATTTCCACCGTCCAGGTAGCCGGGAAAGTTCAACAGCGCTCCCATGAGTGGGAACGACCCGTCGCTCAGGAATTTAACACCGCCAATAAACAGGTTGTCCTTTTCGTGCTTGGCGAGCTCCCAAACAACGTCCGATGCCTTGTCCCCATGCGCCCCCACAAAGGACATGGCATGCGGTTTCAGACAGAACCGGATAGGCAGGTTCGGGTCTTCTGTTGCAGTTTCGTGGTCATTCAGTTCGGCGTCAATGTTCATCACGCCGAACATAAGGTCGGCGACTGTCGTAATGCCTGCCTTTAGAGCAATTTGACCAAAAAACTTCAAGCCGTCCACGCCACCCAATTGGGCGATAATTGGCATGATCGGGGCGATGCCAATCGAAACACCTTCCACCTCCGTGAAAACGCCGTTCAAGCGCCCGTCCGGATACTGCAAAATGTGGGTCGGGTTTGCACCATCCGCCACGTTGGCCATTTCGATGGCAGCTGAGTTCAGATAGGCGAAATGCGGTGCAAAACCCAAAATGTAAATGGGCCGCGTGGCCGTGATCTTGTCGAGCGTGTCACGATCAATCGACCCGCCTTGGTTCGCAGGGTCAAAGCCCCATGCGATGATGGGTTCACCTTCCTTTTTCGTCTCGTGGAGTTCGCCAAGATATTCGATCACATCGTCAAAGTGCGGATGCGCAGGGTTCATGCCCTCGCGTCCCGGCCAAGGCAGCGGCCCGATGTAGTCGACCGCCATGAAGCCTGCGGACATCCAGCAATGCGAATGCGGCTCGATCAAGCCTGGCAAGACGATTTTGTCTTTCAGAGTTTCATCGACCGTCACGTCGTAGCGCGACAGCCAAGGCTGCATCTGATCTATCGTTCCGAGCGAAAGGATACGGCCGTTCAAAACCGCGACGGCATCAGCCTCAGGTCGGCCCGGGTCCATCGTGCGAAATTTCTTAGCGATGAAAACCGTGACTTTTTCCTTGGTCATCCCAAACTCCTAAAATATCTCCATAACAAGGTTAATGCTCGGGATCGGGCAATCAAAGTAAATTGTGGAGAGTCGGACAATGCACACAACCGCAATCCTCGCCTAAAGCGAAAAATAAGCATTTTGAGTTACGTGAGTGGGAGGATCCGTGTCAGCATCGTGTATGAGACTGGACACAGATTCTTATGAGCCACTTCGGGCTTATCCCTCGTGATTATGGAAACAAGAATTCTAAAATGTCGTTTTGGACACTTCTCATGATAAAAGTGCCTGCGGAGAAGGCAAAGCAAACCGCAGAAGCATTCATTCACCGCAACATTATCGAGGAATGCGCCGATGCCATTCCAGGCTTTCGCCACGGCGAGTTGATGGTGTCGCATGAAGGCGATGGGCAGCTTTGCGTTATGTGCAACTGGACGGATAAAGCCGCCTACGAGCAATGGGTCGCAAGCCCCATTCGTGACAAGCAAAATGTGGACGCCCTCGGCTTCCTAACAGAAAAAGGTTACGAAGCGACTGACATGCATACACTCATGTTCGACAGTCTGCACACCGTCGCACAAAAATAGCAACAAAATCGCTTTTGCTTCTTGGCTTTTCCCTGCGCCTGAGGGCAGACGCAGGACTCCGTTTTTAGTGCGTCATTTGTAAGACTGCGCCGCCGGGCAGCGATGCTGGCTCTTTCGATGGTTTGAACCGATGCACAATTTCGCCACTGGCCGGCACCCCGTCACACCCGGCGGGTTTTTTGTTTTTAGCTCCAATCATTTATTGGCTTGAGAGAGCTTTGACTGATACCGCCCTGCCCTTCTCAGATAGCATAAGTCCATTTTTCATTGGCATCTCACATATGCATTTGTATGAAAAGTTTTTTAATCATGCAGTTAGCCGCATAGTCGCCAAAGTTTCAACGCGTTCCAGAAAGCGACCCCAAGACGGAAAATTTTCGGCCCTCTAAGTTGAGGTTCGCCGCTGCGGTAGTTCGCTGGGTTCGGAACCATAGGACTCTTCCGCGGTCACGGAATCTGGGATTTCATCCCGCTTGAACTTTGTAATTCCAATACCAATCAAAACGACGGGTGTGATCCAGAGCAGGACGGCGTAAGGCGCTATCGAAAGAACGCCTATGCCCATTGTGCCCGCCACAAAGGCGCCATGAACGTTCCACGGAATCAATGGTGAAAAAATGGACCCTGATCCCGCTATTGCTGCTGAGGCGACATATGGTTCCAGACGAGCCTTTATATAGCGTTCTCGATAGGTCGCTGAATTTAGTATTATCGACATGTAAGGATCTGCCGTAGCCGCGTTCAAGCCAATTCCAGTTACTGCTGTAGCGACAATCAGACGTGCGCCTCCAGTGGCCCATGCCAGCAGCGGAGCAAGCAAGCGCCTAAGCATCCCGGAAAACTCGACCAGCGCTCCAAATGCAGCCGCAACGAGTATCAACCAAATAGTCGGCAACATGGACACAACGCCACCGCCTACGAATGTGGAGTCGAGTGTTTCACTCCCGCTGTTTAGTGAAAAACCGTTGCCCAATACTTCAAGTGAAAGCTTACCCCAGCCTCCTAACGTTCCAAGGCCCTCGTCGATCATTAACGCGTCAATCAGATCCTGCTGTGTAAATGCAGCGAGTACTGCCGCAGTTATTGCTCCTGCCATTAGCGACAAGAACGCGGTCGTCCGCGCCGACAGCACGAGAACCAAGATGAGTGGCAAGAATGAGATGAAAGACACGGTAAAATGCTCTTCAATAGCCTGGAGTATTTGAGCACTGTCATAGTTGTCAGACATACCGTGTCGCCAACCAAGAAAAAGGAAAAGCACTGCGCTAGCAATCCAGCCAGGCGCAAGGACAGTACGTAGCGCGCGTGCGTGGTCCTTAGCTTCGGCACCCACCACCGATGCCGTGAGAATGAAGGTATCCGAAATTCGACCTAGGCTGTCCCCCGTAAACGCTCCACAAACGGCAGCGGCTGCTGTGACCAGTGGAGAAACATGCATAGCTGGTGCGAGAGCTACAAACGGCAAACCCACAGCGGCTATCGTGGTGAATGAACTTCCAATTGCATACGAAAGACCAGATGCGACCACAAAGACGATTATGTACAGAAAGCGCGGCGAACCGTATTGAGCTCCGAAATAAATCACTGAAGCAATCGTCCCAGACATAAAAAGTGCTCCAATTAGAGCACCCACCGCAATCAGCACAAAAATTGTTCCCAGAGCTGAATTGATACTATCGGACATGACCGCCGCGAGGTCTTCGGCGGAATTGCCAGTCGTGATGGCGATCACAAGTGCAAGTGTGAGACCAAGCGTCATGGCAATCTGTAATGGACCATCTTCGGCTTTTTCACCGAACAGCAAAACTGATGCGAATATCAGTGACACCATTCCACCGACGGTTACGAGCGAGGCGATCAAAGAACTGGTAGCGCGAGATTCCACTTCATCGTTCATAACATCAATCCCCTGAGCCGATTATTTTAAGGTTCAATTGGTTTGCAACCTGGCGTTGCTTCCATATTGATATCGAAACGTGTTTCCGTACCGCAGACTGCAACAAAGCATACTTGGTCGTATCTTTCTAGTTTCCGGTTGTTTGCGGCCAAGTTCCTAAAACCAAGTGGGGGTTTGAAGGTGGGACTTTCCACGGCTTTCGTTCATGAGGGTTTGTCTTCTCGAGATTGACGGAGCGTGCTGTTTTCTTCATCGTTCGGTGTACTTTCCTCGCTCTTGCTTGTTTCTTCAGCCTCAGGCTCCTCAACCGACAACGGTTCCTCAACACTGCTTTTCTCATCGTCCGGGCCATCAAATTCCGGAGATCCTCTTGGGGGATAACGTAACGTGCCCTCAAGCCTGTCGCGTTCGGCAGTTGCAAAATCCGGGAATGGAAGTTCACGCCGGCGGCGCCACTGTTCAACCTGTTCGACGGCATGCTTTGACTTTGCAGCATCAAGCCCTCCGTCCTGAGACATGTAAACCGTTTGGCTGGGAAACGCGAAGCCAGTACCCGAAGCTTCGACAATTTCCTTCATTCTGAACAAGACATCTTCCTGAATAGCATAAAAAGCGTTCCACTCGCGGGTTTGAGCGTAAACACGGATTTCAATATTCAGAGATGAGTCTCCATACCCTATAAACCTCACCCGCGCTGTATCTGAAGTGATACGTGGGTGTGCGTACATCATTGAACGAGTTTCGGCGAGAACATACCTCAACTGGTCAGTATCCGTTTCAAGTCGCAAGCCAAGCGTTGTCCGGATCATCATTTCATCACAACGGGCCCAGTTGACGAGCTCCATATTCACAAACTTTGAATTCGGAATGGCTATCGTGGTTCGGTCCAATCCACGAACATGGGTTGATCGTACTCCAATGCTTTCAATTGTTCCTTCCTTGTCGAGGAACGAACAATAATCACCAACCTTCACAGCCTTTTCCATATAGATCACAAAGCCGCTGATCAGGTTCTCAAGGGTCGGGCGGATCGCGAGCGCGACTGCAAGACCGCCAACGCCAAGTCCTGCTATAATGCTTAAGAGCGGGAATCCTAGGGTTTGCGCACCGTAGGCGAGAATCCATGTGGCTCCAACAAGAGCGATAATATGGTTGAGCAAACGCATCATACTTTCATCATACTGACGCACAATGGACGTTTTTTTCTCGGCTACCCTGTCGCTTAAGAGCGACATAAATCGCCAGAAGGTTACAGCCGCAGCTGCATAGATCGCGATTGTTGCAAAGAACGTCTCCGTTAGAGCCAAAGAACCTGTCAAAAAGAGTTGGTTGTTAAAGAAATTGTTGAGCGCGAGTAAGATCAAAAGCCCTGCGCTGGCAAAAACGAACTTCCTTGTCGACTCTGGCATTTGTCCCGAAGCAACGCGACGGTTAAGCAGAAACCTAAGCCCGTAAAGAAGTGCCAGAGAGACAATTAAGAAGAAGACAGTGAAACAAATCTTCCAAATTGGAGTTCCCCAAAAGATTTTACGGGAGGCGGGGGGAAGGGCGTTTTCGACAAACAAAGGGATAAACGGTCCACTCAGTTGAAGAAAACGAGTGCTCCATAACTCGCCGATGCGATGCGGTGACTGCATTGCAATTTCACGCAAGTAGCGTGGAGCGATTTGCGACGAACTCGCCGAGAAAAGAAACTCACCCTCCCGGTTTCCCGCGTTGACCCTTTGGATTATTAGTGGGGTATTGGGCACCAAAAAAGTAGTTCGATCCTCCAAGTACACCGTCTCATCGTCGGGTAGAGCTTCCGCTTCTTCCGTTCCAACTTCACCAATGATGTCGATGAGAGCCAGGGCAGTTCTAATGCTCGCATCACGTCTCTCCGCAACGTTTTCTTCCGTTAGATCAAGAAGTGAAATGAGCGCATCACCGATTAGAACCAGTTGCTCCCATTGTTGAGCTGATTTCCCAACCTGGTATTCCAAGTAGATACCAATGAGTGCATCGCGCAAATTTTCCAATGACTGCAACGTGTCTCGTGGCGAATGCGTCAAAACTGGCGGCAGGCTTTCGAATGGCTCAATATCTTCCGTAATTGCCTGCGCAATCACTTGCTGACCGATAAATATCCAGCAAAGAAATGCGGCGATGACCTTTGTCCAGCGGCGTAAACCAAGAACACTCAGCACTGACGTGCCAAAAGAACATCTTTTTGCAGCACACTTCGCGCAAAAATCTTCTTGCTTTCGGGTGACGCGTAGCTCGTGTTCTTGGCTTGCTGGAAGGTTGATCATGCGCTCATTTTTTCCTCAAACCCCCTGATCCAATGCTTCCCGGAGATCATTCGTCCAATCAGCATCCCTAGGCCA
Organism: Ruegeria sp. CH8; assembly: GCF_056536985.1. Taxonomy (NCBI): domain Bacteria; kingdom Pseudomonadati; phylum Pseudomonadota; class Alphaproteobacteria; order Rhodobacterales; family Roseobacteraceae; genus Ruegeria; species Ruegeria sp. CH8. The sequence continues at coordinate 304,177 of NZ_JBQFQR010000003.1, read as the reverse complement.
ATCGCGAGGAGATTACCAAACAGCGGCATGAGGTCTGCAATACCTGTCATCTCACCATGAGAAATCCACGTTTCGATTTCACGAACACCGTGAGATCCCGGCGACAACGCAAAAACGACCGGCACCATCAGCACAAACGTCGGAACAGCGCGTGGTTTTTGTGAAATCCACAAGCTTACGTACATACACACTGCTGCTGAAACCAACGTCCCAAAGATACCATTTGTGCCTATCGCTACGGCCTGCGCTGTTGCCGTGGAGAGCAGCAAGACGCCCAGTGCAGTCAGGAAATGGTCTTTGTCCATCTGAAACGCCCACATGATACCAAGAAGGAATGGAATTCGAGCAAAATAGATGGCCCACCACGGAAACTCCTCGCCGTCAGGCGCAACAGGGAGAAGAGCTGAGACCGGTGTCGAAGTAACAACCGCAGCGAAGTATGCACCAGAAGCCAACAGCACCAGTATGAAGACACTGTAGAAAAATCGATCTACCGCAGGCGACCACCTACCCTGCGCCAGCTCGTAAGCCTGCATACTGATGGAGTCTCCTGGGATGAAGACAAAAGTGGATGCGATCAGCAAAAGTCCCGGTGCAGCTAAGGCATAACCCGTTTGCCAACCGACCATAGCAATCAGGCCACTCGCAAATGCTGCAATTAAGGGACCAAGCCTCGCCAAAGCCGGGTTCTTGTCCACGGCCAAAAACACAGCACCAGTTGCCATGCCCGTCAAAATACCGAAAAAGATACCTTCCCACGTACCGACGACTTCAACAGCAAAAGCCGCCGACACCGAGACGACGCCAAGCCAAACGAGCAATGGCGAATAAGGAGGTTTACTCGACTTCAGATCAGAAAGATTTTTGCAGGCTTCTTCCGGAGTCAGCTTGCCTTCAAAGACATCTGCGAGGTGGTTCTTTAGTTTTTGAGTGTTCGTGAGCGCCGGGAACCCAGGCATATCTACCTTCACGAGAACCGTCTGACCTTTGTACTCCAATATTGCAGACTCTGCACCATAGACGACCGTGACATCCTTTACACCAAAAGAGGCCGCAGCCTTTTCTACGACTTCCTCATGGCCTACGACGCCTTCCCAACTCCACGATAGAAGGAGCTGCATTAGATCGACCAAGTATTCCCTGATTTGTGCGTCGGGTTTCGCCGGGTCTGGTGTTTTGTTAGTCACTCGTTTTCCCTCTCATACGCTGGTCAAAGAAATCGTGTTGCACGCTTGGCCTACTATTCCATCTCCAGGAATTCGACTGTGATGCCGTCTGAGTTACGGACCCAAGCAACGGCATTAACCGGGCTGGAAAAATGATCGCTGTCCACCTCAATGAAGTCACCCAGAAGCGCAAAGCCGTGCCCGGTGGCTTTGGCAACCGCAGCCTTGGCATCATCAACGTAAACTCCGATGTGGACGGACCCCGTATCTACTGGCGTTGAGGAAATGACCGTGCGATTGGGCGGCGACTGGTAACAAAGCAACTCGATACGACTTCCGTTACCGGTCAGAAAAGCCTGCTCTGCCGTCGCATCTGCCACACCGATAAGGCGTCCGATCACCTCCGGCACCTGCTGCCGGAGCTCTACTTGGTAACCGAGACATTCCTCGAAAAACTGAATAGTCTTTCCAATATCGGTGACCGTAAAGCATGTATGATTCAGACTAACACAGTCGCTTTGTTCCACGAGCCTCTATCTCCGGTCCTAGAATAGTGCGATGTGGGCCGCGCGAAAGCATACGAGCGGCCCATCGATATTCAACCGCCTGCCAACTGCTTTGCCGCTGCGCGCATATAGCCGGGGTTGAGGTCCGGCGCGAGATTGACAGGCGACGTCGAGAAGAACACGCCCACGACATCGCGAGCCGGATCGGTGTAAATGCCCTGATACAAGTTACCGTGCTTGAAAAGCGCTCCGTCTTCCCACACTGCATCCCACTGGTGCGAGTTGAAGATTGGCATATCATTACCAAAGCACATCTTTACCCACGAATGGTCGGTAAAATCACCCGCCAGGTAGGCCTCTTTGCTGCTGGCGGTCTGCATCTTGCGCAGCACATCCGGCGACACTACGGGCTCTGCCGAAACCTTGCGCCAGCTTGGCGTAAATATCAGCGCATAGCGCGCTAGGTCTTCAAGCGTGGAATTCAATAAACCATAGCCAATGGCCAAACCGGCAGGAGAAATATTGATCGCCAATGGCGACCGCGCGCCGATTTTCGACCAGATACGCTCGCCAAGATAGGCGGTGTAGGTTTGTCCGGTCACGCTTTCCACTGCTGCGCACAATACTTTGGTGATAACGGAGCTATAGCGCGCAACTTTGCCCGGCGACTCGCCTGCTATGGGGGCTACGTCGCGCAGCACCTCATATTCATCTTCCTTTACCCCATCCGCATTCGGGATCCCAAAATCAGCCGCCAGCATCCGTTGAAACACAGAATGGGGGTCCATCGTGGCCTTGGCATCCTCGGAGATATCGAGACCTGACGCCATGTTCATCGCATCGATGAGCGCGACCTTGTCCCACTCGGACCCTTTTAGCATAGCCGCAAAATCAGTAACTGGCTTGGATGTGTCGACCTTGCCTTCAAGCTCTAGCATCGTAAGCAGAGTGCCCACGGCCGACTTAGCGACTGAAGCCCAGATGTGCATCTGTTCAGGATGCATGCCCGGAAAGGCTTCGTAGACGACCTCGCCTTTGTGCAGGATCATCACGCCTTGAAGCCTCGTGTCAAAATCCGCGATGTGGTCATCCAAGGTTGCACTTTCACTGCCGTCACCCAGCATGTAGGTTAAGTCCCCCAGCGATGGGTTTGGTCGACGAGCTAGTTCACTGACCGGACCTTTGGAATAGGTAAAGGCAGCCGGCACGAATTCGGTCATGTTTGTGGTGTAATACAGCGCGTGGTCGCCACCCAACTGCATGTGCGTGTTGCTAAAGTTTTTTCGGGCTGCGGCGACGAACTCGAGGTCGAACCCATCGTGTACGGCACCTACTGGCAGCGTTACTTTAGCGCCTGGTACGCTCATTGGATCGTCTGGTGCATGAACAATACGATGGCCTAAGGGCAGAAAAATACCAGAAATCTCTGACAGGGGCGTTCGTGGTTTCATTTCAGTTTCTCCTTTTCACAGTGCATTAGTTTTGCTCAGTCAAAAAGCCCCGACGTCGCGATGTGCCTCAGGTATTGCATGATCGAATCGTCCGCCGCGTTCACCGAAAAATGCACGATAACCAAATCGCGAGACGACGACGCATAGATTGCCTGCCGTTGGAAGCCAGCCTTGAACATGTCGCCGTCCGGCCAGAGTGATTGTGCCGAAATTCTTGGGTTCAGTCGCGATTTTACCGATTTCCGGGTTGATGGGCTTCGGCAGGGCAGCTGGTGGCAACAGGTTCGGGGCGGGACCACTGGTCATAATTGCTTACTCCTATTGAAAAATCAGATCGGAGGAGGCAGAATCTTCTCACCTTTTTGGCTATTCACAATTCGGCTGGGTTGAGCACTGATCCGCCGCGCAACCACGCCAGTTCTTTTGATGGATTGAAACAGTCCGAAACCTCTCCCGTTGCTCGAATGTCCTTCTTAAGATCGAACATTACGACCGGCGCTCCGTCGCTCAGGTTGAGCTTGTGCAAATCTATCCAAGCGACTGTCGGATTCTGAGTGAACTCGAAATAATACCTTCCATTGGTCAGATCACTGATCGTGCGCCAGCGGGTGGGAGAGACGTTGGGCCGGGTTGGATCACTAATACCCCAAGGCGTTGACATGTTCCGAATGACGGCCAGTACATTTGCGACAGCCTCATGGTAGTCAGCCGGCTCCTCAGGCAGCGCACTGAGATAATAGGCGCCGCGCACAAAACGTTCGTCGGCCTGCGAGCCGCCCGGAAGCGGTTGATCCCCGCCAAGACCAACATACTTCTTCATGTTTTCAAGCTGTTGTTCGTATGGTGGCGAGTTCGTCATGATTGTGACATCACGGCCTTTGTGAACGCTGAACTTTCCGTCCAACACCTCGATTACCGCCGAGTTGCCGGTCTTGTCGGCAATTGAGTAGTGGAAGGGTGACTGCACCTTGTCATCAAAATGCATCATGTAGATCGGCACGATCTGAATGCTGTCTAGTGCAGCGAGCACTTCGTCCACCGTCGCGAAGTTGTCGAGCATCCATTGCGCAAAAATCGAAACTGACAGACCGCCCTTTGAGGTATCGCGAGGGCCAAAGTCCGACTCCGCGAGATACAACAGGTTGGCGTTCAATCCCGCTTCGTTCATGCCATCAGTAATTGCCGCGCCGTAGCAGGCCCCAACTATACTTCCGTACTTCGATGTCCAGGTCTCAGGATTGTCGTCTACCGCGCCGTCACGCTTCATCCCTTTGGGAAACGCGTAAACTTTGGTTTGCAAGCTCTCGAACCAATCCTCATTCCGGCCTACCAGCATTGGTTGGCCATCCTTGTTGAAAAAAATGCGCGAACACATGGTCTTCTCCCTGTCTCAGACTCTACTGTTGATCTTGGCCTGACTGTCGCTTCAAAACTTTGAAGGTTACCTAGGCAGCGGATTACCGTTGATTGCCCGAACGATAGCACGCGCCATGCCTTCTTCCTGGTTTTCCCCATCACTGGTGCTGAAGAATGCCACGACGGTGTCGGTCTCGGGTGAGATGTAAATCCCCTGCCCGCCCACTCCGGCCTTGAACAGGTCGCCGTCTGAAAAGACAGCATCCCACTGGTAACGGTTAGAGATCGCGCCGGCATCATCCCAGAAGGTGATGCTGTTCTTCTTGCCGATCCAGCCCTTGTCGTACATGTCGAGATACGTCCGGTCATAGATCTTGGCCATGACCGCGTCAGGGATCAGTTGCTCACCAGCCAGCTTCGCGCAGCTTGGCGAAAAGGCCATGCCGAACCTGGCCAGATCGCGCAGCGTAGAGTTCATGCCGAAAAAACCGAGTGTATTTCCGGTCGGGCTGACCACGTAAAAAGCGTCATGCTCCATGCCAAGCTTAGACCACAACCGTTCTGAGAACTGCGCGTAGAGCGGTTTGTCGGCGATCCGCTCATTAATCCGGTTCATGACAAAGGTGTCGATGGAGTTGTATTCAAACTTCTGATGCGGTGGAGAATGCCGCTCCATATCGCGCAAGACATCAACCCATGTTTCATTGCGACCGCGCACATCGGGCAACATGCCGACCGCGCTCGTCGCCGCCCAGCGAAACCAGATTTGGTCAGGATCGGTGCGCGAGTTTGGCTCCGGCTCATCGTGCTCTGTGCCGTTGAGGCCCGTGGCCATGTCCATGGCTTCGACGACTTTCACCGTGTCCCATACCGATCCTTGCAATTCTGTCAGGTAGGAACTGACCGGCGCGTCCACATCGACATTCCCCTCATGTTCATGCATCGCCATCATGGTTGACCCGGTGACTTTGGTGACGGACATCCACAGATGCTTCTCATGCGGTTTCATCGTGCGATAGCGTTCGTAAACGATCTCACCACCTTTCACGACCATCATGGCGTCGATTGGTTTGGTGGCAAAATGTTCATCCACGCTGACCCAGTCACCATGCTTGTTCCGGTATTCGATATTCCCGATTGACGGGTCGACTGCGTAGGGCAGGTCGACCACGGGTCCACCGCGCATTACCTGCGCCGTTGGTCTGATTTTTGAGAAGTTCACATAGGAGTACTGCGTTTCAGGAGATGGAAACTGTACCTTGACCATATTCTCCGGCGCGTTGAGATAGGCGCTGATCTCGAGAACGCGGTCAAGCGGCACGTTTGTACTGAGATCTTCGGGTTTCGCGAGGATAGGTCCATCGGTCGATGTATTCGCCACTTTTTTGCTCCCAACTGTAATGAAACTTGCGTTTGTCCAATATCACAATGAAATCAAACAAGATCATGAATCGAGATAGATGCAACTGTTTTCTGGTCAAACTTGTGGGTCATTCGCTTGGCGCCCCTATCTTGACCAAAGGTGCCTTACCAAAGACGTGGAAAGTAACCTTCCCCCGGTCTTTCGCGTGATGGGATACAGCCCGCCAGACCGGATCAAAGTCGGTGAATTCCTTGGTATCGAGGCGGAAGCCTAAAGTTACCCCTGAAGCTTGCGAGTCGCCGTTGAAAAAAGCTGCCCACAAGTAGGCACTTCGACAGATTTTTCTTTTTTCGCACTTTCACCAGTCGAGAGATGCACGTGCACCTCGCGACCTGTTTGATCAACAGCAAGACAATACACAATCGATTGAGAAACCGATCCAGTGGCGGCAAGAAGTCTTTTCAGGGCACTATGGCCAGAATGACGAGTCCGACGACGATAAATGTCAAGCTGGATACAGCGCCTGGTAAGCCAAAGGCAACAGCCGGTGCGGAACTCTTGGCATCCTTGCAGACCTCAGCGATTGCGACGCCTGTCATGACGCCAGTCGTGGCACCGGCGTTCTCAGCAACGTTCAACCTCATGATGAAGTGCCCGAACAAGAAACAAGAAATCGTGCAAACCGTCGTCACAAATGCTCCGGCAATCAGAAGGTTTACCCCAAAAGCCTGCATGGTCGAAATCAACGAACCACCTGCGCCAATTGCGACAGCCGCGATAAAGAGTGACAACCCTAGGTCAGAGAGCGCCGTTGCCGCGGGCGCGGATACCGACCCCATGCTGGGGCTGCGGGTCCTTAACCAACCGAGAATAGCCCCGCCAAACATGGCACCCATTGCGGACCCCCCGAGGGGTGGAATTTCAATCCCGGCTACGGTCACTGAAATCGTACCCAAGGCCGCAAATATGGCGATGAAAAATGAAGTATTCATCAAATCAGTCGTCATCTGGTTTGTGACCTCGTAACCGACTTCGTCGGCAAATATCGACACACACCGTGCTGAACCAAACACAAACAGCACGTCCCCAGCGATCAGTTCAAAATCCTCGTCGTCTATTGGCATTTCTGTACCGAGCCGCACTACGCGCTCCAGGCTGACACCGTAGCCATGCTCGTTTAGCAGTTCCGAGAGTCTTCTGCCGACGTGTGCATTGTTGGTGAGAACGAGTTCTGCCGATGCCATATCCACGGCCAAAGCGTCATTATCCGCAACTTCCGGCCCCAGCGTCTCATTACCCCTCAAGAGCAAATGGCTGGGCGCAAGGAAGGTCAAGATATCATCTTTTGCAAGGACCAGATCATCGGTGACGGTCAAACGTTCTCCATTGCGAATTACCTGCTCAAGTGAAGGTAAAGCTCCTTCTTCTCGCCGCTTTTCAACGTTTTTGACAAGCTCGCCAGTTGTACTTCCGATGTACTTCGGTAATTCCAGCCTCCAGGCCCGAACGGATGGCGCTACGCGCTTCTGGGGCACACTCCCGACTGCGTCAAGTTTCGCCGCTTCTTTAGCTATGTCTGCTCCCACAAGCGTTGGGCACAATTTAATAAGGATAATTAGTCCAAATGTGCCATACAGATAAGTGATGGCGTAGGCGCTGGCGAGGATATTGCCCGCATCTGACGGCGCCATACCCTCTGGAAGCTGGACCGATCCGGAAAACACAGCGCCTTGAGCGGCGGCTAGGACCGCAGATGTTGTGACCGCGCCGGCAGTCAGCCCACCGGCGACAATGTTGTTCAAGCCAAACACCAAAGCCATGAGATAAACCGAGACCCCAGCGACCACGGCAGTAAAAACGCACATTACCAAGTATTTGAAAGCCGACTTACTTGTTAAAACACGCACCAGGCCAGGTCCAACCATCGTTCCCAGAACAAAAAGGTAAATTGTAAACGTCAACCCTTTGATTATTTCCGGAACTTCGATTTGTGCCAATCCGATAACCAACCCGACAATCAGTATTCCTGTAGTTGGTCCAAGCCCGATACCGGCAATCTTCAGCTTGCCGACCAGATACCCCAATCCGATGACAACAAAGAGAAGAATGACAACATTTTCTCGAGCATAAGAAATCAAAGCTTCCACGCGTCTCTCCCGATCAGGCTAGTTCCTCAACTGCAATATTGCGGCACACCAATCGATGTCCAAGGCCAAGTATTCTGTTTCAAACACCACCGTCTCTGGCTGCTTTAGGCAAGTTATTCAGCAAGATGTGACTTGTCATCAAGCGTTTTCAACAGCTTCACAATGTAGGCAACCATTCTGTGACACAGGGCTGTCGCACGGGGCAAGGCTAGCCAAGGAGGAGAGTGAACGCGCCATTTCAGCCTGTTTAGGATTGCAATTGGAAAACTCATAAGATCAAGATACATCTCGATTAATGCATTATTGTGATCTCATCAAACAATGCCATGACCATGGACTCGTTGCGCCTTAAATCTGCTATCAAGTTAGCGTTGGCTTTGGTGCTCGCGTATTGGATAGCCTTGTCGATGGATTGGGCCAAGCCTTACTGGGCCGGTCTCTCAATAGTTGCATGTTCGTTGACAACATTTGGCGAGTCCTTTCACAAAGGACTACTCCGGCTGGGTGGCACATTCTTGGCAATTGTCGTTGCGATTGCTCTACTGTCGCTGTTCCCGCAGGATCGTTGGCTATTTATCGCAGCGCTCAGTTTATGGCTGGCATTCTGTTGCTTCAATATGTTCCGAACGTCTCGTTCATACTTCTGGATGACTGCCGGATTTGTGGTGCCCATATTGGTCATTGGAGGCGGCGAAAACCCAGTCAATGATTTTACTGTTGTGGTTCTTCGAGCTCAGCAAACCGTTCTTGGTATTGTATGCTTCAGTGTCGTCTACTCACTGTTATGGCCCTACAGCAGTCGGGAACAGTTCGAAGAAGAAGTACGCAAAGCGCTTACTTTGAAACGACGTCTTCTGATGGCGACATTGGACATCTTGACTGGAAATGAGCGCAAGGAAGACCTGCCAAAGCTTCGGATGCAGATCGCTCAATTGCACTCTACTGTCGAGAGGCTTTTGGATGCCGCAATTGTCGATAGTTATGATGTCTGGGATAGACGCATTGTCTGGCGTCAATTCGTGGCAAATATGGCGTCACTGGACCGAGAGCTTCAGCGCCTATATTTGAACGCAAGAGACTTGGAAGACTCCCGTGACACAGCCCAAGTCCAATCGCTTTGTTCTGCGATACTGAGTACCGAGCAATATCTTATTGAAGCAGAGAAAACTCTCTCCGGAACAGCATCGCAAGTTGGGGATCACACCGAAAACCAGATTACCCAAGAAATGGTCAATAGCGGGCAAGGACACTTCCAGCTTGCTGCCATGACTGCTACCCGTCACAATGTCCAACGGTCGCTAGAATACAGTCGGTCTTTGTCAGAACTGATGGCCGACATCAAAGATGCAGGCCGGAAGGCAAACACACGGCGTTTCGCCTCATCCCAACAACCTGAACCCACATCCGAAATCCTAGATCGGGATATGTGGAGCGCGCTAATCCGTGTTCAGGTAATATTTCTTGCGACAGTGGCATGTGTCCTGTTTGTTCCAGGCTTTCCCAATCCGGCTCTTGTAATCTGCATAGGCGTTTCTCTCGCTCTGAACCTTGCTTTACATCCGCAGGCATCTGTCTCCATCGCGCTGCCTTTCGCAGCGATTCTACTGTTGATCGTTGGAACTGTTCACCTTCTTCTATTACCGCTATTGGCCACCTTCTGGCAGTTGGCCTTATTAATCTTCGGCACCACAGTCCTGGTGGCTTACTTAACTTCCCGCCCGGAACAAATGATTGTTCGAAGTTTTTTCCTGAACTTGTTTCTGGTCGGCCTTCAGATCGATAATCAGCAGCAATACAGTTTCCTCTTCTTTGCAACCATGTTCATCGGTTTGTTCTGTGTAATTGTGATCATCGAATGCACTCGTTTTTTCCCGGTTTCTTTAAGGCCGGAAGTCCGTGTGGAAGCTCTGATAAAGCGTTTCTTTTCTAGCGCGGATTATGTGGTCCGACACAGCCTCACCGACCAAAGTGAGCAACCAAACTGGTTTAATCGGATGCGCCTTTCGCTACATGTCAGCGAGATAGATAGTATTCCGACCAAACTTGTTCCTTGGCTATCTGCATTGTCGGAACCAGCACTGGGCAATACCAAAAGGACGGATGCGCTTCAAATCGCGGCAAGTTTAGAAGCGCTGAGCAGCAAGTTAATTGAATTTGCCGCAACCCGAAGACTGTCACAGGCAGCTTCAATGAGAGAAGGCGGTGGCGAAGCAATGAAGCAGTGGCGCTTGGCCGTTGCGGATGTAATGTTGGATATTGAACGCGACCCAGGGCGGATTGACCCTGAATATCTGCAAAACAGGCTTCAAAGCGCTACTGTAGCTCTTGAGAAGACTGTAGAAGTCCTAATTAACAAAGAGCCTAATTCAAATTTGAATACCGCTGACTACGAAAACATGTACCGTCTTCTTGGCGCGTATCGAGGTCTTGCGGAGGGTGTTTTGGGGTACACCGGCCGAGCGGCATTCATTGATTGGCCCGCACTACGAGAGTCCCGTTTTTGAGGTCGAAGAAAAAATGCTACCTGTTCCAAGCGAATTCGACTTTTTTGGCATCTACCTCTCACCACTTTTCGTATCTTCCCTACTGGCAGTCGTTCTAACTATGATGACGGCGCGTGTTTTGAACCGTTTCCGAATGTCGCGTTTCATCTCTCATCCGGCGTTGGTTTTTGTTGCACTTGTAGCAATCTATACGTCCGTCATCGGAACCTTTCTTATCCCGGCATAGTCAAATGAACCGAAACATCAAGTTGATCGTCACAGTTGCAATCGTACTCGTCGCTCTGGGCACCGTGTTCTTGAAATACGCCAATTACGTGTCCAACCCTTGGACGCGCAATGGGCAGGTCCGCGCAAATGTTCTGGAAGTTGCACCTCGTGTTTCCGGGCCAATTGTCAACCTTCCGATACGAGACAACCAATTTGTAAAGGCTGGGGATCTTCTCTTCGAAATCGATCCGCGCACTTTCGAAGCCGCACTGTCGCAAGCACAAGCGAGATTCGACAAAACCGTCGAAGATCTGGCTTCGTTGGATAAGCAAATTGAGGCCGCCCGTGCGAGTGTTCAGCAATATGAATCGTCCATCCAACAAGCCGAGTCTCAATTGTCATCCGTAAAAGCCCAGCAGACAGAGGCACAACGTCAATTTGACCGGGCCTCTGTTTTGGTAAGCGACGGTCGCATCCCCGAGTCACAATTCGACGAACTACAAAGAGATTTGGACGTTGCTCAAGCAAACACCGCCAGAGCACAAGGCGGAGTGGTTCAAGCCAAAGCCGCGCTCGCCCAAGCGCAGGCTTCGCTGGAGGGCTCAATTGCAAGCCGCGGCGTAACTGGTGAGGAAAACTCAAGCCTCCGCGAGGCTAAAGCTGCTCTAGAAGCTGCGCGCCTCAACCTTGAATTCACTAAAGTACATGCCTCAGTTGACGGATATGTTGCAAATCTGACATTGCGTCTCGGCAGCCAGGCTGTCGCTAATCAACCGATCCTTGCACTCATTGATGCCCAAAGCTTTTGGGTCGACGCTTATTTCCGCGAAAACTATGTGGGCGATATATCCCCTGGTAACCGCGCCGCCATAACGCTCATGTCTAACCCCGATATCGTAATTCCTGGGGTGGTAGATAGCATCGGGCGAGGAATCGCAAAAAGTGATGGGAGTGTTGGGGTCAATCTCTTGCCAAACGTGAGTCCAACGTTTGAATGGATCCGGCTGGCACAGCGAATTCCGGTAAGAATAGAAATTGACCAACTCCCCGAGGGAGTCGAATTGCTTGTAGGCACAACGGCGTCGGTTCTTGTGATGACTAATACGGATTCAACCGATGTAAATGAAGCGTTACCACCGCCGGCGCCGACAATTCTACAATAGTCGGTTCAATAGGTTCGGTACTCGCGAGGCCTACAAGACGACTGGTTGGTGATACGTGAGTGGTTGGAAGCGCACGGTGTCGCTGCCCCTGATCGCGTCTTTTCTAAAGTGCCTGAGTTGGCGGGCAACATGTCCGATTGGCGCCCTATGTCAAAGCATGGCGCACAAGACTAGTGACGAGACGCCAGTTCTGCTGGCCACCAGTTGTAGTGCTGCAATCCTAGTAATAACAACGCTTTGTCAGTATGGAGATGCGCAAAATGAGCAGACGACACCCCATTTGGTATGGCGTAGGCGTTACTATAATCCCCTTAGTCGTTCTGATTGCCGGGTACTTTAATATCCACCCAGAAATCTATCGAGGAATCCCGCAGGGATTTGGATCAGAGCGAGACTCTTCGCGATCTGGTATCGCGTGGGATGAAGATGAAAAGGAAGATCCGCCCTTGGAGTATGTGTCTGATTCTTTTGAGGGACTGTACATTTCAACCGAACGGGCGTCCGTGACTAGCTTTTGGAGCCTTTGGAACGCACCAAGCTCAGAAATCGAGTATGAATGGCGATACCGAGTTAAGAACCTGACTGATGATGACCTACGAGTTTCTGTCGAATATGAACTCGTTGGAAAACATGATCGGGTTTTTGCCACGTCTGACGGCTACGAAGATGCCAAACCCGGCGAAACGGTGGAAATCACCGGCAAGGGCCGTATCGACTATTTCGACGCCAGACAGGTTTTGGGTTCAAGTTGGGGAATTCGTCGAAGGCCAGTTCCTGGATCGTAGCACCGAGAGATTACAACGAACACAGGGTTTGCCGCAAAACAAGGACTCAGGCACAGTGTCCGCACGGGGGTAACCAGATAGGATTGTGCCCGCGGACACACCTAAGTGTGGCATGAGAGGCACTTCACAACTGTGACGTCTTGAGCTATTCCTAAGTTATGACTTGCTGCCTACACCAATTGAGCACCCGAATAACTCGCTGATTCAGTGAGCCTTTGGGAGTGCCATGGTGGGCCGGGAGTCTTATAAGCTCTTTACGCCAGATTAGCGTCGACGGTGAGGGATCATGCCCCTCCACTCCTACCATTTAGGAGGAGTCTGTCATGTCGGATAGCAATAGCGGTGTCGTCGATTATGACGACATCAAGAATTCAGTTGAGGAAGAGCTGGGCCACACGCCCGACGGCTGGGCAGGTCTGGTCACGGATCTTTTCCAGAAGATCAAGGAGCACTGCGACAAGCAGGAGATCGAGTATCCTGTGGTGTCTCAGATCAAGCAAAAGTTTGGCCAGTTGCGTATCTATTTCGGGACTGTGGTTAAGGATGAGCGGATCGACAGCTTGATTCAAGCGACTATCGAGCGAGCCAATCACAGCTGCGAAAAGTGCAGTAACGCAGCCCAGGTGCAGCTCGTAGAGGGCTTTGTCGCAACGCTGTGCTGTTGGTGTGCGCATGAGCTCGTGTCGTCCAGGCGTCCGCAGAGTAAGCGCCTATTCGGAGATGGGCGGCCTGTGAAGGATGGGATGGCCTGCAATGTGTGTGGCTATAGGGGTCAGATCGACCGGACTGATGAGCACGGACGTTGCCCTGCTTGCGTGAAGAAGAATTGGTGAAACATGCTCAAAGTCATTGTCTTTGTGAATGAGAGAGAGGTTGCCAGGGCTCACTTGAGCAACATCAGCGACCTCTCTGATATCTCCGACTATGAAGTCCAGATGAACGAAAGAGAATGCGCCAAGCTCGGTATTGCAGAGCGAGGCATCAAGGGCGAGATCCTGAGCCACAAGCGCAAGCAGACCGTCTGGGCTTTGGTCGAGAAGGCCGCAACGCTCTGGATGCGGAAAACAGGTGAGCGAGGTGATGAACTGACCAGGGCATTCCTGGCGAGGAGAAAGGCCGAGTTTATCGCCGGGCGACTGCCGCTGTCTGATCCGATCACCGCAGAAGAGATCAGGGCGCGCAAAGTGTATGATGAGAATGACGATGAGAGTGATTGAGCCGGTTTACACCGAGACTGAAGATCCGCGTTTTAGCGGATGACACTTGCTGTCAGAGACGACGAAAGCGGCCGGTGGTTTCCCATCGGACCAAAGGATCGCGCAGACCTGACTTATGAAGAGATGGCGGAAAAGCGGAGCTCTGAGATCATCGACGCGAAGGCGGAGTAGCTGAAAGGAGGGCGAAATGAACGGAATCCATTTGAGGCCTGAAGAAATCGCCTATGGCTGGGCCGCATGGCGAGAGCAGATGGTCCTTCAACTCGAAGACGATGATTCGCCTGAGTATATCAAGCGAACCGTTAGGGAGTGGTTTTTCGAGGAATACGAGAAAGCCACCCTCCGCGGCATGGAGATGCCCTGCCCTGATTTCTTCGACATCCGGTGGACCGGCAATGATGGACTTATCACGCAACATGAGGACACGCCCATGGCAGACATCCTGGCATCGACGCTGCGAACGAAGCTCCAAGCCAACGTCATTCAGATCGAGAAGTTCATTGATCGGTGGCAGTTGTGACTATCGTCAGAGTTGTTTTCTGCGATAGATTCAATGTCCAGAGGTGTACCGAGAGAAATCGCTAGATTCTACTCAGCTTCTTCTTCAATTTCGGATACCAATCTGGTCAAAGATAGACCAAGTGCGCCACTGAGAAGTTGTAGCGTTCCGAGAGTTGGTTGGTGGTGGCCGGATTCCAGAAGTGAGATGTATTGCATGCTTCGGTTAGCCTGCGTGGCGAGCTCTAGTTGCGATAACTTCTTGGCGAGTCTGTGGCGACGCAAAACTCTTGAAAATGCCAATAGCAGAGGGTCGTTTTTTGCGTTCGCCATATTTTGACAAATCGCCCACGTAACGCTAGTCGTCTATACAGTATACTTTGAATCTCGGGGTAAATTTCAACTGCACAAAGGTTTGGCAAAAAGCGGGGGCCGTTAAATGGCGGAAAGAGTTCATCTGACAGAAACCCAGATGATTGAAATACTGAACAGACTGGAAATGCGCTTTTTGGAGCGATTGGCTCTCGAAAATGAACACAAGATTTTTGTCAAACCGCACCTTGCATCAGGTGAAAAACCAACTCGAACAGGTAGAAGGCCAAGGTCTCAATACGTTGGGCAACTGCATCTCTCGATTTTGGAGGAAGATGAAGCTTGGTTCAAAAAGACTGCACAAGCCAACAACCTTCAATACGGAAAGTTCTTCACCTGCTTACGCCAAATTTTCGAGCGACACGGTTAGGTTCGTAATGAAAGAAGGTCAAAAGCCAAACAGCTTTATGCTTAGCAAAGGCGCGAAAGTATAAACGGGATTTGAATCCAAATACCTGGTGGGGGTTCTCAAGGGCTACCGCACCGCAATCTAGGGCTGCGATGATTAAGGTCGCCGCCCCAGATAGCAGTGCTGTATCCCGCTTCGTCTAGTTTACCAGCCCCGCTCACCGATCCGTTCGCCAGTATCCCGAGTTAAAGGGCTGGCTCATCAACCGTCCGATCTTCTAATGAACCGGTCACTCAATATGCGCTCTCACGGACACACAGCCGTTGAATCGGGAGCGCATGATGGTTCAGACCACGCAGCAACCTGAAATCTGGACGCAGGCTGCGCCCTATAGTAGGCGTAGCGGGCAACCTTAAAAAGTTTGTTGCACCATTTGGTTAAAAGCCAAGCTCTGCTAATTCTACCGACCCGGGAGCAAGTTACCCATTGTCTAGCCGTACTGAAAAAGATGCTGAAACGCAGCATCCGACTACGCTAACTGCGATGGCAGTCGACGTGCTCTCCACGAAGGATGGTCACGCAAAAACAGCCAAATCACGAGCTTACGCTTCTGTTTGGAAAACTGCGCGGACTACAGGTGAAGTCATTGAAATCGGACGTTCTATTCCACCAGATCATCCTGCCCGCCCGCGGCAACCAGAGTTGCTCAGCCCCCGCAACGTACCAAAGCGCAAGCCGGGATCTCCGGCAGGAAGAATAGCGCTCCTGCATGCAGTCGCTCATATCGAACTCAATGCAGTCGATCTGCACTGGGATATTATCTCACGTTTCGCCCACGTACCGATGCCGATGGGATTTTATGACGATTGGGTGAAAGCCGCAGACGACGAAGCAAAACACTTCAATCTAATCTGTGATTGCCTGGAAACGATGGGAAGCTACTACGGAGCCCTGCCCGCTCATGATGGAATGTGGCGTGCGGCATCAGATACTGCAAATGACCTGCAAGGGCGGTTAGCTATCGTTCCAATGGTATTGGAGGCACGAGGGCTAGATGTAACGCCAGGAATGATAGAAATTTTCGAGAAAGCCGGCGAGACCGCGGCCGTTGAAAGCCTCAAAACCATCTACAGCGAGGAAGTCAGCCACGTAGCGTATGGGGCGAAATGGTTTAACTTCGGCTGTGGCAGAGACAATAGTGATCCAAAAGAAGTATTCCATGCGCTAGTAAAGCGCTATTTCAAAGGAGGTTTGAAGCCTCCGTTCAACGAAGAAAAACGCGCAGATGCCGGATTGCCACCTGACTTTTATTGGCCGCTCGCTGAGGAGCTTCCTGCTTATGTTCGCTGAGAAAATTGGCATTTGACCGCGCCATTGAAGCATTTTCCTTTGCGGACCTCGCGCTTCAAGTAATCACCCTGCGCGCTGATACACAAGGCGACAGTTACAACTCATCAAGGGCGAGACCGTTTCAACAAACGGGATCATTCTGTGTTTTCTTCCTCTTGCTCCGCTTCCAGAATTAGCTGGCTCAAGGGCGGTCTCAGAGCACGACTTAATCGGATTAATGTATCCAGGGTCGGTTGATGATGGCAGCTTTCCAGCAAGGAAATATAACGCATGCTTCTTTCGGTTCTGTGTGCGAGCTCCTCTAGCATTTCCACAATTTGCAGTGGTGTCGGTGGGGTGAAATCTGCAAGAGCTTTCTTTCTGGTCTGTGCGGAGCGTATGCTTTTGAGGTCTTTGACCATATCAGCGCAACGGCTATCCGAGATCAGGCGTTTCAACACGGGTATTGCCGCGTCAGGGTGATCGCTGGAAATTGACCACACCAGTTCAGTGAGGCAGCGATAAGCCTTTTCTCCATTTGGGCTTTCCGATCCGTGGCTAATGGGCAAAGGTACTTTTGGCCATACTCCTATGAATACATCAAGGATGGCCTCGACTTTGCAAGAGGACAGGCTTGCTCGCTTTGGAAGATCGCAAGCTGCTGCGGTCTGACCAAGAAAGACTCGCTTGGGCCATGCGGAACTTTGCGTGATCCGAGCAGGCCCAGCTTGCACCAATGTGTAACCGCCTGAGCCTTCCAACCTATCCTAGTGAAGCAGAAGGATTACCCAAGCCAAACCTAGTGCTCTTCCCGTTCGCCGTTTCTGTCCTCGTTTCGATCAAGATTGGAACTCAAGTACATGGGACTTTTGATCGGGTTTTGAGGCGAAAAAGTTCCACAATGTACGTGGAACTTTTTGAAGTGGAAGTATCTCGGTTCGATGTATTGATTGTTTTCAAGGGGATTGCACTGATGAATACAATGATAAAACGATTTTAGTTGGTATAACGAATCCCTGTGCGGGCGTGAAAACGCCGACCCCAAGGACGTGTTTCACCAACTGGTGCGGCGGTACTTCCACGGCGCGTTGAAACCTCCGTTCAACGAAGAGAAACGCGCCGAGGCTGGGTTGCCCCCGGACTTCTACTGGCCGCTGACCGAAGACCTGCCACCGCCCGGTGCCGCGCAGTAAGCCTGCTCAAGTTGACGTTATCGGCAATTTCCCGCCGAGAATTGGCGGGAATTACCTGCATTGTTGTGTGAACTAGTTAACAAACTTGCCCAAAGCAAACGCGCCCTCTATGCAGTTCGCCCAAGGGACGGCTATCACTCACGACCGGTCCCGATCTTGGGGATGAGAGGTGAAGACGCGTGCGAACACGTCTGGCAATCAAACTACACTCACTGCTCGAGCGGCATTTCCCGGAACGCCGGGTTTTTCTGAAATCTGACAACGACACGCGGTTCATTCGGCTGAGTTCGGAAACCCAAATCGCAGCCGTCGCCGGTGTGGCGGTAATTGTTGGCTGGACCGCAGTGGCCACGGCAATTCTGCTGATGGACAGCATCGGATCGGGCAACTTCCGCGAACAGGCCAAGCGGGACCAAGCAACCTATCAGGAACGTCTGAACATCCTGTCTGCCGAACGTGACGCCCGTGCCCAGGAAGCACTAGCCGCTCAGGACCGGTTCAATGCGGCGCTGAAACAAATCTCGGCAATGCAATTTGAGTTGCTGGCCTCGGAAAACCGTCGGCGCGAGCTTGAGACCGGGATCGAGGTTATCCAAACCACCCTGCGCGCCACCATGAAGCAGCGCGAAGAGGCCCGCACCGAACTGGCCAGCGTTCAGGTCGAGGCCGATGACGGCGAAATGTACGTCACTGCATTAGCCGCCCCCGAACAAATGAATTTCATGACCGAGGCACTGGCCCGCACCGCGCACGAGCGCGACCAGATCGCGGCCGATGCCAAGGACGCCCTGGACCAGCGCGACGAGCTTGAACTGGAAATCCAGCTGATGCAGGAACGCAGCGACGAGATCTTCCGCCAGTTGGAAGAAGCGATGGTGATCTCGGTCGAACCCCTGGACAAGATGTTCCGCCAGGCCGGTATGCCTACCGACCGTATTATTGAAGAGGTCCGCCGCGGTTACAGCGGTATGGGCGGGCCGCTGACACCCATCTCTTTCAGCACGCGCGGTGAGGACCTGACCCCCGACGAAATCCGCGCCAACGTTTTGCTGCAACAGATGGATCAGCTGAACCTGTACCGCATTGCTGCCGAAAAAGCTCCGTTTGCCAATCCCGTAAGTTCCGTGGTGCGGTTTACGAGCGGTTTCGGTACGCGCCGCGACCCTAAAACCGGCGGTCGACGCATGCATAATGGCGTCGACTTCGCCGGTCCTCAGGGCACGGATATCTTCGCCACCGCAGATGGTGTCGTCACACATGCAGGCTGGCAATCCGGTTTCGGGCGAATGGTAAAGATCCGTCACGCCTTTGGAATTGAGACACTTTATGCTCATAACACCAAGATCCGCGTCAAGGTTGGTCAAAGGGTCTCGCGCGGGGATCATATTGCTGATATGGGTAGCACCGGACGGTCTACCGGGACGCATCTGCACTATGAGGTGCGCGTAAACGGAAAACCTGTAAACCCAATGACTTACATCAAGGCTGCGAGAAATGTTTTCTAAGAGCAAAATCAACGAGCCCGGATCAAATGCACCCGAGGCGGCGAAACCTGCCGCTCCGGCCACACCGGCGACCCCTGCACCGGCGGAAACCAAGGCCAGCACTGCGCCCAAGCCCAAGCCTCCGGCATCGGTTCTGTCCTCGGACCTGCACATCACAGGCAACATGAAAACCACCGGCGACATTCAGGTCGAAGGCACGGTCGAAGGCGATATCCGCGCGCATCTGCTGACCATCGGTGAAACCGCCACCATAAAAGGCGAAGTCACCGCCGATGACGTCGTGATCAATGGCCGCATCGTGGGCCGCGTACGTGGCTTGAAAGTGCGCCTGACCTCGACCGCGCGTGTCGAAGGCGACATCATCCACAAGACCATCGCTATCGAAAGTGGCGCGCATTTCGAAGGTTCGGTGCAGCGTCAGGACGACCCGCTGAACCCGGGCCGCAGCGCCAAACCCGGCGCCAACCCGGCGGCAGAGGTCAAGCAGTAACACTGCTCCGATATCCGAATGAACAAACGCCGCGGGATACCCTGCGGCGTTTTTCTTTTGCCCTTGCTGACCGGCGTAGTCGGTATAGGGTTCTGACATGTTGATCTTTTTCTCAATCTTGCTGCTGATCGCAGGCTTTTTCCTGTACCGCCACTGGTCCAGGTCGCAGGCGCGACAAGAGTTGCTGTCCACCCCCCTGACCAACCACCAACGCAGCGTGATCGAACAGCAGGTGCCGCTGATACGCCGCCTGCCCGCTGATCTGCGGGCCAAGCTGGACGGCAAGGTGAACCTGTTTCTGGATCAGGTGCAATTCCACGGCTGCGACGGGCTGGAGGTCACCGAAGAGATGGAGCTGGCTATCGCAGCGCAAGCCAGCCTGCTGTTGGTGAACTGCGACCTCTGGTACGACCATCTGACCACGATCCTGATCTATCCCAACGCTTTTAAGTCGCGCCAGCGCCGGCAGGAAGGGTATGTCGTCAGCGAGAAGGAAATCGTGCGCACCGGCGAAAGCTGGGATCGCGGACCGGTGATCCTGTCGTGGCGGCACAGCAAGGCGGGGGCGATCAATGACCATGACGGACAGAACGTCGTACTGCACGAATTTGCGCATCAGGTCGACGACCTCTCGGGGGACACCAACGGCGTTCCGATCCTCAGCGACGGGCAGAGCTTTGCCGAGTGGGAGCGCGTTTTTCTGACCGCTTATGATGCCCATGTGCGCGCAGTTGAACACGGCCAGCATACCGTCATTGATCCTTATGGAGCCACCGGCCACGAGGAGTTCTTTGCTGTCTCGGTCGAGGTCTTTTTTGAACAGCCGCGGCAACTGAAAGCAGCTGTTCCAGAGGTATACGAACAGTTGTCAAAACTGTTTCGGCTAGATCCCGCGACTTGGGACTAGCTGTCCGATCAAACACGGTGATTTGTTTCTGAATGTTGTGTCTGAAATTTCCCCGTTTCCACTGTTTCACAAAAAGCGATTTTTGAATTAACCTTAAATCAGTGTTTTCAGGAGGATTTTTCATGCCATCAAAACTTATTGCCGAGTTTTTCGGCACGTTCTGGCTGGTGCTGGGCGGCTGTGGTAGCGCCGTTCTGGCAGCAGGCGTCGCAGATGTAGGCATCGGCTGGCTGGGTGTTTCATTTGCTTTCGGCCTGACGGTTCTGACCATGGCGTATGCTGTCGGTCACATTTCGGGCGGGCATTTCAACCCGGCGGTCAGCCTTGGCCTGATGATCGGCGGCAGGTTTCCGGCCAAGGACCTGATCCCCTATTGGATCGCACAGGTGATCGGCGCAATTGCCGCTGCAGCTGTCCTGTATCTGATCGTCAGTGGTGCCCCCGGTTTTGAAGGTGTCGGGGGATTTGCCTCGAACGGGTATGGCGAAGCATCACCCGAAGGCTATTCGATGATGTCCGCTTTGGTGATCGAGATCGTGATGACCGCGTTCTTTATCATCGTCATTCTAGGCGCAACGTCCAACTTTGCACCCGACGGGTTCGCCCCGATCGCTATCGGCCTCTGCCTGACGCTGATCCACTTGATCTCGATCCCGGTGACCAACACGTCGGTCAACCCGGCGCGGTCCACAGGTGTGGCTTTGTTCGCTGATGCACCGGCTCTTGGTCAGCTTTGGCTGTTCTGGGTTGCTCCACTGATTGGTGCCGCCATCGGAGCGCTGATCTGGCAGGCAATGGGCGACGACTAAGCCTAAAAAAGCCCCGAAGCGGACTGCGTCGGGGCTTTTTTGTTTATTCGGTGACGGTGACTTTTTTCATCACGTCTGGCTGACCGATGACGGCACCGTTGGGGCCATCGCCCCGCTTGATCGTATCGACCACATCCATGCCGTCGGTCACCTGACCAACAACCGTGTATTGACCGTTCAGGAACGGACCCGGTTCGAACATGATGAAGAACTGCGAGTTCGCGCTGTCGGGGTCTTGTGCCCGCGCCATGCCCACGACACCACGGTCATAGTTATAGTCCGAGAACTCGGCAGGCAGATCAGGGCGGTCGGACCCGCCTGTACCTGCGCGGCGCATATCGCCGCCGATACGACCAAATTCAACGTCGCCAGTCTGCGCCATGAAGCCGTCGATCACGCGGTGAAACACCACGCCATCGTATTTACCTTCAGCGGCCAAAGCACTGATCTGCTCGACATGCTTGGGAGCAATGTCTTCGAACAGGTCGACAGTGACGGTGCCGTTGGCGCCCTCACCTTCGATCTCGATCTGAAGCCCGGTGGCCAGCGCGGGGCTGGCCAGAAGGGCAAAAGCAGCGGCCAGCTTATACATCGGCCGCCACCTTGACGCTGATCATGCGATCCGGGCTCGCAGGCGGCTCACCGCGTACAATGGCGTCCACATGCTCCATCCCGTCGATGACGCGACCGTAAACGGTGTACTGGCCGTTCAGGAAGTGGTTGTCCTTGAAGTTGATGAAGAACTGCGAGTTGGCCGAGTCCGGGTTCTGCGAACGCGCCGCGCCCAACGTGCCGCGATCATGCGGCAGTTTCGAGAACTCCGCCGGAACGTTCGGCAGCGACGATCCACCGGTACCCGCCATACGAATATTGAACCCGTCTTCCATGTCGCCATGCTGTACGTCGCCGGTCTGCGCCATGAAACCGTCGATCACACGGTGGAAGGCCACATTGTCATACTCACCACCACGGGCCAGTTCTTTCATCCGGGCGCTGTGCTGAGGGGCCACGTCCGGGAGCAATTCGATGACGACATTGCCGTCTTTCAGCTCGATGATGATGGTGTTTTCGGGATCCTTGATCTCGGCCATGAGGCCCTCCTGTCGTTTAACTTGCGCAAATACCTATGATGCGGGCGCGCGAATGCCAAGTGACGCATTGACCTGAGGGCAAAATGCAGGAAAAGAACCGCCTAAATCTGTTTCACATTTCCGAGGATTGCACGATGGGCTGGAAAACTCTCGACGACATGGACCTGAACGGCAAACGCGTGCTGGTGCGCGTCGATATCAACGTTCCGGTGGTGGATGGGGTCGTAACCGACGCCACCCGCATTCAGCGCATCGTGCCGACAGTACGCGATATCATTGCAGCCGGCGGCAAACCCATCCTGCTGGCGCATTTCGGGCGTCCCGGCGGTGAGCGGCGCGAGAACCTGTCGCTGAAACAACTCGTCCCCACACTACAGGATGCCTTCGGAGCTACGGTCCTGTTTGCCGCCGATTGCGTCGGTACCGAGGCCGAACTGGCCGCCGAGGCACTGCAACCGGGTCAGGTGTTGCTGCTTGAGAACACCCGCTTCCACGCGGCCGAAACCAAAAACGACGCTGATCTTGCCGCAGGCATGGCAAAACTGGGTGACGTTTACTGCAATGATGCGTTCTCTGCCGCCCACCGTGCACACAGTTCGACCGAGGCCATCGCCCGCCTGCTGCCAGCTTGTGCAGGCCGCCTGATGCAGGCCGAACTTGAGGCGCTGGAAGGTGCTCTGGGTGCACCCACGCGCCCGGTGACCGCCGTGGTGGGCGGTGCAAAGGTTTCGACCAAACTCGAGTTGCTGGGCAACCTGATCACCAAGGTGGACTATCTAGTGATCGGCGGCGGCATGGCGAACACTTTCCTCGTTGCCAAAGGTCTACACGTAGGCAAATCTCTGGCCGAGCGGATCATGAAAGACACCGCAGCCGAGATTCTCGCTAATGCCGAAGGCGCGGGCTGCACCATCGTTCTGCCCACCGACATCGTCGTTGCAGACAAATTCGAAGCGGACGCTCCACATCAGGTATTGCCCGCCGACCAATGCCCCGAGGACGGCATGATCCTGGACGCCGGACCCGAAAGCGTTGCCGCAATCACCGAGATCTTCGCCAAAAGCCAGACCCTGATCTGGAACGGCCCGCTGGGTGCGTTTGAGATCGAGCCTTTCGACGCAGCCACCAATGCCGCGGCGCTGAAAGCCGCCGCCATGACCCGCTCGGGCCAGTTGGTGTCGGTCGCCGGCGGTGGTGACACAGTCGCCGCACTGAACGCCTCGGGGGCGGCCAAGGACTTTTCGTACATCTCGACAGCCGGTGGCGCGTTCCTTGAGTGGATGGAAGGCAAAACCCTGCCCGGCGTTGCCGCGCTGGAAGGTTGAGCCGCGCGAATTGGGTGCTTGTTAAAACTCGTGGTAAACTCTCCCCTTTAAAGTGGAGAATTTGCCATGAGAGTTTTTGCCTGCCTGATCATTGCCCTGTTTCCCCTGCCCGCTATTGCCCAATCCAGCTGCGGCGGGCAGACCCAGTTGGATGCGAATTTCTGCGCCAAGGAGAAATGGGAAATCGCCGACCGTGAACTGAACCGGATCTGGAAAGAGGTCAAACCTCTGGCAGATGCGCGAGGAGACGGGCAAACCCTGCTGACCGAGCAGCGCGCCTGGTTGAAAGCCCGCGATGCCACTTGTGAGCCCGAATTGAAAAGCGACGGCAGTGCCGCGCCGATGTTCTACTGGGCCTGTATGGAAGAGCAGACCCTGACCCGCAATCAGGCGCTGAACGCATGGCGATGAAAACACTTCGCTAACAAATTTGGAAAATTGCGAATCAGGGGATTCACAACCCGAATCACCTGTGACATAGTGCGCTCAGATGCTCGAAAAGGGCACGTTATTGAGGCAGACTTCATACGGCGGTAAACAGAGTGTCCCGTTCCCATCGGCCCGGCTTGGGCTCAGTCGTTTTCTTCATGGTGGCGTTTATGCTGGGTGTGTATTTCACCTTTGCTGCCGTGCAGGGCGACTATGGCCTGTTCCGACGGGTTGAGATTGCGGCGGAACGGGACGCCCTGTCACGCGATCTGGACAAGCTCGAGGCTGAGATCGTCGAGATGGAAAACCTGACCCGCCGACTGTCGGATACCTATCTGGACCTCGATCTGCTGGATCAGCAGGCGCGCTCGGTTCTGGGTATGATCCGCTCGGACGAGATTGTCATTCGCTGATCCGGCCAAGTTTCTTCAAAAAATCTTACCGCACCAATACCTTGACCGTCGAAAAACGGCCTGTTTCCGCAGGATCGGACGCTGCGTCACATTTCCCCTCGCCAGAAAGCCGGAAATGCTTTATGAGATAGTTTAACGCTAAACTATCTGTCCGAAAGGGGGAGATCGCCACGATGGCTGCGCGAAAAACCACAAAGAAACCAAATGTTTCTGCGGAAGAGCTTAAAACCTATTACCGCGAAATGCTTCTGATCCGCCGATTCGAGGAAAAGGCGGGCCAGCTTTATGGCATGGGTCTGATCGGTGGGTTCTGCCACCTTTATATCGGACAGGAAGCCGTTGTTGTGGGCCTCGAGGCCGCAGCCAAGGAAGGCGACAAACGCATCACCTCATACCGTGACCACGGCCACATGCTCGCTTGCGGGATGGAGCCGGGCGGCGTGATGGCCGAATTGACCGGGCGCATCGGGGGCCTGTCCAAAGGTAAGGGCGGTTCGATGCACATGTTCTCGAAAGAGAAGCATTTCTACGGCGGCCACGGCATCGTCGGCGCGCAGGTTCCGCTGGGCGCGGGTCTGGCCTTTGCCGATAAGTACAAGGAAAACGGCGGCGTGACCTTCACTTATTTCGGTGACGGTGCGGCGAACCAGGGTCAGGTCTATGAAACCTTCAACATGGCCGCCCTCTGGGATCTGCCTGTGGTTTTCGTGATCGAGAACAACCAATACGCCATGGGCACTGCGCAGGCGCGCTCGACCTCGACCAAGGACATCTACCACCGTGGCGAAGCCTTCGGCATCCCCGGCGAGATCGTCAACGGCATGGACGTGCTGGCGGTTAAGGAAGCTGGCGAGAAAGCCGTCGCGCACTGCCGCGCGGGCAAAGGCCCCTACATCCTGGAAATCAAGACCTACCGCTATCGCGGCCACTCGATGTCCGACCCGGCCAAGTACCGCACCCGCGAAGAAGTTCAGAAAGTCCGCGAGCAAAGCGACCCGATCGAACATGTGCGCGAGCTGCTGCTGGCCGGCAAGCACGCAACCGAGGATGACCTGAAGGCGATCGACAAAGAGATCAAAGAGATCGTCAACCAAGCCGCCGAATTCTCGAAAGAAAGCCCCGAGCCTTCCGTCGAAGAGCTCTGGACCGACATTTACGCCTGAGAGGACGATTAAGACATGGCAACCGAAATTCTCATGCCCGCCCTTTCACCCACGATGGAAGAGGGCACGCTGGCCAAATGGCTGGTCAAGGAAGGCGACACTGTATCCTCGGGCGACATCCTGGCCGAGATCGAAACCGACAAGGCGACGATGGAGTTCGAAGCGGTCGATGAAGGCATCGTCGGCAAAATTCTGATCGCCGAGGGCACCGAAGGGGTCAAGGTCAACACCCCCATCGCGGTACTGGTCGAAGAAGGCGAAGACGCCTCTGCCCTGCCCGCGGCTGCCCCCGCAGCCGCAGTGGTGGCCGAGGCCGCCCCGGCGGCGGTTGAGGCCCCCGCTCCTGCCGCAGCCCCGGCCGCTCCGGTCGTAGACCTGTCGCCCGACTGGCCCGCAGACGCACCGATGGCACAGCAGACCGTCCGCGAAGCGTTGCGCGACGCTATGGCCGAAGAAATGCGCGGCGACGAAGACGTCTTCCTGATGGGCGAAGAAGTCGCCGAATATCAGGGCGCCTACAAAGTCTCCCAAGGCCTGCTGGACGAATTCGGTGGCAAGCGCGTGATCGACACCCCGATCACCGAACACGGTTTTGCCGGTATCGCGGTTGGATCGGCCTTTGGTGGACTGAAGCCAATTGTCGAGTTCATGACTTTCAACTTCGCCATGCAGGCGATCGACCAGATCATCAACTCGGCTGCCAAGACACTCTATATGTCCGGCGGTCAGATGGGTTGTCCGATCGTGTTCCGCGGCCCCAACGGCGCCGCTGCTCGCGTGGCCGCTCAGCACAGCCAAGACTACGCCGCATGGTACATGCAGGTGCCTGGTTTGAAAGTTGTAATGCCGTATTCGGCAGCCGATGCCAAAGGCCTGCTGAAATCAGCCATCCGCGACCCCAACCCGGTGGTCTTTCTGGAAAACGAAATCCTCTACGGCCGCTCGTTCGATGTGCCGCAAGTGGATGACCTGACCATCCCGCTGGGCAAGGCGCGCATCTGGCGCGAAGGTTCTGACGTCACCATCGTCAGCTTTGGGATCGGTATGCAGTTCGCTCTGGAAGCCGCCGACAAGCTAGCCGAGGAAGGCATCAGCGCCGAAGTGATCGACCTGCGCACCATCCGCCCGATGGACACCGGCGCGATCATCAACTCGGTGATGAAGACCAACCGTCTGGTGACCGTCGAAGAGGGCTGGCCGCAAGGCTCGGTCGGCAGCTACATCTCGTCCGTCGTGATGCAAGAGGCGTTCGACTACCTCGACGCCCCGGTCATCAACTGCACCGGCAAGGATGTTCCGATGCCCTACGCAGCGAACCTCGAAAAGCTGGCCCTGATCACTACCGATGAGGTGATCGCCGCCGTCAAGCAAGTGACCTATCGATAGGCAATGACCTCCGGGAGCGTACATAATCCTGCTGGCGTGGACTGGCTTTTCGAAAGCCTTGTCTCGGCACGCAAGGACAATAACCGCAACTTGCTTTATGTCTGTGCGGCGTTCCTGTTGGTTTCCTTTGTCAGCATTGCGTTTAACCTGGATGCCTTCGACCAGATTCAATTCGATCTGCTTTCAGTCGAAGGCAACCTGACAAGCGTTTGGCCCATCCGAACAATGTTGTGCGTCGCCTGCATCGTATCCTATGCCTCGGTCATTTACATCGTGCTCGAGCAGCAACGCCTGCAATTGGGTATGGAGTATCTGGCGGCCATTCAACACAGCGACGCAGCTGCACTTGGTCAGTTCACAGAATGGCTTGAAAAAAACCATCCGCGTGTTTCACAGGCGCGCTCGTTGGTCGTCGGGGTTTTTGTGACCTTCTGCGCGACCATTCTCCTAATCGATATCGCAACGCTGATCTACTCATTCTCGAAGTAAGAGGACATGAAAACATGCCCACCGAAATTCTGATGCCCGCCCTGTCACCGACCATGGAGGAAGGCACGCTCGCCAAATGGCTGGTCAAGGAAGGCGATACCGTCTCGTCCGGTGACCTTTTGGCCGAAATCGAAACCGACAAGGCCACGATGGAGTTCGAGGCCGTCGACGAAGGCACCATCGGCAAGATCCTGATCCCTGAAGGCACCGAAGGGGTCAAGGTCAACACTGCCATCGCGGTTCTGCTGGAAGATGGCGAAAGCGCCGATGATATCTCGACCGCGCCTGCCGCAGCCCCTGCGGCTGCCCCCGCAGCCGCCGCGGGCAACGAGGCCGCCGCGCCAGCGGCGTCCGAGGCGCCCGCCCCTGCACCGGCAGCTCCGGCCAAAGCTGATGGCGGTCGTATCTTTGCTTCGCCTCTGGCCCGAAGGATAGCCGCGCAGAAAGGCCTGGACCTGACGCAGATCACGGGCACTGGCCCGCATGGCCGCATCGTCAAAGCGGACGTGGAAAGCGCGTCGGCTGCTCCGGCTCCGGCTGCGGCGGCGCCAGCCCCGGCAGCAGCAGCACCCGCTGCTGCTCCGGCCGGTCCTTCGGCAGATGCCGTGGCTCGCATGTACGAAGGTCGCGAATACGAGGAAATCAAGCTCGACGGTATGCGCAAAACCATCGCCGCACGCCTCAGCGAAGCCAAGCAGACCATCCCGCATTTCTACCTGCGCCGCGACATCAAGCTGGACGCGCTGCTGAAATTCCGTGGCCAGTTGAACAAGCAGTTGGAAGGCCGGGGCGTCAAGCTCAGCGTCAACGATTTCATCATCAAGGCCGTCGCCAACGCGCTGCAACAAGTTCCCGCCTGCAACGCGGTTTGGGCCGGTGATCGGGTTCTGCAGCTGAAACCCTCGGACGTGGCGGTCGCCGTCGCGATTGAAGGTGGCCTGTTCACGCCGGTCCTGCAGGATGCTGACATGAAGTCACTGTCCGCGCTGTCGACCGAGATGAAAGACCTCGCCTCCCGCGCCCGCGAGCGCAAGCTGGCGCCGCATGAGTATCAGGGCGGTACATTTGCAATCTCGAACCTCGGCATGTTCGGCATCGACAATTTCGACGCCATCGTGAACCCGCCCCATGCCGGCATTCTGGCCGTGGGCTCCGGCGTCAAGAAACCGGTCGTGGGCGATGATGGAGAGCTGACCGTGGCCACCGTCATGTCGGTCACCATGTCTGTCGATCACCGTGTGATTGACGGCGCACTGGGCGCCGAGCTGCTGCAGGCCATCGTCGACAATCTGGAAAACCCGATGGTTATGCTGGCCTGATCCACCCCAAAAACAAAAAAGCCGCCTCAGACCCGAGACGGCTTTCTTCGTTTATAGGGTTCGACTTACTTGTCTTTGCCTAACATGTGATCCATCGAGATCGACGGCTGATCACACCCGGCCTCACCCACAATCTTGGCAGGGATACCGGCAACGGTCGTGCAGGCTGGAACCTCTTGCAGCACCACCGACCCTGCGGCGATGCGGCTGCAATGGCCAACCTCGATATTTCCCAGAACCTTAGCCCCGGCGCCGATGAGCACACCATCACCGATCGTGGGATGGCGCTGTTCTTCTTCCTTGCCGGTTCCGCCAAGGGTTACCGAATGCAGCATCGAGACGTTGTCGCCCACCACGGCCGTTTCACCGATCACGATGGAATGGGCATGGTCAATCATGATGCCCTTGCCGATACGCGCAGCGGGGTGAATATCGATCCCGAAAATCTCTGACGAACGCATCTGGAAGAAATACGCCAAATCATGGCGGCCTTTGCTCCACAGCCAATGTGCCACACGATAGGCCTGCATCGCCTGATACCCTTTGAAGTACAGGATCGGCTGCAACAGACGGTGGCACGCCGGGTCACGTTCATAGACAGCCATCAGGTCCGCGCGCGCTGCTTCGATCAGCGACGGGTCATCCGCATAGGCTTCGTCCACGATTTCACGCAACACCATCATCGACATCTCGTTCGAGCACAGCTTGGCCGACACTCGGTAAGACAGGGCGCGCTCAAGGCTGCGGTGGTGCAGGATACAGGCGTGCACCAGACCACCCATCAACGGCTCATTCTCGACGGCCGCCTGAGCTTCGGTGGTGATACGGGTCCAGACCGGGTCAACCGGTGTCACGTGACTGCGCTTTTCCAACATGGCTTTTGATCCTTTGCTGCGCCTAGAATGCCATTTAGTTGTAAAAACACCAAACGCAAACCCGTGATCTGCAGGGTAACGAAAATGAATGAAACCGAAATGGCAGGCTTTGCGGCAAGTATTCAGGCGCGATTGGCTGAGATAGCAGATCATTCAGCGTCGGAAAAAGATGCGCAGGCCATTGTCGAGTTGGACCAAAAAGCCGTTGGGCGTCTCAGCAGGATGGACGCGTTGCAGAATCAGGCCATGGCCAAGGCGCAGCAGGCCAATCGCGATACCGAGACACGGCGCTTGCGGGCCGCGCTGATCCGCATTCAGGACGGGGAATTCGGATATTGCGAGGATTGCGGCAACGAGATCCCCAAAGGTCGGCTGAACCTCGACCTCGCCGCCACCAAATGCGTCAGCTGTGCGTCCGGTTGATCTGAAACCGAACCAGATGACGCAGAACCATCTCAAAACACTGACAATATTGCGGGTCGTCAAACCCAGGCTCATCCGCCAGTTGCCTGTTGCGCGCCACCGCCATCAACGAGCCATTTCCGAACAATGGATGAAGCCGCCCGGTCTGGCCAACATGTTTGTCGGCCAGTTCCGCTTCGTGGATCATACGGGAGCAGAGGCGATTGCGGTCCACCGGCGACGCGGCCAGCAATGCCCGCGCCGCAGCACTTACATCTCCATGCAAGACAGGACGCATGTCGCGGCTTACCCAACTGTCAGGCTGGTGGGCAGGCCCGGCCCATAGCTGGCTGAGACCTGAGCCACCCTGACTTCATAGGCACCGCTTACCCCATCCGCCGCTTGTGCCGCGGTCGAATAGAACCAGTTCGGCTCGCTCACAACCTGTTCCCGGACCAACGTGCCGTTGACGCGAATTTGAACAAGGTAGGATTCGCTTTCCTCCGCCAGCGGCACGTTCAGACCAGCCCAATCATCCCCATCCAGCCGGGTGCGGCGTATCCATGTCACCTGGTCGCCTGTGCCATCTGAAACAGCCCTGAGATGCACGGGCGCGTAGGGGCGCAATCCGTTGCCGTCGAAGGCCTCAACAAGGTGGACGAAGGACGGATCGTCATAACCTCGTGTCGCCGGGCCGATGCGATAATGTTTGGACACTCGCCGCTCGGACCGCAGCAGGCTTGTTTGGTAAACCCGTTGATCCAGCAGGACGAACATTGACCCATCGGGCCAAACATCCGGCATCGCTGCGTCTGTCCCCAATTGGCCACGCAAACGCCCGGACAGGGTATAAATCCCGGTTTCCTGCAGCGTGGCGTCGGCGAACTGGAATACCTCCCAGTTTCCCGGTGTCCCGTCACCAATAGCCGCGAGGTTGGCACCGTTCAACAGCGCCTCACGCGGGCGGGATTCCAACAGCCCGTCGACCAAGTTTACCCGTAACGGCGCACCTTCGTCCCAGATACCGGCACTTGCCCGCCAGAGTGGCGTTTCAGTGAAACCGATAACTGCCTGCCCCGAAATAACCTCCTGCAGCGCATAGTCCTCGTCACTCGCCGCCGAATACACGGCAACGCTGCCGGGCCAGGGATTTGCCGAGGCGGCCAGATAGGGGGCATGTGGTGCTTCCGACCCGGTGATCAGCGGCAAATCCATGAACACGGGCAGGACAGGAACCGGCGCGATAAAGGGCTTCGCAGTCACCTCATCATCAGGCAAATCGGACGGAGCGTATACACCGGTTTCGATCCGCACCGCTTCGGCCAGTTGCAGATCTGCCTGTTCTAAGCGGTCGATACGGTACCGCGCACCCTGCCCGTCTTTGGCCAAAGTGACAACGTCCCCGGCACCGATTTGCAGCATCGACGGCGGCAGCGCAAACCGGGCCGTCTCGCGCGAGACGCGCGCTTCGCTTAACCAGCGTTCAGCGGTCTGGCGACCCTCGGCCCGTGTCATCGACAGAGGTACCTCATTCACCGACACCGAATGCGTCCGGGTATCCGGCAGGACGGCCTCTTCTGACACAAAATCATGGTCGGCATCCGACTGCACAAACCTCAACCGTACGCGGCCAGTCAACTCGGCCTCGGCCTCTCTCCGATACTCGACCCGACCTTCGATGTCAGAGCTTTCGGCCAGCAGATCGCTATCCAACTCAATCGCTCTGCGGCCATCACGCATCTGGAACAGCAAAACACCGTCGCGTTCAATTGCGTCAAAACCATAGCGCAGCATCAGCGGCTGCAACGCGGCGCGGGCAGTGGTCACATCCTCAATCGCGTATCCCCGCACAACGCCATGGAGGCGCGACACATCGATATGCGTTACCCCTGCCCCGTGGCAGATTTCCGTGACAACCGAGGCTAGAGTGCGCGACCCTGACCGCCCATTCAACCAATGGCCACGAGGGTAATTGACGCCATCGCTCCACTGGCTGCGCAGGTTTGGAAAAGTGGGAAACGGGCGTGCATCCCAGGCCCAGACATAGGCGTTTGCCATGTCCACCATCCGACCACCATACTCTTCCGATATCGGGTTTGTCTTCGGATCCGACCAATAGCCCAGCATCGCCTTTAGGTATTGCAGCTGCATGAAATCGTCACGCAGCCCGTTTGAGTACTTTGGCAGGCGGGATTCCGAGGATTTGGGATCCAGGAACTTGTTCGGCTGGTTAGTCCCTTTATCGATGGCCGCACAACCCAGTTCTGTGAACCAAATCGGCTTGGATCCGGGCACCCAATCTGTCGGGTTCGTCTGCCGAACACCCCCGATGCGCTCGTGATGCCGGTGCGACCACCAATTGCGCAAGTCTTTATACCGCCAAATCCACGGTTCATTGTGTTCACTGTCCGTAATTGGCGTGCGTATCTGGGCCTCAGCCTCTTCGGGGGAGGCATAGTACCAATCATATCCCTCGCCGCCTTCGATATTGCCGCGAAGATAGTCGAGATCATAGATCGCATCGACCCCGGCCTGAGCATCCAAGTGGTCCAAGCCGTCTCGCCAATCAGACAACGGCATATAGTTGTCGATACCGACGAAATCGATGTTTTTATCAGCCCAAAGCGGATCAAGATGGAAATACCGGTCCCCGGAACCATCATTGGGTTGATAGCCAAAGTATTCGCTCCAATCCGCCGCGTAACCGATCTTTGTGCCCGATCCTAAAATCTTACGCACCTCTGCGGCCAACGCTCGCAATTGCGATACGGCAGGGAAACCGGACGCCCCACGGATTTGTGTCAACCCGCGCATCTCTGACGAGATGCAGAAAGAGTCCACGCCACCGGCGGCTTTGCACAGGGCCGCGTAGTGCAGGATAAACCGTCGCAAGCTCCATTCCTGCGGGCCGGTATAGGACACATCGCCATTGCTGATGGCGAAATCACTGGCGCGGGCATTGCCAAAAAACGCATCCACCTGCGCATCCGCTGTTGCGGACTGATCCGGCGAGCCATTGCGCCCCGGAGCATCGCTTAATGTGATCCGACCGCGCCACGGCAAGTGCGGTTGAATTTTTGCGTCCGACCAAGGATCGGACAGCCCGTTGCCCTCTAACTGGTCCATCAGAATAAACGGATAGAACATCACCCGCTTGCGGATACTTTTCAGATGCCTAATCGCCTGCACCACCGACTGATCAGAAGGTGTTGCGCCATAAACAGGGCGACCTCCCTTGTGCCGAACGCGCTTGGCAGAGTCGCGGTCCACCCCAGCCACGCGCCAGGGCATGTTCTTACCTTCGATGTTCTTGTGCAGAACCTTCGGCTGGAGCTGGCAGGTTCCGCATCGCAGATCATCACCAAACCAAGACACAATCAATGAGGCCGCTTCGCAGGATTTCAGCTCTGTTCGCAGAGACCGGGTTGCAGTTACCAGATCCGGCTTCCCCGAGGATGAGTTGACATTCGCAGCCCAGCTCCTCCCCCTGCCTTTGGTATAGTTTATCTGCTCGCTAGCCAAAGCGTACTCACCGGTTCCAGGCATCAGCGCGACGCCACGGATCGTATTGGACAATGCGTCCGGAGTATCCGGCAAGCCCGATTGCTCCTGCCGCACAACTTCGAACGAAAACTGCGGTACGCGGTTTCCGAAAGACGCCAGTTGCAGATCCTCGATCACCACATAGGCTGTTCCTCGATACGCTGGGACATTGCCCGCACCCTCGATGGCCTCAATCAAAGGGTCAGGCAATTGGCGGTTGTCGCCGCGATAAAAACGCATGTTAAGACTTGCACGTTCAAGTTCTTCTCCGTCCGCCCAGATGCGGGGGATATCCGAAATCCGGCCAGAACCGACCGCGATGGCCAGAGAAATCGAGTAGCTATAGCTGTGCGTGGTGGTTGTAACCTCAGGCGCTTTGGGAGAGCCTTTACCCCCACCACCGCCACCGCCGGATTGCGTGGTCGTGCTTGTGCTTTTGGTTTCCAGAAAATCCGACGCCCAGATGACCTGACCACCCACGCGCATACGTCCGAAAACCGTGGCCACTGGGGCGCCTTCGCCAGTTTCCGTCAGGCGAAACCGGTTAAGACGCCCAGTTTCAACGACTTCGCTTCCGCCCCCCATGACCGATTGGCTCATCAGCCGCTGGTCGATGACCCGGCCCAGCGTTGCACCGATTGCGCGACCAATAACTGCCGTCGAAAGACCCGCAACGGTGCCACCTATCGCGCCGCCAATCGCGGCCCCTGCTGCGGACAGAACTATTGTTGCCATTCACTTGCCCTCCAGCGGGAATTCAAAACAGGCGACCACCCGGCGGTGCCAGGGGTCGCTTAGAGTGTTTTCGACAACGCCATACCCGGAATAGGCGTGAATGAACCGCGGTACGTCCCCAGTCGTACTGGCGATCCCGACATGCTTGGCAACTTGCCCATCCCGCATCCGGAACAGCAAAACATCACCCGCAGCCGCATCGCTGGGGTTCTTTTCGATCAGATGACGGCGGGCTGCGGCCCACATCCGTTCCTCTCCCTGAGGTTCGGACCAGTCCATGCTGTAGGTTGGAACCGCTTCTGGTTCATGCCCGAGCAGCGCACGCCACACACCTCGCAGCAAGCCCAGACAATCCGTGCCCGCCCCCTTGACCGAAGCCTGATGCACATACGGAGTCCCCAGCCAACTACGCGCCTCATCCACAATATCCTGTCTGCGCGCGCTCATCGTCTGCTTCCCCCCCTGTTCGGATTGCCTTGTTTGGGAGTGGCCATCATCCAGTCTTCGCCGGGAAGATCCGGAAAACCCTGAAAGTTCAGCAAATTATTAAATTTCCGGCGGCAAGTCGTCATGCGTTTGTCGCATCCAACCGTCAGCCTGACCCGGTCTCCAACTGCCAGACCTCCATTGATCCCAGACCACAGAGAAACACTGCGCCCGCCTGAGACCTGCTCGTCCAGCTTGATCGAATCCCAAAGCCCAACCGCCTGCCCAGACACTACATCCAGCCTGCCGCGTTTGAACCATCCCGTGTCCCAAGCGCCGGCACCTTTCAGCTGCAAGGTACTGCCACCCCTCATACTCACAACTTGGGCTTCAACACGGAAGCCCGAAGTGCCCAGGTTGAATTTGCAGTCACTATCGCCAAGAACTGCGGTACAGGGTTTCTGATAGATCCTACCTGTAGGCTGGTTCAGCAAATCCGTAAGACCGCGCAATTCGGCGTGAAACGCGCCACCCGCGCGGCGCATCTCTCCGATGGAGCCTCTGAATTGCAGCATGCGTTGCTCGGGTGCGGCCCAGTTGACCAGCCATGCAAGCACCTCCGCACCGTCAAACCGGCCAGCCTCAATATCCTCTTCCTTGACGGCTGCGTCGGACAAAGCGCCCATAGCCTCAGAGTTGTCTACGGACAACCCGGTGGCCTGTTCGATTGCAGCAGCCGTCAGTCCGGTGCTGGCCTTAAAGGTTACCCCGTCAAAGCTCAGTTCCATATCATGGTCGGTAAACCCATATTCCCGCCCGTCCGCGCGCCGGATCGCCCAACAGCGGCAGGTCGTTGTTAGCCCGCTTTGCAGGTGGACCTGCAACCCTTGCTTATCTCCATTCATCAGACGCGCACCTCAACCACTGGAACGTTGGGCACATCTCCGGCCTGAAAGCTGGCGACGCTGGTTTGAATCCTGTCGGTGTCGAAGCGGACCGGAACGTCGAATTCGAAACCTGCTGTGATTTCCACCTCCTCTGGCGGGGGAACCATAAAGC
The DNA here is from genome assembly GCF_056536985.1 of Ruegeria sp. CH8. Lineage (NCBI taxonomy): Bacteria > Pseudomonadati > Pseudomonadota > Alphaproteobacteria > Rhodobacterales > Roseobacteraceae > Ruegeria > Ruegeria sp. CH8. Next base: position 268,205 of record NZ_JBQFQR010000003.1, on the reverse strand, counting down.
TGATTAGTCCGGTGTTCAGATTGACATCAAAGTCAACGCCTTCGCGCATTTGATCTTGCTCGACACCGACCTTGACCGTCCCAAGAACGGGTTTGACGATCGGACGAACGTAACTGAAACCACCAGAGCTGTAGGTCTTGACCAGTTGAAACTCGGTTGAAGTACCGTCGCCACGGGCAATGACCTGATCGTCCTGCGACACCTCTACGGTTGCCGCACCAGACTTGTAATCCGACCAGTCTTTCCAGCGAAAGCCGAACATCTGCCCTTGGCGCGCCTCGAAAAACGACACCAGTGTTTCGATTTCGTCCAGCGACCGCATGCCCAAACCGGCATCATACCGCCGCCGAGAATGCGCCCAGGGCGTGTTGCGTTCTTCGAACCCGTTGGCCAGCGTCACGATATCCGTGCGCCGTTCGGGGCCACCGACCGAGCCAAAACTCAGGCTGGCGGGAAATCTGACTTCGTGGAAATTCATGACCTGCTCCCTCGTGTTACCTGTTGCGATTGCCGCGACCCAAAGCGCGGTTCATCTGTGCAGCAATCTGGCCCTGACTGCGACGGAACCCCTGAACGTCGGGGGTTGTGATGTTCATCACCACGTTCACCGCGCGCCCACCGCCTGAGGTGCGCACGCCCAGCTTGCCATCCGGACCACGCGCCAGAGGCATGATCGCCTCGGGACCAGCCTCACCCATCAACCCGGTGCCGCCGCGCATCGGGAAGATGGTAGGGCCGTTGATCACGCCACCATTGGCGAAGGGCATCACCCGCCCCTGGGAAAAACTGCCGCCGTCAGCGAACGGCAATATGCCCTGCACCAGACCGCCGACCGTGTTGGCCAGCATTCCGCCAAAATGATCCGTCACCGGCCGGATCGCGGCCGAATAAGCCGTCCGGATCATCGAGTTCTTCAGAACGTCCAGCGCATCCGACAGGTTCATCCCGTCCAGCACCACACCGTCAAAGGCCTTGCGCAAACCGCCGGACATGCCGCGCTCCAACGTGGCGACATCCTTGCCGGTCTCTTCGAAGGCCGCGCTGATCCGTTTCATCTGGTTGTCGAAGGCCGCGGCCATCGACGCCGCATCCCCCAGCGAGTCGCCCAGCGCCTCGCCCCGTTCCTGCAGGTCGTCCAACCCGTCACGATCTGTCATCACGATCTCCTTGTTTCTTATCCGGGTAGGCCGCCAGCAAGGCATCCAGTCCCGCCCGGTTCATCGACGGCATCCCCGCGTCCTGCCCCAGCATCAGCCGCAGCTCGGCCGGGGTCAGACGCCAGAACTGTTCCGGCGTCAGGCGTAGGCCGATAAACCCGGCCCGCATCAGTGCAGGCCAGTCGAACCCGCTCACTGCTCCGGCACCATGAAGGCCCGCGCCAGCAGCTCGGCCGCTGCGCGCGCGCCCGCCATCGGACCGCCGTCGATCTCGGCGCGCAGCAGATCGGCACGGGCTACATCAGCCCCGCCGCCCCGCAGCCCCGCCACGATCAGCGCCAGCACATCGCCGCTGGAATACGCGCCGCCTTCGAACCGCTGCACCAGTTCCACCAGCGACCCGGTGCCCAGTTCTTGTTCCAATTCCGCCAAAGCGCCCAGCGTCAGCTTGAGCACCCGCCGCTTCCCATCGATGGTCAAAGCCACTTCGCCCGTCCACGGATTGGCCATCGGATTACAGCGCCGTAAAGGCCAGAGCACCGGCACTGGCCAGGCTCATCTCATAGGTCGCCTCGCCATTGTGCGAGCCCGCATACTCGATACCCGTCACCTGAAACGCGCCCTCGACGATGCCGAAGTCGGGAATGATCACCTGAAAATTCGGTGTCTCACCATCAAAAAACAGCTGGCGCGCACGTTCATCGGTGCCCGCGTCCTTGAACACGCCCGAGCCCGAAACCGCAGCGGATTTCACACCTGCCCCCGACAGCAGCTCGCGCCAGCCACCCTGGCTTTCAAGGCTGGTAACATCCACACTTTCCGCATTGAAACTGACCCGCGTGGCCCGCAGCCCCGCGATGGTCTCGAACAAGCCCGAGCCGTTCATATCCACTTTGACCAACAGGTCTTTTCCGTTCTGGGCAGCCAAATTCTCTCTCCGTTGATTGCTTAGTCGTCTTCCACGCGTGCGCGGAATCTCAGGTCGATCTGGCGGATTGCGCCGCCGGTTCCCGTACGCCGGGCTGAAGCACGCTCGAACCACAGCCCAACCAGTCGGCCCCGATCCAGCACCAGAGCCGCGCCATCCAACGCGTCACACACCGCGCCTGCCAGCGTCTTGGCCGCGCCGAAACCTGCGGACTCAGACACAACCGACACCGTGAACCGATGCGCCGCCCCGGCACCCGTCCGGTCCGAGGCATCGCGCACTTCTTCCGGACCCAGCGTCACGTAGGTCTGTGGCACCGAACCAGCAGGAACCGCGTCATAGATAGAGCCGCCGGATAGCGTGCTGACCTGAGCATCCCCTGTAAGCTGCTGAAAAGGACGCCGCCTGCAAAGCAGCTGAAACGCCGTAGCTCATGCCGCCACCTCTTCGTCTGCGAAACAGGTCAGGAATTTGCCGCGGGGGTCGCGTTCAGCGACCGCACGAATAACGAAACGCCGTGTGCCTTCCGCAAAACGCTGATCCGGCGAGGGCCGCATAGCCGATCCTTCCGGCGCGCCGCGAACCACGATGCGATATCCGACGCGTGAAACCGAAACGCCTGCGATCTGCCGCTCGGACCCGCTGCGCGCGGTAACCTCCGCCCAAACTGTCCCCAGCGCCTGCCAAGTCTCGGTGTAGCCGCCCGCGCCATCGGCGCTGCGCACCGGTGCCTCCAGCAACAGCTTTCGATTCAGTTGCGGCGCCTTCATTGCGCTACTCCTGCGCCGAAACGCACGGTACGGTAACGCTGAATCAGGCTGGTTACGCCAAAGGGCATACAACCTGCGCCCAGCGCTGTTTCATCACGATATTCGTAGTAATGCGCCGCCAGCAGTAGCACTGCCTGCCCCAGATCGGCGGGCAAACCGCCCCAATCGGAGGACATGCCGGCGGTGAAGGCGATCTTCACCGCGCCGCCCGTCGCGATCGCCGGCAGGCTCGAACCCACCGGGCGCAACCGGGCGCGCTGGCTGTCCTGTTCCAACCGGTACGCGCCCGCATCCACGACGTTTTCGCCTCCCGCCACATCCGTCACGGTCACCGCGTCAATCTACGCCACCGGAGCCACGGGAAGAACCTCGGCCGCCTGATCCCGCCAACTGCTCAGGCTCCACGAAAAACCGCGCTCAATCAGAACCTTGCCGGTGCGCGCTTCAATCGCCGCAATGGCGGCCCGTAAAAAGCCCATCAGCACTTCGTCCTGCACGCTGTCTTCGGTGAAACCCGTTCCCAGCCGCAGATGCGTCTTGAACTGATCCACCGGCAGCGCCGCATCCGCGATGGCGGTTTTTTCGATCAACATCATCCATTCACTCCGCAATCTCGACCCCCTCCGGGGGTCGTCACTTCAGGAATTGACGGGCGCGCACCGCCCCACGTTGCTCGGACGGAGGGGAGCAGCTAGACAACGCAGAGGATCTCACCCCGGCCCGCGCCCGTCGCCCCGGGGAACCGAAGCTCCCCGGAGATTCAACCCGCGTTAGGCGGTGCCGAATTTCACCAACTTGATCGCGGCAAAGTCGCTCACGTCGCCACCAACGCGCTTGGTTGCGTAGAACAGGACATGCGGCTTGGCGCTGAACGGGTCGCGCAGGACGCGCAGGTCGGGGCGTTCAGCGATGGTGTAACCAGCCTGGAAGTCACCGAATGCGATCGAGAAGCTGTCGGTACCTGCATCCGGCATATCCTCAGCGATCAGCACCGGATAGCCCATCAGACGCGCAGGCTCACCCGCGGCCAGTCCGTCCGACCACAGGAAGCGGCCATCGCTGTCCTTCAGTTTTCGGATCAGACCAGCAGTTTTTGAGTTCATCACGAAGGTGCCGTTAACGCGGTACTGGGCGCCCAACGCATAGACCACGTCGACAATCGCATCCGCCTCGACACCGCCGTCGATGCCGGTGGGCACGTAGCCGATATTGCCCAAGGCCCAGACATCATTGTCGACCGTGGTGTGATCCAGAATGCCTTTCGGCTTGTCGGCGCCATCGCCCGAGATGAACGCAGCTGCCTCGGCGCGGGCGAATTTGTCGGCGATGCGACCCGCCAGCCAGCCTTCGACGTCAAACGCGCTGTCATCCAGCAAACGCTGCGAGGCTTTAGGCAACGCGCTCAGTTCGTGCAGCGCAATCGAGATGCGGTCGATCGACGGAGTCGCGGTTTCGGTCGCAGCCGCAGTTTCATCGGCCCAACCTGCGCCTACATCAGTGTGGTCGATCAGCACGTCGAACGAATTCGCTTCTACGTTTACCACTGACGCGATCGAGCGGATCGAAGCGGTGGATTTCAGTACCGATTTGATGATCTCGGCGGTTTGTGGATCGACCAAATAACCACCATCGCTGTTGACGGCGCTGGACAGCGATTTCGACTCCATCTCAAGCCCGCGCAGGCCGTCATCTTCGCCCGAACGCACATAGGCGTCAAAAGCCTTCTGATGCGGTGCGCCGTCTTCGATCGAGGCCGCAAGGTGCGGACGCGCCGCGATGGTTGATTTACGATCCAGCATGGTCAGTCGCTCTTCTGTCTGTTGCAGTTTGGTATTAATTTCAGCCTTCAGACCCTTGAATTCATTCACGAAGCCAGCCATCGCCTGCTTCACCTCCTGAACCAGGGGCGCACCCTCTCCGTTCAAGGCCGGGGTTTCGGTCTTGCTCATCAGCACTTCCATTTCTTGGGTGGGTTTGAGGCGCGCTAGGGTCGCGCCAGCTCCTGCCGGGCGTCATTGAACACCTCGGCAATGCTGCGCAGGGTCTCGTCGGCTTCGGGGTCAAAACCCTTTGCCGCCACCCGCGCACTGGGCAGCATCGGGAAGGTCACCAGCGACACTTCCCACAGCTCCAGTTCGGTCAGGACCCGCTGGCCCTTGTCATTCTTCACGGCCCGCTTGGTGCGATAGCCAATCGACAGGCCATCCATCGCACCGGCACGGATCAGTTCCGCCGCCTCGCGGCCCTTTTGCGTGCTTTCCAGCAGGCGTCCTTTGACCCAAAGGCCCTTGTCGTCTTCGCGCACTTCGTCCCAGACCCCGATGGGTTGTGCCGGGTCGTGCTGCCACAGCATCTTGACCCGCTGACCCGCCTTTTCCAGCCCGGCCAGCGAACTACGATAGGCACCTTTCTGCACCACGTCGCTGCCCTGATCGGCCTGACCGAAAAAGCTGGCATAGCCTTCGATCACCGCATCCTCGGATACCGAAAGCCGGTCTCCGAACCGAGCAAACTTGCGTTCCAAGTCCATGAATATCTCCTCGTAAGCTTTTGATTTCACGGCGTGACCGCAAGGAACGATTGAAACACCTGCGCCAGGATCACCGCCGCGACGCCATAGACCGTCAGCCACAACCGTTTCTCCAGCCGCTCCATCATCTCTTCGATTTGATCCAACCTGCGGCACAGGTGTGCATGCTGGATCTCAGCCACCCTCTCATGCGCCGCCAGACGCAGGCCCGGCGCGCAGTCGAATGGCGGATACCCCTCAGCCATCCGCATCCTCCGCCAGCGCCGGAAGGCCCAGCAGAGACCGTTTCTCCGCATCGGTAAGAAACTCCGCCCGGCTGACCCGCGCCCACTGCGCATCCCGCTCAGCAGCCAGTGCGGGCACCTGATCCAGATCCGGTTTCAGCACCAGATCCTCGCCGGTATAGCCCGAGAGCCATTCCGACACCGCCGCCGCCACCCGCGTCACCAGAGGCAGCACGGTCAGGCGATAGAACGCCCGGTTAGCCTCCTGATAGTTCGAATAGGTCGCATCACCCTGGATCCCCAGCAACATCGGCGGGACCCCAAAGGCCAACGCGATCTCGCGGGCGGCGGCTTCCTTGGTCTTCTGAAACTCCATGTCCGATGGGGAAAAGCCCATCGGCTTCCAATCTAGCCCCCCTTCCAGAACCATCGGTCGACCGGCATTGCGTGCGCCGCGATAGTTCTGCTCTATCTCGTCCGATAGACGGCGGAACTGGTCCTCAGCCATCACGCTATGGCCGTCGCCACCCTTCCAGACCAGCGCCCCCGAGGGCCGCGCCGCATTGTCCAGCAGCGATTTCGACCACCGAGACGCGCTGTTATGCACATCAATCGCCATCGCCGCCGCCTGCATAGGCGAGAACCCGTAATGGTCGTCCTGCGGATGGAAGGACTTGATGTGGCAGATGGCATCGGCGGCAAAACGATGGGTCTTACCCCCGACTGTGTAGTCATACGCCTTGGGCCAGCCATCGGCCCCTGGCACCACGCTCATCCGGTCCGAGCGCAGGACATGCGGTTCTTCCGGAAACCCGCCTTCGGCCTGAACCGCCTCGATATAGGCGTTACCGGACAGCAGCAGCTGACCAAATACGGCCTCCATCAACTCAGCCCGGCCCTGAGCTGCGTTGGGACGGCGCATCAGCGTCAGAATGAGGTGCGCTTCATAACGTTGTTCACGGTCCTGCAGAACCAGAGGCAAAGCCGCTGCCGCCTCGGCAATCAGCTTGACCGAGCGGAACCCCACCGGATTTCCGGAAAACCCCGTCCGCGTCAGCGTCACCGTGTCCCGAGGGCTCCACGCCACACGCCCGCCCGTCTGCCAGGCTACCACCGGCCCCGCTGCGCTGGCCTTTGCTTCTGGTGCTTCCCCGGCCGCTCCACGACGCAAGAAATCGAATACCATGTCCAGATGCTCCTTTCTGTCGCCGCTGTTTCCGGCTTGTTGAAAGGAGTTATGACGGAAATGAGTTTATGCCTCGGGAATTGAGCGTACGGGGATTGGGCAACGGATCAACCCTGCGAGACTATGAGGCCATCCTAGGAGGGCGATGCCTGGTCGAAGACTCGGCCAGTCGCTATTGTGCGCTACTTGTTGTTACATCTCGCCCCGAGCAAGATTCTATCACCTCAAGCAATTGCTGGGCATTCTGTAGGTAGTCCAAAAAAATCGGCTCGATTCCACGGTCGAAGCGTATCGGATGCCCGGAATGAGAGAGACCGAAGCCAAACAATTGAACTTGTTCGTCTGAAAGCAGCGTTCCTACTCTAAGCGACGGAAAAGGTCGAGTGGGAAGCAGTTCATACGGAAACGTCGTCGAATGCTCGCATGAAACGACAAAAAGCCGAGTGCTAAATCTCCAATTTCGCCCATAGCGACAAATGACGACGCGTTTGTCTGTAATATAATAAATCAAATTGCCCAAAACAAACTGGCGTTGAGTTGCGAGATAGGCTGAGAACGAAAGCAAGGCTAGAGTCGCACTACCAAGTAGCCACATAGCTTCCGATCGACCGAAGCGGGCATCCGGATCAGTATTGATAAATGGAAACGTTGCCCAAAGAACTATAAGAGCGATCAAAACAAATATCTGCAATTTCCGTTCTTCGCCTACAGTCTGCAAAAGTTTCAAACCATAACCCGGGCGACCTGACCAAATCAGACGTTCTTTTGGGGTAAGGATTTCGTCTAATTCGAGGCTGCAAAGGGGTGTAACTGTAACGAGTGACATGTGCTTGGCCATACAACGCGTAAGACATTGAAACCAGATAAAAACGGCGTCAGAAACATCAACCCTTCTAATCCACTATGTTCCGTGGGAGGTCTGCGTTTCACAAAGCCCTTACCCTAGGCCGCCGATACGCCCCCGCAGGCCCCACAACCAACTCATGCAGCGCCCAGACCAGCGCGTCGACGCGGTCAGGTGAGCCCTGCCCTTCGAACCCCCGCGCGGTCATCTGGCACATCTGTTCCTCCAGCGCGTCCAGCCCGGCCACGTGAGACACGCGGCCCTGTTCGTACAACGCCGCTACAGGCTCAGCCCGCGCGACCTTGCCACGTGAGGCCCGCACAGCCCGGAACGGGACCAGAGGGTCCACCTGCCGCACGACCTCTTCCACCAGTTGCCCGCCCTGATTGACCTCAGCCACCAGCCTCTCGGCCCCGAATTCGTCCATGGCATCGATCGCTGCCTGCGCCCAACCTGCCGGACCGACGCCCTGCACCGTCCAGTCGGCCAGAACATAGGCGCGCCAGTCCTCGGGCGACCCCTGCAGCTGCGCGCCGACAACCACGATCCCGCAGGCATCCGCATCCGATCCCGCCGTCACCGCAGGATCCAGTGCCACCACGATACGGTCCAGTTCGGGCACCTTGTCGACCCGCGCCGCGTCCAGCATCGAGCCGGTCCACAACGCGCCCTCGGCATCCGATAGCAATACCCCGTCCAACTCCTGTCGTCCCAACCGGGTGCCCGCATAGCGCGCCCGTACCTCGGCCAGGAATGAGTCCGCCAGATTGGCCCGGTTCGCCTCGGTCGGCGCATGGGTCTGAACGGTCGAGGGTGACACCAGCAGCGCCTTCAGAACCCTCACATTCCGCGGAGTGGTCGTCACGCAGACCCGCGGCCGCTCACCCAGGCGCAACGCAAATTGCAGCATATCCCAAGTCTCTTCGGCCTTTTTCCACTTGGCCAATTCGTCCACCCAAGCGGCATCGAACTGAGGCCCCCTCAACCCCTCGGGATCATGCGCCGAGAACGCCTGCGCCTCGCCCCCGTTGGGCCAGATCAGCTTGCGTTCCGAAGCCTTCCACTGAGGTCGCCGGTCCGGTGGCGAACAGTGCAATATCCCGCTGTCGCCAAGAATCATCACATCGCGCACCTGATCGAAAGTCTCACCGACCAGCGCCACCCGACTGGCCTCTCCGCGATCCAACGGTTTCGACCCTTCGACCATCGACCGCACCCATTCGGCCCCCGCGCGCGTTTTACCGGCACCGCGCCCGCCCATGATCACCCAGGACCGCCAGTCGCCCTCAGGCGGCAATTGATGCGGCAGCGCCCAGAACTCGAACAGGAAAGGGAGGGCGCATAGCCCCCCCTCCCCGATCTCACTCAGAAACCTGTCCCGAACCGCAGCATCGGCGGAGGCGAGCCAACCTGCACCCGATTTCAAGTCGAGTGCGCTCAAGGTCGAGCGCATATCCCCCTTGGGCAATTCCGGCTTGTTTGTGATGTTGTTCGACAAAGCTTGTCTCCACTTTCTGACAACTTCGGATCAGCCCCTCTAACTGACCGAGTTGCTTGGCTGTTCCAGCCAGGTCTGCATCCTCCCCGGTTCCGATTTGCCTGCGCAGTTCTTCCGCTGCCTGGCGCAAACCGCGAATGGACGTCTCAAGCGACTGCAAAAGTTCTGCCGTCTGTGACATCCGCTCTTCCGGGGTAATCAAAGTCATGTTTGCCTGTGACCTCATGCGTGAGTTTTTCCGCACGAGAGAAACGAAAAACGGCCACCGGGTTCCCCCGGGGCCGTTGCCCACTTCTTCTAGCATGACACAACTTATACGAGAATAAGCGCACGAAGTCAATGATTTGCGCAACAGGGGCGCAACACCCAAAGAACGCACCGGGTTAAGAAAGCTTGAACGCCCCCACGCAAACCGTTTGGATTGCCAGCCCGTAAGGCCGCTGTTCTAGGTACGAAAACCGGGGGGCACGCCCTATTCATTGCGTTCCTTTGATGGGATTCGCGTATCGGGAAAGGCTGACGATGAGGCGGTGAGCCTCCCTTTCGAATGGAGAATGTGCGTGTCTTCGCCGTCTTAGTTAAATACTCCGCTGCAGGAACTTTTAACGCATTGAACACAATTGCGCTGGGATCAGGTAAAGTCGGGGATACGATCTTATCCTGTCTCGGCCCCATCGGTGCCCCACATCAAAGCTTGACAAATCTGCGCGCAGGCCGCATGTGCCGCAAACCAAGCGCTGACGCGTGAGCATCTGGCCGTAACGGCCCCCACAGCGCACGACACATCTCCTAGTTCCCCTTCACGCAGGGTTCTTGATGCGACGGCCGGACGTACAGGACTCGCCTGTATGCCCCGAGGCCTCGCAGAAACCCTGCCGGTTGCGCTGTTGGCGTGGCCTTTTGCTCTTGTCCGGTGCGGAAAACCGTTTCGGATCAAAAAGGAATGATACTTGTTCGACTTCGACATGCTGGGCCTTGCCCCGGCCCTGAATGACGCGCTGCAACGCGCGAACTTTACCCAACCCACGCCGATCCAGAACCAGGCGATCCCGCTGGCCCTGCAGGGCCACGACATCCTTGGTTTGGCCCAGACCGGCACCGGCAAAACGCTGGCGTTCGGCCTGCCGCTGATTGACCATCTTTTAGCGCAACCCGGCAAACCTGTCCCCAAATCGGTCAAGGCCCTAATCCTTGCGCCCACCCGCGAGTTGGTGAACCAGATCGCCGAAAGCCTGCGCAACCTGACCAAAAAGACGAAGCTGCGCGTGGCCACCGTGGTCGGCGGGCAATCCATCGGTAAACAGATCTCGTTCCTGTCGCGCGGCACCGACATTCTGGTCGCCACGCCCGGTCGCCTGATCGACCTGCTGGAACGTGGCGCCGTTGACCTCAGCACGGTCCGCCATCTGGTGCTGGACGAGGCCGACCAGATGCTGGACATGGGCTTTATCCACGCCCTGCGCAAAATCGAACCGGCATTGGGCACACCGCGCCAGACCATGCTGTTTTCGGCGACGATGCCGAAACTGATGGAAGAACTAAGCCAGTCCTATCTGACCAACCCTCAGAGGGTGCAGGTTTCGCCCCCGGGCAAGGCCGCAGACAAGATCACACAGTCGGTTCACTTCCTCGACCGGGCTGAAAAACCGCGGAAGCTGCGCCAAGTTCTGTCAGCAGACATGGATGCTCTGACGCTGGTCTTTGCCCGCACCAAGCACGGGGCTGAGAAACTGATGAAAGGCCTTGTGGCGGATGGGTTCAACGCCGCCTCGATCCATGGCAACAAAAGCCAAGGTCAGCGCGACCGCGCGATCAAGGCGTTCCGCGCCGGAGAGATCAACGTGCTGGTCGCCACCGACGTTGCCGCGCGCGGCATCGACATTCCGGGCGTAGCCTACGTGATCAACTACGACCTGCCCGAGGTGCCCGACAACTATGTCCATCGCATTGGTCGCACCGCCCGCGCCGGGCGCGAGGGCGAAGGCATCGCTTTTTGCGCACCGGATGAACTGGACCAGTTGCGCCAGATTCAAAAGCTGATGAAGATCGAAATTCCGGTCGCCAGCGGCACCATGCCCGAGTTCGCTGAACCCAAGAAACCGCGCAAGCGTGGCGGCTTCAGGGGCCGTAGACCGCACGGGGCAAATGAGGCGTCAAAACCCGCGCCGTCCAAACGTCGCCGTCCACACCGACGCCCTGCCGCATAACAAAGAAAAGGCCGCGTTTTTCAACGCGGCCTTTTTCTTAGTTGCTCGAGCTGTTTCGCTCGGCTTCGATCTCTCGCCATTTGGCAACGTTGCGGTTGTGCTCGTCCAGAGTTTCCGCAAAGGCGTGCCCGCCTGTACCATCCGCAACAAAGAAGACATAGTCAGTCTCTTCCGGCGCCACAGCAGCCTCGAGGCTTGCAAGCCCGGGATTAGCGATCGGTGTCGGCGGCAGACCATCGATTACGTAAGTATTCCATGGCGTTGCCCGGCGAAGCTCACTCCGCCGCAAGCCACGACCCAGCACGCCTTGGCCTTTGGTGACGCCGTAGATCACGGTCGGGTCCGTCTGCAGCTTCATGCCCTTTTCAAGCCGATTCACAAAGACGCTGGCCACTTGTCCCCGCTCATGAGGAACACCGGTTTCTTTCTCGATGATCGAGGCAAGGATCAACATCTCTTCGGGGCTGCTGATCGGCAAATCATCCTGCCGGTTTTCCCAGACCGCGTTGATCCGCAACTGTTGCTTCGCTTGCATGTCCTGCAGCAAAGCAGTCCGGTCATCGCCCGAAGCCAGCTCATAACTGTCGGGGGCCAGGAGACCCTCGGCCGGTATCTCGGACACCTCTCCGGTCAGCGCGTCGATACCCTTCAGCGCCTCAACCACCTGCCAGGAGGTCACACCCTCAGCAACCGAAACGCGATAGCGGGTGTCGGAATCCTGACGCTTTTCAGTGTATGTGGCAGGGGCTTCTTCTTCACCGGCCTCAAAGCTGGCGATTTCGACAAAGTCCAGCGTGGCCGGGTCCAGTTCGCGTACTCGGGTCTGAACCCGCGTGACGCCGATGCGATATTCGATCTCAGACCCGCAGGTGCTGGCGCCGCTGCTTGTGATCTCGTCGATGATCTGCTCCATCGACGCACCTTCACGCACCAGAAAGCTGCCTGCTTTCAGTTGCTGGGCCTTGTCGGTGTAGTCTGCACCCATCCGGAAAATCATGGCGCTGCTGATGGCGCCCTCATCCTCAAGCTGCTGGCTAACGCGAGTCATGTTGGATCCGCTTTTGACCTGCAGGCACATAGCGGTTTGCAGCGGGCCCTCGGACTTATATTGCGACTGCCCCCAAAGGATCAGACCGCCGATCAGAAACAGGCCGACCACCAGGATGGTCAGCGCGTTCGATGCCAAAGCCCGCCACATTTAGCTGACCTTTCCGAAGATCACGCTCGCGTTAGTGCCGCCAAAGCCGAACGAGTTCGACAGGGCCACGTTGATCTCACGCTCGCGTTTGGCGTTGGGTGCCAGATCAATCGGTGTTTCAACCGCCGGGTTGTCCAGATTTATCGTCGGCGGAGCAACCTGATCGCGGATCGCGAGGATCGAGAAGATCGCCTCAATCGCGCCAGCCGCACCCAGCAGGTGGCCGGTGGCCGATTTGGTTGAGGTCATGGTCGCGTTTGCTGCGTGGTCGCCCAGCAGACGTTCCACCGCACCCAGTTCGATCGTGTCCGCCATGGTCGAAGTGCCATGCGCGTTGATATAGTCCAGATCCTTCGGCTCCAGCCCGGCGCTGCGCAGCGCGGCTTTCATCGAACGCTCGGCTCCGTCTCCATCCTCGGACGGCGCGGTAATGTGATAGGCGTCACCCGACATGCCGTACCCCAGAACCTCGGCGTAAATCTTCGCGCCGCGCGCCTTGGCGTGCTCGTAGTCTTCCAGAACGACGATACCCGCGCCTTCGCCCATGACAAACCCGTCGCGGTCGACATCATAGGGGCGGCTCGCCTTTTTCGGATCGTCGGCATACTTGGTCGACAGCGCCTTGCACGCGTTAAAGCCCGCAATGCCGATTTCGCAGATACAGCCCTCACCTCCGCCCGCAACCATAACATCCGCGTCACCAGCGCGGATGATGCGGCTGGCGTCGCCAATCGCATGCGCACCGGTCGAACAAGCCGTCACGACAGAGTGGTTCGGCCCTTTAAACCCATGGCGGATCGACACCTGACCCGAGGCCAGGTTGATCAGTGCTCCGGGAATAAAGAAGGGCGACACGCGGCGCGGGCCCTTATCGCGGATCAAGTTGGCCGTGTTCGCGATGGACCCAAGCCCACCAATACCGGATCCGATCAGAACGCCTGTGCGCAGGCGCGCCTCTTCGTCCTCGGGCAACCAATCGGCGTCCTTGCAGGCCATCTCAGCTGCGGCAATCGAAAACAGAATAAAGTCTTCGATCTTCCGCTGCTCTTTCGGCGGCATCCAGTCGTCGGGGTTGAAGGTTCCGTTTGTCCCGTCTCCGCGCGGCACTTCGCAGGCATAGGTCGTGGTGACCCCGCTTGCCTCAGCGTCGAACTGAGTGATCGCACCCGCACCGGATTCTCCGTCCAGCAGCCGTGACCAAGTTTCCTCGACCCCGCTGGCCAAAGGAGTGACCAATCCCAGACCGGTTACAACGACTCTGCGCATGAAATGCCTCTTGCCTGCTTCCTGTTTGAGAACCGCTCATACCCCGGCCCGGGGGCCGGGGGCAAGAGCAACGGCATATTCCTTTCCGGCAGCATCCTGCCAAAACCGAAAAGAAACTCTGCTTGCAATCACAAGAACGGTTCAGAATTGAAAAAACCGCCTGTTGTCCAGAAGGGCAACAGACGGCTTATAGTTTGTCCGTCAGCTACTGGAACTGCGCGACCGGTTCATGTGCGGCTTGCGCCACTTCCAGCGCGTCGGCCAGATCAATCGACTTACGGAACAGCGCGCGGCCAACAATCGCGCCCGAAATATTCGGGATATAAGCCAAACGCGAAATATCATCCGAAGTCCGTACCACACCACTGGCGATGACCGGCGTACGGGACTTTTCTGCCAGACCGGAAATCAGGCCCAACTGTGCCTCGACATCTTCCATGTCGCTGTCGATATCCGTCACCAAAATGGCGGCAAACGGGGTATCGGCGAACGCCTCGATATAGGCTTCCGGGGTGAAAGCGCTTTGGCTGCGCCAACCTTCGGTCATCACCTGCCCTTGCCAGACATCCACAGCCAGAACGATCTGATCCGGATAAAGCCTAGCAAGTTCCTTGACTAGGATCGGATCCCAAGCAGCCAGCGTACCGATGACAATACGCCCTGCGCCCTTGTCGATCCAGTGCTCGACTTGCTCGCGGGTACGCATACCGCCAGCCAATTGCACCGACATCTCAGACGAGCGAATAATCTCTTCAACCAGTTCGACGTTTGTATCCCGTCCTTCGATCGCGTCGAAGTCGGTCAGTTGCATCCACCCCGCACCAGCGGCCGACCAACCACGCGCGGTTTCAACGGGGTCCACATGCCAAATCATTGCTTCATCCAGACGGCCTTTTTCCAGTGTCACACACCGGCCGTTCTGCAGTTCCATAGTGGGATAAATCCTCATGAGCACGCTCCTCCGCTCAATCGCATTGCAATTCACAGTATCATACAGACCGGAACAAACGCGAATATTACCAGTTTCGGCAAACTGAGGACATTTTGCGGCATCACACCCAAATTGAGACTACCTGCGTGCGGGTGGACCGTTCCGCCGCAGCAAAACGACCGGAGTACCGTTGTATTCGCATTCTCGCATCACGGAATAACCCAGCTTTTCGGCCAGTTTCTGCGAGACTGAATTCGCCGAATTTACCATTGCAACCAACGGCCCCGGCATGATGCGATCAAACCAGTCGTGGGCCGCCTGAGCGGCCTCAAATCCCAGCCCCTGCCCCTGAGCCTCTGGCACCAAAATCCATCCCGCTTCAGGGAAGCTGTCAAAATCTTCGCCCAGCGCTCGATTGCCATAGAAAAACCCGGCCTGACCGATCATTGCCCGATTCGATTGTTGCAGCACCGCCCATTGCCCAAATCCGGCCATCTGCCAATGCCCGGCGTTGCGCAGAAACGAGTCCCACGCCTCACCGCGCGATCGTGGCTTGCCACCGATATGTCGCACGATACAGGGGTTGCGCCATATCTCGGCGAACCGGTTGAAATCCTCGGGCCGCATGCCGCAAAGCATCAGGCGCGAAGTGTTTATCGTCGGGGTGGATCGCATCATGCCCTGCCCGCTTTGGATTATTGTGCCTCAAAGGCGATCGTTGCGAACGAAGCCTTATCCTGACAAGCCCGAAATCCACAACGCACAAAAAAACGGCGCCTCCGTTGCCCGGAAGCGCCGTTTTTTAAGGATTTCGAAGCGATCAGGATGCTTCGGAGATGAATTTGACGGCGTCGCCAAAAGTCTGGATGGTTTCGGCTGCGTCATCCGGGATTTCGATGCCGAACTCTTCTTCGAAGGCCATAACCAGTTCAACGGTGTCCAGGCTGTCTGCGCCCAGATCGTCGATGAACGAAGCGTTCTCGGCTACTTTGTCTTCTTCAACACCCAGGTGCTCAACAACAATCTTTTTAACGCGATCTGCGACGTCGCTCATGTCTATTCCTCATTCCATTTCAGGGCGTAAAGCCCGGTTCAGCCCTTGCCCGCTCAGGCTGGCTTTGATTTGCCCGGTTCGGGCGGTTTGGGTCCCCGAATTACCGGGAAAGTAGAAGGCCGACCGTTTGGTCGACCCCTGCATACATGCGCCGCCTATAGCACAGACAACGCCCGAGGCAAACGCTTTCGCGCCCGCCTCGCCTGCGATCACAACATGGCCATGCCGCCGTTCACATGCAAGGTCGTTCCTGTGACATAACCCGCTTCGGGGCTGGCAAGGTACAGAACTGCCGCAGCAATTTCCGACGGCTCGCCCATGCGACCGGCTGGAACCTGCGTCAAGATACCGGATTTCTGATCGTCAGTCAGCTTGTCGGTCATCGCAGTGGTGATGAACCCCGGAGCCACCGCGTTAGCAGTGATTCCGCGGCTTGCAACCTCGTAGGCCAGCGACTTGGTCATACCAACCATACCCGCCTTGGACGCGGCATAGTTGACCTGACCGGGGTTACCGGTCGCGCCTACCACCGAAGAGATGTTGATGATCCGGCCCCAGCGCGCCTTCATCATGCCGCGCAGAACGCCTTTGCACAGCTTGGCAGTGGCGGTCAGGTTTACGTCGATCACGCTCTGCCATTCATCATCCGACATACGCATGAACAGGTTGTCCCGCGTGATGCCCGCGTTGTTGACCAGAATGTCGACCGATCCCATCGCATCCGCCGCCTGCTTCGGCAGCGCCGCAACGGCTTCGGGATCACTCAGGTTGCAGGGAAGAACATGGGCGCGCTCGCCCAGCTCATCCGCCAGCGCCTGCAGAGGCTCGACCCGCGTACCAGACAGCCCGACAGTGGCCCCCGCTGCGTGCAGAGCGCGCGCGATATCGCCCCCGATACCACCCGAAGCGCCGGTGATCAGCGCATTCTTACCTGTCAAATCAAACATTCGGTTTCCCTCTTGGTGCGTCCTAACAGGACGTTTTCAACTTATGATTCGGCCTGAGTGACCTTTTGCACGTCTTCCGGCGTGCCAACGGCCTTGCCTGCGATGTCACGGTTGATCTTGCGGATCATACCCGACAGCGCCTTGCCTGCGCCGATCTCCCATGTTTCGGTCACGCCCTGCGCTGCCATGTACTGAACACTTTCACGCCAGCGGACCGATCCGGTGACCTGCTCAACCAGCAGCTGACGGATCAGATCCGGGTCGGTAACCGCTTCGGCGCGGACATTAGCCACCAGTGGCACGGCAGGTGCCTTGATTTCAACGGCGGCCAGCGCTTCGGCCATCACATCAGCCGCGGGCTGCATCAGCGCACAATGGAACGGAGCACTCACCGGCAGCATCACCGCGCGCTTGGCGCCCTTTTCCTTGGCGATTTCAGCCGCGCGTTCAACGGCGGCCTTGGCGCCCGAAACCACAACCTGCGTCGGGTCATTGTCATTTGCGGCCTGGCAAACCTCACCTTGCGCAGCCTCTTCGGCCACAGCGCGGACAGCATCCAGATCAAGGCCGAGAATTGCAGCCATTGCGCCGTCGCCCACCGGCACGGCGCTTTGCATCGCCTGACCGCGGGTGCGCAGCAGACGAGCCGTATCTGCAACCGACAAAGCACCAGCAGCGGCCAAAGCCGAATATTCGCCCAGCGAGTGACCAGCGACGAAGGCAGCATCTGTCACCGAAACGCCCTCGGCCTCCAGTGCGCGCATCGCAGCGATCGAGGTTGCCATCAGAGCCGGCTGCGCATTCTGCGTTAGAGTCAGGTCCGCGATTTCACCTTCCCAGATCAGGTTGCTCAGCTTTTCGCCCAGCGCCTCGTCGACCTCATCGAATACAGCCTGAGAAGCCGGGTAAGCCTCGGCCAGAGCCTTGCCCATCCCGATGGTTTGGGCACCCTGCCCCGGAAAAACGAATGCGCGTGTCATTGCGACCTCTTGGATGACGTTAGGTTGCGGGCGGGTGTAAACCGAGTGCGGACGCGGCACAAGCATTGCCTGACCTCTGCACTGTGGCACTTTTGATGTGCGCATCCCGCTATTGAGTCCTGATCCCATGGCTTTAGGTTGAGCCCAGTCATATCACCCCGGAGCAACCAATGCCCTCGACCAACACATTTTCCAGCTACGGCAGCGTGACAAAGACGTTCCACTGGCTGACCGCCCTGCTGATATTCACGGCGCTGCCGCTGGGATGGATCGCCAATGATCTGGCCCACGCGATCTATGACCCCTCGATCCCGACCACCGAGGACGATATCGCCCGGGCGACCCGCCTGTTCTCGTTGCACAAGACCGTAGGTATCACTGTTTTCTTTGTCGCCCTTGCTCGCATCCTGTGGGCGGTGACGCAGACCAAGCCGGGGTTACTGAACGCCGAGAACAAACCCGAAGCCTTCGCCGCCGAAACCGTTCACTGGATGCTCTATGCCTCGCTGGTTCTGGTGCCGCTGAGCGGTTGGCTGCATCACGCTGCCTCGGAAGGGTTCGCGCCGATCCTGTGGCCCTTTGGGCAAAACCTGCCCTTCGTACCCAAGTCGCCCTTTCTTTCCGAGGTCACGTCCGGCTTGCACTGGCTGTTCATCTGGGTTCTGGCTGGGTCGCTGGTCCTGCACATCGCCGGAGCCCTCAAGCACCACGTCGTCGACAAGGACAGCACCCTGCGCCGCATGTTGCCCGGTCAATCGGACGCGCCCGAGCCTCCTGCTCAGCATCATTCACTGATCCCTGCTGCCGCGGCAATGGCGGTCTGGGTTGCTGTTCTGGTCGGAGGTTGGTCCATCGGCATCTTCTCAGACCACTCCGCCGCGGCGACCGACACCGCCGAACTGACGGAGGTGCAGTCGGACTGGCAGGTGCAGGAAGGTGACTTGTCCATCACAATCACCCAGTTGGGCAGCCCGGTGACCGGCCAATTCGCAGACTGGACCGCCGCAATCGCCTTTGAAGACCCGGCAGAGCCGGGGCTGGCTGGAACGGTAGGCGTGACGATTGCTATCGCATCACTAAGTCTGGGCACCGTAACGGATCAAGCCATGGCCACCGATTTCTTTGACAGCGCCCAGTTCCCAACCGCCCAGTTCAAAGCCGACATCTTCAAGACAGACACCGGGTATGAAGCGCGAGGCCCACTGACTATCCGCGACAAATCGGTGGACGTCGTGCTGCCGTTTACCCTCGACCTGCAGGAGAAAACCGCCACGATGACCGGTGACCTGGAACTGAACCGTTTGGATTTCAGCGTTGGCACCTCTCAGCCGACCGAGGAATCATTAGGATATGGGGTCGTTGTCTCAGTCAATTTGACGGCCGAGCGACAGAGCTAAAAAAACCGCCGGGGCAACACCCCGGCGGCTTCATTTCAAAGGATCGAATCTGACTTATTCAGCTTTCTGCGCCTCGACCGAAATCCGGACTTCGACTTCGTCACTGACGAATGGTGCGAATTGGCCCAGATTGAATTCGCTGCGTACCAGCGTGGTTGTCGCATCGAAACCCGCCCAGGGCTTGTTCGCCATCGGGTGGTCAGCAACTTGATTGAGCTTGGCGTCCAGAACCACTGATTTAGTCACACCGTTCATGGTCAGATCGCCGGTGATGTTGGCGGTGCCCTCGCCGGTGACCTCGATACCGGTCGAAGTAAACGTGATCATGTCGCCTTCGGCCACACCAAAGAAATCCTCGGTCATGAAGTGATCTTCGCGCGGCTTCCAGCCGGTGAACATCTCGATGACGGGCATCGAAACGGAAACGCTGGATGCGGCGGGGTCTTCCTGATCGAACATGATTTCGCCTTCAAAGCCCGAGAACATGCCGGTTGTGGTTGAGAAACCAAGGTGGTTATAGCTGAAGACCACCTGGCTGTGGCTGGGGTCCAGAGTGTATTTCTCGGCGCTTGCAAACGCCGAGGTCGCCGAAACGGCCAGTGCAGCAGCAAGAAGGGTGGATTTCATAACAATCTCCGCAATTTTGTGGATGCAAACCATTTGGGTTGCTCGGTAACGAAAATGTGCTGCCCAAGGGCAGCACACAAGTCATATTCTCTCACAGTTTCTGTTCCTAGATGAACAGAATAAAAATCAAGCGAAGATTGTTACACTTCCGCTCAATTGGCCTTTGAGCGCCCGGCTGACATCCGCCGATTGCAGCGGCAGTTTCATCAGAAGGCTCCCATCGACGTCGAACAGCTCGACCTGATCGTCCGCAAAGCGCGCGCCACCCAGTGTGTCATAGCTGCGACGAAGAACAGTTTGCGGCCGTCCGTTTTCATTCTTTTGCAGCACCCGAACCTCGCGGCGGATTGGATCGAAATAGGCATCAGGGCGGGCATCGAGGGTCTGGATCGTTAGCAGGCTGACGCCAACCAACAGGAACAACAGCGACGCGGCCAGCTTGATTGGCCAGACCTCGGCAGCCAGCGCGGAACCAGGCATCAACCACATAGAAAACGCCATTACGACCAGAAAAGCGCCCACGAGGCGGGCAAGAACCATTCGAACCTTCCAGTTCGGCGAGAAAGCAATCAGAACGGGTACAGATTTCTCATAGATCGCGGCGTTTGGGGCCTGTTCAACTGAATTCGTATTGATCGCACTCATATCTATCACCCTGTTCTTCAGGTTAGTCTTGGGTCCCGTCTTTCCGGATAACCCTTGGTATGGAAAATAACTTCAAGCCGAAAAGCGTCAGGAATTAGGCGGCGCAATGGAATTAGCACGACTTCACAAAGGCATGTGCGGCGGGGCTTGCCCCTCACGCTCAAACGTGTATATCGGGCCATCCTTCGCTAATCACATGAATCGCGCAGCCTCTCGTGGCAGGGTCGCGAAGGACCAGATGGCCCCGCCTATGAAATGCGCCTTGATAGAAACAGGAGTGCACATGCCACTGTATGAGCATGTAATGATCGCGCGTCAGGACCTGTCCAACGCGCAGGCAGAAAGCCTCGTCGAACATTTCGGCACCGTTCTGGCTGACAACGGCGGCAACGTCGTCGAAAGCGAGTACTGGGGCGTCAAGACGATGGCCTACAAGATCAACAAAAACCGCAAAGGCCACTATGCCTTCCTGAAGACAGACGCCCCTGCTGGCGCCGTTCAGGAAATGGAGCGCCTGATGCGCCTGCACGAAGACGTCATGCGCGTTCTGACCATCAAGGTCGACGAGCATGCCGAGGGCCCCTCGGTCCAGATGCAGAAGCGCGATGAGCGCGAAGGCCGCCGCGAGCGCCGCTGATCAACGCCTGACGAAAGGACATAAACCATGGCCGCAAAACCATTTTTCCGCCGCCGCAAGGTCTGCCCGTTCTCGGGTGAGAACGCGCCGAAAATCGACTATAAAGACACCCGTCTGCTGCAGCGCTACATCTCTGAGCGCGGCAAGATCGTACCCTCGCGCATCACCGCCGTTTCGGCGAAAAAGCAGCGTGAACTGGCCCGTGCTATCAAACGCGCCCGCTTCCTCGCCCTGCTGCCCTACGCCGTGAAGTAAGGAGAGACTGACATGCAAGTTATCCTGCTGGAACGCGTTGCGAAACTGGGTCAGATGGGCGACGTCGTTGACGTCAAGCCCGGCTACGCCCGCAACTTCCTGCTGCCCCAAGGCAAAGCCCTGAGTGCATCGGACGCCAACATCGCGTCGTTCGAAGCCCAGAAAGCGCAGCTTGAGGCCCGCAACCTGGAAACCAAGAAAGAAGCTGAAGCACTGGCTGAAAAGCTGGACGGTCAGCAGTTCATCGTGATTCGCTCGGCATCGGATGCCGGTGCTCTGTACGGCTCGGTCACCCCGCGTGACGCCGCAGACGCTGCAACCGAAGCTGGTTTCACTGTCGACAAGAAACAGATCGCCCTGATCGCTCCGATCAAGGAACTGGGTCTGCACTCGCTGGAAGTCAAGCTGCACCCCGAGGTCGAAGTTGAGATCAAGATGAACGTCGCCCGTTCGGAAGAAGAAGCCGAACTGCAGGCGTCGGGCAAATCGATCCAGGAACTGGCCGCGGAAGAAGAAGCCGCTGCTGAATTCGAGATCGCCGAACTGTTCGACGACATCGGTTCCGCCGCTTCCGACGACGAAGACCTGGTTGCTGAAGAAGCTCCGGCTGAAGAAGACGAAGCCAAAGCCTGAAACGGCTGAAATAATAATTGGAAGGGCTGCGCGTTTTGCGCGGCCTTTTTTTATGCACACGCCCATCGGGCAAAATTCAGCCAGATGAAATACCTACTCTTGCGCAGCACGTCCCGTTTCATATCATCGTGCCCTAAATTTCGGAGTACACGGATGACATCTTTCTTGCACCGCAGCGTCTTAGCCATTTTGCTGATTGCCCCTTTCGCCGCCTGTGGCGGGCCAGACACGCCGACGCAGGACACGTTCGATCCCCCGCTCTACCCCAACGAAACGCCCGAGCTGCGCGCATCAATCAACCACTGGGCGGACCACTACGAGGTACCGCGCGAGTTGGTGCACAAGCTGGCGATCCGGGAAAGCACGCATCGGCCCTGGGCCGTGAACCGCCCCTACTACGGCTTGCTGCAGATCCTGCCGGCGACAGCGCGCTCAATGGGCTATTCTGGAAATGCACAGGGTTTGCTGGATGCGGATACCAATCTTGAATATGCCGGCAAGTACCTGCGCGGTGCGTGGTTGCTTTCGGACGGCGATCAGAAACGGGCGATTTTTCTGTATGCCAAGGGGTATTACCCAGAGGCTAAAGCGAGAGGTATGTTGGTTGAAACAGGACTTGTGCCCCAGTGACCCTCCGCGCAACTTCAGTTAAAAATATGGACATCCGACGCGAAATAGCGTCAAAATGGATCGTAGTTCGCCCTTTTGGGGCGGATTCGTAATATTCTGTTGCGCGAAGCACGCATTATGTTTGTTCGATATGAACTATTCCCTTGCGCCCGACGCGCCAATTGACGCAACGTATACTGGAGTAAAGACGGACTTGGCACTTTAGGGGATGAGGAGTGCCGAACAAAGGTTGGACAGGTGAAACTCATAGACTTGGCTGCGCTCGACCATCAAGAGAAGTCGACCGCTGACATTATTAACTCGGTCTGCGAGGAACTTGGCTTTGACTATGCGTCTTATGCCACCATGAATCCTGTGAAAGGTGACGTCCAAGGGTATGCAAATTACCCGGACGAGTGGAAGATTCACTACGGCAGCCACGGTTACCACCACTTCGATCCGACGATCTATCAGTCCGTTCTTAGCATCGCACCGGTCGATTGGAGCCGCTTTAATCACGATGAGAAATTCAACGCTGTTTTCCGCGACGCCCATGACTTTGGGATAACCCCACGAGGTTTGACGGTGCCCGTTCGCGGCCCCTACGGAGAATGCGGGATCCTCAGCGTGACGCGCGACTGCTCGGACCATGAGTGGGAAAACCTGAAGAAACGTGTGATGGGCGATCTGCAGATGGCAGCCGTTCAGGCGCATGACACAGTCATGCAATCCGGCGTCCTTGCCAAAGCCCTGTACCTTCCAGCCCTCTCCACGCGAGAAAAAGAAATCCTTCAGTGGGTGGCCGAAGGTAAGTCCCAACAGGATATCGGTGACATTCTGTCCATTTCTCATCGGACCGTAGAAGTTCACATGCGTTCGGGTCGCGAAAAACTGGGCGCATTAACCACCCCGCAGGCCATTGGCAGAGCCATTGGTTTAGGCCTAATTGCCCCTGGCTAGGCAAAAAAAATCAAAAAAATACGGGAAATCCCCAATAGTTTCTGGTCACAAGTTGGTTAACTGTTGAATCACGGTAACCAGACTGTAGGGGGATGGAAATGATCATCGTCATTGATGGTATCAACCAACACAAATTCAAAGACGTCTTGGACGAAATGTTCAAATTGCGGGCCCGCGTATTCGGGGACCGCTTGGGCTGGGAGGTCAACATCGTAGACGGTCGCGAGCGCGACATGTTCGATGACCTAAATCCTGCACACGTGGTCAGCATCAACGACGAGGGGGACGTTGTTGGATGTATGCGCCTGTTGCAGACCACAGGACCACACATGTTGGCGGACGTGTTCCATTCGATTCTGGACGGAGAACCGCCTCTGCGCAGCTCACAGGTTTGGGAAGCGACACGGTTCTGTGTCGACACCAAGAAACTTGGTCGCGGGCGTGGCAAAAACTCAGTTTCTTATGTCACCAGCGAAGTCATGATCGGCTCGTTCGAATACGCAAAGACCGCTGGTGTACTTGACTCAATCGCTGTGATCGATCCGGTTATGAACCGCGTACTCCAGCGTTCGGGTAACGCACCTTATGACTATCTCGGCAACGCCAAACCTATGGGTAAGGTGGTCGCGATGGCCGCGATGATGGATTGCTCAGATGAACGTATTTCGGGGATCCGTGACTATGCGGGCATCGAACATGATGTCTTTCTGACCGAGGAACAAGCGCTGGAGCTGTTTGCTCACAGCAAAACCCTACCCCCGGCGAATGTCGATCATCAGCCGCTGACCGAGCTTGAAAAGTACTTTGTCGAACAGATGCATTCGGCGAGAACGCAAGAAGAAGTCAACGCTATTCTGAAATTGATCGAGGCGCTATCGGACCGCTTCACGCCAGAGCAGAAGACAGCTCTGCTAAGTACCCCCCGTGCTTTTGCTCATGAGGCCTGACCCCCTCACCTCATAGTACAAAAGCCACCCACCGGAGCCGTCTGATAAACAGACGGCTCCGCTTTTTTTTGCCCACTTGAGGATGGGCGGAAGTGGATTACTCCTCTTCCAGTGCCTCAACGGCTTTCTGCAGGTCGTCTTTGCTGACTTCTTTGTCGGCAACCTGAGCCAGTTCGACAATGTAATCGATGACCTTGTCTTCGAAGATCGGCGCACGCAGCTGCTGTTGCATCTGAGCGTTCTGCTGCACGAACTCAAAGAACTGACGCTCTTGACCCGGGTACTGACGCGCCTGGTTCATGATCGCCTGGGTCATCTCGGCATCAGAGACTTCAACCTCGGCTTTCTGGCCCAGCTCGGCCAGCAACAGGCCCAGACGCACGCGGCGTTCAGCCAGCTTGTTGTGCTCGTCGGTGGGTTCGATCTCGGCGTGGTCGTGACCTTCCACTTCCGGGTTCTCCTCGTGCCAAAGCTGGTGTGCAATCTGCTTGGCTTCGGCTTTAACCAGCGACGGCGGCAGATCGAACGAAGTTTTCTCGTCCAACACGTCCAACAGACCACGCTTCATTACTGCGCGGGAGGCACCGGCATATTCGGCTTCCAGACGCTCGGCGATCTGGGCCTTAAGGCCAGCCAGATCCTCGGCACCAAATTTAGTTGCCAGCTCATCGTTGATCTCTGCAGCGACGGGCTCTTTCACCTCTTTCACGGTGCAAGTGAAGACGGCGTCTTTACCGGCCAGATGCTCTGCGCCGTATTCCTCGGGGAACTTGACGTTGACGTCTTTTTCTTCCTCGGCTTTCACGCCAACCAGCTGCTCTTCGAAGCCGGGGATGAAGCTGTTGGAGCCCAGTACCAGCGGGTAGTCTTCGGCGGAACCGCCTTCGAACTCTTCACCATCCACTTTACCGACGAAGTCGATCACAACCTGATCGCCATCTTTCGCTTTGGAACCCTTGCGGCGAGCTTTAAAGTCCTGCGCCGTTTCGGCCAGGTTGTTCAGCGCCTCTTCAACGGCCGCGTCATCCGCTTTGACAACCAGCTTTTCCAGCTCGATCGATTTCAGATCAACTTCTGGAATTGCAGGCAGCGCCTCGTAGGACATCTCGACGTGGACGTCGTCACCTTCTTTCCAGTCTTCGTTGGTCATCTTGACCTGCGGCTGCAACGCAGGACGGTCACCGCTGTCTTCGAAGTGCTGGTTCATGGCGCCATCGATGCTTTCCTGCATCGCTTCGCCCAGCAGGCGTTGGCCAAACTGCTTTTTCAGCAGTGCCATCGGCACCTTGCCTTTGCGGAAGCCCTTCATCTCGACTTCGGGCTGCGCTTCGGTCAGTTTTTCATTGACCTTATCGTCCAGCTCGGCTGCGGTCACAACGATGTTGTAGCCGCGTTTCAGACCTTCGTTCAGCGTCTCGGTAACCTGCATTATGGTAGTCCCCATAGGATTCGGGGCGCGCAAAACGGCGCGCCGGGCAAATTTGACGCCTTCTATTTGCCCAGCAGCCCACGCGCAAGGGGGCAAAGCTCGGATTGGTCTTGTTTTGCCGCTGATTTGAACAAAAAACGCCCCGGAAAGAACCGGGGCGCTTATTCATCAGGTGGGCCGGATCAGAACTTCCAGAGAGCGCCCAAAACCCACGCTTCGTTTTTGTCGAAATTGACCGTGTCGTCGAAATCATGGTTGCGGTATTTCAGGTAGGCATCGGTGTTGATGCTGTCGATCCGCTGAACCACCGCAATACCCCAGGATTTGGTGCTGGACCCTTGGTTTTCAAAATCCGAGCCGTCAAAGTAATCGATACCGACGCCGGTTTTACCCCAGGACACCCAGTCGCCTTCATAGGCCAGCTTGGTGTACCAGTAATCCGGATCGCTGGCCCCTGTGGACGTGTCGTCACGCGTACCCAAGGCAGCTGTAAAACTGAAACCGCTGGGCAGCAGAACCGAAGCGGACCCGATCGTGTCCTTACGCTCGCCCGAGGTATCGTCGAAATCGCGCACTGCATATGCAACGCTTGCCGCGAACTCTACCCCATTGGCGAATGTGTTGCCGTAGTTGAGAGCGATATCGTAGTAGTCATCGTCGTCGCTGCTGGACAGGATGTTCTGACCATAGGCAATGGCAGCCGAGAACCCGTTGAAATCGGGGGTGTCATAGCGGATGCGCCCGCGACGTGCGCCGTCAAAGTTGCTGGACGAGTCGCCCACGGTGATATCGCTCAGGACGCCATCAGCCCCTCGATAAAAGAAAGCACCGTTTTCATCGTTGGTGAAAGAGTACAGAGCTGTTCCAACATAAGACAGATCTACCTCGGCGGCCCCGTCCGAGGCCATGCTACCCTGACCGGCCGAGAATTTACCGTATCCACCCTTCAGCGAGAAATCGACATGCCGGATGTCTTCACGGCTCCAACCGCTGGTATTGGTGCCATCCTGGTTGGCCGTTCCGGTGCTCGGCAGACCCAGCCCGGTTTCAAAACGGAACATGAACTCGTTGCTTCCATAAGGCTGCATCAGCCGCAGGCCGACGCGGCTGTTGGACAGGTCGTTGTCCAGCAAACGGGTCTCTGTTTCTTCGCCGTCGTCAACCGACACGACCACCGGATCGAGTTGGCCGTACAGCAGCACATATCCACCACTGTTGTTTTCGTATTTCAATTCAGCCGCGGCAGGAATTGCCGTTGTCGCAGCCAGCACGGCAGCTATTGAGGACAGTTTTAGTTTCTGCGTCATTTCATTCACCTTGAAAATTCCGGCTCCCGATGTCCTTCATCGCGCAGTTTTTACTTACGTACCAGCGGCCAGCAGCGATACTTTTACAGTATTGCACGCCTGCCACTCAGATCGCGAAATCCGGATTTAATTCCCATTACATTCAAAATGTTAACTGCGACAACGCCGCAGCCGGAGACCCTCTCCAAGAGAATTTTGACGTTCGACCATGCGTCTGGCAAACACTCGCTTTGACCATGCCGCAACCCCATCGGCCAATTGCCGCCGAAGGCAGGGTGCATCGGCTAAATATCGCTCACGAAATCAAATATTCAGTTCTTTAAAAACCTTAGGCAGCTGCTCGGGCAGGTCTTCCGCGATCAACCCCGGACCAAATGTATGCGCGCATTCCACATGCAGCCAGGCCGCCGTTTCCGCCGCCTGCTTCGGATCGAACCCGCGCGCCAGTAGACCGGTGCTAAACCCCGCCAGCACATCGCCCGATCCGGCAGTTGCGAGCCAAGGGGCCGCGCGTTCGTAAAAGGCCGCGCTGATTGAACAACGCCCATTCGGCGCGGCGATCACAGTGTCCGGCCCTTTGAACAGCACCACGCAGCCTGCCCGTTTTGCGGCCTCACGGGTCGCATCCACCTTGGAATAGGCCGGGCCTTTGGTTGGTGTTTCCGCCAGCTTCTCGGCGATATCCGGGAACAGTCGCGAGAACTCTCCGCCATGAGGCGTCAAAACACAGCTTTCGTGGAGTTGAGAGAATAAAGCTGCCGGATCATCCGCAAACGCTGTCAGCGCATCGGCGTCCAGAACCGTCGCACGTTTGGCCTTTAAGGCAGCCGGCACCAACTCCTGCGCACGCTCTATGCCCAACCCTGGACCGAGACACAGAGCATTCAACCGCTCATCCTTCAGCACGTCGGTCAGGCCTTCTGCCCCCTCAACCCGCTGCAACATGATCGCGGTCACCTGCGCCGCAACCTCCATCTGAGCCGCCGGAGGCACCGCCAAAGTCACCAACCCCGCCCCTATGCGCAAAGCCCCGCGCGCCGCCAGCCTCGCGGCCCCGGTTTTGGCCGGCCCGCCGGAAAAGACCAGGGCGTGGCCGTGTGAATACTTGTGAGTCTGAGGTAGTTTTCGGAATCGTTTTGGCCCGCCCTCAACCAAACCTAAGATCGCGCCATCTGCCTTCTCATTCCAAACTTCGTTTATTCCAATTGACTTCACGACCAGCCGACCCGATTGATTTGGTCCGCG
This sequence comes from Ruegeria sp. CH8, assembly GCF_056536985.1. Classification (NCBI taxonomy): domain Bacteria; kingdom Pseudomonadati; phylum Pseudomonadota; class Alphaproteobacteria; order Rhodobacterales; family Roseobacteraceae; genus Ruegeria; species Ruegeria sp. CH8. The sequence continues at coordinate 239,794 of NZ_JBQFQR010000003.1, read as the reverse complement.
GTCTAAATAATGACCCCGCTTAGCCCGGTGAAACGCAACTGTCAGGTCAGCGACCGCGAACACACCAAGCGACTTGCCACTATCTGAACAAAGCCCAGACGGAGCATCGATGGCGACAACTTTGATCCCCTTTGCTTCAATTAGGTCATCAAACGACTGCAAAACTTGCGCAAGCTCTCCTTCAATACGGCGGGCCAGCCCGGTTCCAAAAACGGCGTCAATGAATAGGTCCGGTTCTACAGTTTTTGAAAGCGAACCTTTGGTTCGAAGATCGCCGACTGCACCCAACTCGCACCAGCGCTCATAGTTCGTATGCGCATCGACCGGCAGCTTCTCGGGGTCGCAATACAGAAGAACTTCCACCTCCCAGCCCTGCTCGCGCAACAGCCGCGCGACAACAAATCCGTCGCCGCCATTGTTCCCCGGCCCGCACAAAACCACTGCCCGACCAGAGTATTTTACCAGTTCCGGCCACTCTTCAAAAATCGCCTCGACAACGCCCCGCCCGGCCCGTTCCATCAACTCCAGTCCGGTCACCTCACCAGACTCAATCGCGGCCTGTTCGATGGCCCGCATTTGCGCGGCTGTCAGTAATTCAATCATCATCAATCCCTCGGCGATTCAATTCTGATTACTTTTTGTGCAAGTTGACCAAAATTTCACCCACCGCTTAATTTCTCACCACAAGGGCGCGGCCATTTTCGCAATCAGATTGCCGACTGATCATAGACGTGATCAGTGCCAACCTGACAAGTGTTATAGGGAGCCCGGGATGAAGAAGATCGAAGCGATCATCAAACCGTTCAAACTGGACGAAGTGAAAGAGGCGCTGCAGGACGTGGGTGTCCAGGGTCTCAGCGTGATCGAGGTCAAGGGTTTTGGCCGCCAGAAGGGTCACACCGAACTCTATCGCGGTGCGGAATACGTGGTCGACTTTCTGCCCAAGGTAAAGGTCGAGGTCGTACTGGACGACGATCAGGTCGACTCCGCCATCGAGGCAATCGTCTCGGCCGCCAAGACCGACAAGATTGGCGACGGCAAAATCTTTGTCTCGCCTGTTGAGCAAGCCATTCGCATCCGAACCGGTGAAACCGGCTCGGAAGCGCTGTAATCGAACACTCCAAGTAGAGGAATAGAGAGTATGAGCAAGGACGCAGTTCTTAAGCTGATCCAGGACGAAGGCGCTGATTACGTCGACATCCGCTTTACCGACCCACGCGGCAAGCTGCAGCATGTGACCATCATGGCCGATCAAGTTGACGAGGACTTCCTGGAAGAAGGCTTCATGTTCGACGGTTCGTCCATCGCGGGCTGGAAGTCGATCGAAGCATCGGACATGAAACTGATGCCCGACACCGAAAGCGCATATGTCGATCCGTTCTACGCGGAAAAAACCATTTGCATCCACTGCTCGATCGTTGAGCCCGACACCGGCGAAGCATACGAACGTGACCCGCGCGGCACCGCTCAGAAAGCTGAAGCGTACCTGAAATCCTCGGGTATCGGCGACGTTGCCTACATGGGCCCCGAAGCTGAATTCTTCCTGTTTGACGACGTCCGTTTCTCGAACAGCATCAACAAGGTATCCTACGAAGTTGATGCAACCGACGCGTCGTGGAACACCGACACCGAGTACGAGATGGGCAACATGGGCCACCGTCCGGGCGTTAAGGGCGGCTACTTCCCTGTGAACCCCGTTGACGAAGCGCAAGATCTGCGTTCGGAAATGCTGTCGACCATGAAGCGTCTGGGCATGAAAGTTGACAAGCACCACCACGAGGTTGCGTCCTGTCAGCACGAGCTGGGCCTGATCTTCGACAGCCTGACCAAACAGGCCGATGAGCTGCAGAAGTACAAGTACGTCATCCACAACGTCGCACACGCCTACGGTAAATCGGCCACGTTCATGCCGAAACCGATCGCAGGTGACAACGGCACCGGTATGCACGTGAACATGTCGATCTGGAAAGATGGCAAGCCTCTGTTCGCTGGCGACAAATACGCCGATCTTTCGGACGAAGCGCTGTACTTCATCGGTGGTATCCTGAAACACGCCAAGACCCTGAACGCCTTCACCAACCCGTCGACCAACAGCTACAAGCGTCTGATCCCGGGCTTCGAAGCACCTGTACTGCGCGCCTATTCGGCCCGCAACCGTTCGGGTTGTGTCCGTATTCCGTGGACCGAAAGCCCGAAAGCCAAGCGCGTCGAGGCTCGCTTCCCCGATCCGGCCGCAAACCCCTACCTGGCGTTTGCCGCTCTGCTGATGGCCGGTCTGGACGGCATCAAGAACAAGATCGATCCGGGCGAAGCCATGGACAAGAACCTGTACGATCTGCCTGCCGAAGAACTGGCCGATATCCCGACCGTCTGCGGCTCGCTCCGTGAAGCCCTGGAAGCTCTGGCATCCGATCACGACTTCCTGCTGCAGGGCGACGTGTTCACCAAAGACCAGATCGATGGCTACATCGCACTGAAGATGGAAGAGGTAGAAACCTACGAGCACACCCCGCACCCGGTAGAATACGGCATGTACTACAGCTGCTAATCCGGATTTGGGTTTACATCTGCAAGGGCGTCCAATCGGGCGCCCTTGTTTCGTTTGCCTTGTTCTTTCAAACTTGCGGTTACCCCGGTCAGGAGAGAACACATGTCAAACGATGATCCTTTCTCGCAATATTCGGACTTTGTGACTTCGACTGAGGAGTTAGAGGGCATCACCGGTGCCCCCCTGCCCCAGATCATCGCCAAGGAACTGACTGGGCTGGACCGGATGTGCCGAGACTTCATCGCGGCCTCGCCGTTTTGCCTGATTGCATCCGCGAATCCGGGAGGGCATTTGGATGTTTCCCCACGGGGTGACCCAGCATGTTTTGTTCAGGTGATTTCGGATACGCTGATGGCAATTCCTGACCGCCCCGGCAACAAGCGGGTGGACACGTTTCATAATGTTCTTCTAGACCCGCGCGTCAGCCTGATCTTCTTCGTCCCCGGCAAAATGGAAACACTGCGCATTCGCGGCACTGCCCGAATCTGCGCCGATTCTGAGTTGTTGAACGGAATGGTGGTGAATGACCACGCGCCCAAGCTGGCTCTGCTGATCCATGTAGAAACCGTGTTTGCCCATTGCCCCAAATGCGTCATCCGTTCGAACCTGTGGCAGCCGGAAAAATGGCCGGACTCGTCGAACCTGCCGAATATGAACGCGATGATGGTCAAGCACGCCAAAATCGACAAAACTCCTGACGAATGGTTTGAAACCCTAAAAAGCACCGGCGAGTTGGACTTGTATTAAACCCTTTGAGTATTGCGAATTGCCGCTTACGCTTAGTCTCAGCTTTCTTGACCGGATTTCACTGATGCTTCGATTAACTTTGATTTTTGCCCTGTCACTACCGACGCTTGCCACGGCCGCCCCCTGCGGTAACACCAGCAGCGGCTTTGAGGCCTGGAAACAAGATTTCGCGAAACAGGCCAAGCGCGCAGGTGTAAAAAAGAAGGGTCTGCAGGCTCTGGCACAAACCCAATATGCGACGCGCACCATTGCCGCAGACCGCAATCAGAAAAGCTTTAAATACTCGCTGGACAAATTCATGCGGGTTCGCGGCGCCGATACCATCGTAGCACAAGGGCGCAAACGAAAAGCGCGCAACCCGCAATTTTACGCCGCGCTGGAACGCCAATACGGTGTCCCCAGCGGTGTGCTGATTGCCATCCATGGAATGGAAACCGGATTTGGGAATTTCATGGGCGACAGTCAGGTTGTTTCCGCAATCACGACACTGGCGTATGATTGTCGCCGATCCGAGTTCTTCATCCCCCATGCCATAGGCGCGCTGAAACTGGTCGATCAAGGCAGCATTACGACCGGCACCAAAGGCGCGAAGCACGGCGAATTGGGGCACACTCAGTTCCTTCCCGGCAATGCGTTGGTCTATGGCGTAGATGCCACCGGCGACGGTCGGGTGGATTTCTACAATATGACCGACGCGCTTGCCTCAACTGCCAATTTCCTGCGTCAAAAAGGGTGGAAACCGGGGCGCGGCTATCAACCGGGCCAACCCAATTTCAGGGTGATTCAGGAATGGAATGCGGCCACGGTCTATCAGCAATCCATCGCGATCATGGCCGCCCGAATCGACGGTTAATACGCGCCACTTTTCAACGATTACCCACCTCAAAACGGCCACATTGTTGCCACAGACGTTTATCGGCCCCTAAAATGCCTAGGTTTCCAAAGAGTAATCAATCCTTCCGATTTTAGATTTTTTTCCATTTTCGCCCCAATCTGCCCCAACTCCGTTGTTAACCTGATTCCCAACACAGGGTACGACAAAGGAAAAAGTGGTGACTGCGAAGCACAACTATCACGGCGGCCTTCAATTCGACGGTGACACCGGCGGCGCGCTTGAACGCTTTGGCAGCATCGTGGCTACGACCCTGGAAGATTACGGACACTTGGTTGAGCGTAAAAGCATACTGGGTGAAACTGATGCCAGCATAGTATCCAGCCAGTATCTGGTTCGCCTTACCCTCGACACTCAAGTTGTCGGCGTTGATGACCGGTTCGAACGGCTTGATCGCGCGGCAGGGCTGAAAACGGCACGCAGACCGATCGTGACTCTACCGAAGAACAGGTTGACGATCACCGTTTCACCGGTGTCTCCCCTATTGGATGACAGCGAGATTTCTGAACTCATGCTGGTGGTCATTCTATACCGGATGGTCGATATCTGCGCGACGCAACGTGTCGAGTGGCTTTCACCCAATACCGTTCTGACCGTGGAACAATTCATGAGCGCGTTTGACACGTTGGCTCCCTCCAAATCACGAAACAGAAAACAAATTTTCGAGGCAGTGACAGGCCCGTTCGCAGGGCTGAACGTATCTGGCGAAGAAGTTCTGGATAAGCCGCAAAAAGAGGCGCTGGCACAAGCAGCCCGGCCAATCCAGCTGTCTGATGAACAGTTGCTTAGCATCGCTTTTCGGACGGAAACCATCGAGCAGTCTAATGATGGGAACAAGGACACGCCCCCCCTCGACCACGAAAAGCCCAGTGACATCCTTCGACTGACAAGTTGGGGATTGACCGGGGCTGTGGCCAGTGTGTCGGTACCCATCGCGGCCTCTGTGGCCGCAGTAAACCTGATCAAGGGCGAAGACTTTCGCCTGAACACTCAGGTTTTGGCTTACACTTTGGCAATCTCCGCTCTCAGCACAAGCGGTGCATTCGCTGGTGTAGCCAATGCGTTGGGCATGTAGAAAATAAACTAAATACCCTCCATGGAGGCCCCGCCGTCAGGCGGGGTTTTCCATTTTTTGCAGGTACGGAGCCTCCAGAACATAGGTATGGATCGAAAAGACCACCGCTCGTGTTTGCGGCAGGCGCAACAGTGTTTGGCGTTCGCTGCGCAAAAACCGTTCAGCCCCCAGCGTGCTAACCTCGCGTCGGTCATTGGCGCTGCGAGGTTGGTGCAGTTCGGCGTCCTCGTACCACAATGCGTTGAATCGCCAGAGTGGCCGCCCCGGCTGTATCCCGTCGAACAAGCGTTGCACCCGGCGGGCGATATTGGCGTCATAACCGGACACCGGGATGTGGATGTCTATCAAAGGTCGCATGAACTTTTCCGACAGGCACCAACTGGCGGGAAAACACAGAATGGCACCGGTCAGGACGTGTTCGTCCCCGTGTTTTTGCAGGATGCAGAAGTCTTCCTGCACAAGGCGGCACAGCGTATCCAGCGGGCGTGTGCGATCGATTTCAACGACCTGCCCGTCCGGCCGGGTGACCTGATCGGAACCGTCCGGATAGACGTGCTTCAGGACAAGATCCAAAAGTTCCTGCGCTGCAGGTTCAGCCTCGGGGTCCATTGCCAGAACGTCCGATCGCTGCTCCTGTAAAAGCGCCTCGCGCCGCTGCATCTGACCGGCAAACGCATCATCGCAATGCAGCCAGTCATCCATGCTTGCCGGTTGGATTCCCGGTAAAGGGCGTGGGGTTAGCGGGTCATAAGGGATTGAGGTCTGTAGGATCGTCATGACATCGACCTACCATCTGTGCCTCGGGTTGTCGGTCAAAAAGCGACGGGCATACGGTCGCAAATCTCCAAGACGTCGCAGAGATGTTTCCTCATGCTCAATAATCAGGCAGGGAGGCCCACCATGAACCAGCATTACCGCGACAGCCGCAAGATCGACCCGAGCAAGGGTGCAACCTTGGGTGATGGCACGCCAAACGATCTTGATCGGATCGAGATCGGCCCGACGCAACTGGCTTTTGCGGAATGGGAGGCTGCCGGCCTTGCCCTGCCCGATCTGGCGCGGATGCGGGAATTCCGGTGGAAACGTCTGACCAAAGCGATCGTTGACCGGGGTTATGGCGGGCTTTTGATGTTTGATCCGCTCAACATCCGTTACGCCACCGACAGCACCAACATGCAGCTGTGGAATACCCATAACCCGTTCCGCGCCGTGTTGCTGTGCGCCGATGGATACATGGTAATCTGGGACTATAAGAACTCACCCTTCCTGTCGAAATTCAACCCGCTGGTGCGCGAACAGAGATCCGGTGCCGATCTGTTTTATTTCGACCGTGGCGACAAGGTGGACGTGGCGGCGGATGTGTTCTCGAACGAGGTACGTCAGCTGATCGAAGAACATGGTGGCGGCAACAAACGTCTGGCCGTTGACAAGATCATGCTGCACGGGCTGCGCGCGTTGGAGGCGCAGGGATTCGAGATCATGGAGGGTGAAGAGGTCACCGAGAAGACCCGCGCTATCAAGGGTCCGGATGAGATTCTGGCCATGCGCTGCGCCAGCCATGCCTGCGAAACCGCCGTGGCCAAGATGGAGAAATTTGCACGCGCCAATGTGGGCGATGGCAAAACCTCGGAAGATGACATTTGGGCCATTCTACACGCCGAGAACATCCGGCGCGGCGGTGAATGGATCGAGACTCGCCTGCTGGCCTCGGGTCAGCGCACCAACCCGTGGTTTCAGGAATGCGGGCCACGGATTACGCAGCAAAACGAGATCATCGCCTTCGATACTGATCTGATCGGGTCGTATGGCATCTGCATCGACATCTCGCGCACGTGGTGGATCGGGGATCAGAAGCCCCGCCCTGACATGGTCTATGCCATGCAGCACGCGCATGAGCACATCGTGACCAATATGGAGATGCTGAAACCCGGCGTGATGATCCCCGAACTGACCGCCAATTCACATAAGCTGGACGACAAGTTTCAGGCGCAGAAATACGGCTGCCTGATGCATGGCGTTGGGCTTTGTGATGAATGGCCCCTGGTCGCCTATCCGGACAAGGCGGTTGCGGGCTCTTACGACTATCCGCTTGAGCCCGGAATGGTTCTGTGTGTCGAAGCCGCCGTCGGAGAAGTTGGCGGCGACTTCTCGATCAAGCTCGAAGATCAGGTTCTGATCACCGAGGACGGGTATGAGAACCTGACCACTTATCCATTTGACCCGCAGTTGATGGGACAGGTTTAAGGCCTCAATCCGGCCAGGTCGAACGCCGGACGTTGCCGTGCCAATCCTCGGACGGGATGACGGTTTCAGCTGTGGTCGATGCCGCTGGCCAGGTCTGACCCAGCGTGAATCCCAGCACTCCGGTCAGGGCGATGACGATCAGAAGATCGGGGCGGAAAACAACGCCACGCGGGGCGGATGCGGTATGGGACATGTGAGCCTCCTTGGCTTGCTGTGTTTGATAGCTGCAAGATGGGGGCATTCCTGAAATTATTAAAACGAATATTTAACAACCATCGCATCACAAATTTTGAACTGTATGGAAATCCGTCTGCCTTACCCGCAAGCGTACACTTTTCTCACCTTCCCGTGACGCTTCTTACAATGGGGTTGAGGCACCAGCCGCAAGCACACAGTATTGGATCCATCCCGACACGTAAGGATCTGCCATGCCCACCGAACGCATTACCTTTGCCGGTCACGACGGCAACCAGTTGGCTGCACGCTTTGATCTGCCGGACGGGCCGGTGCTGGCGACCGCGTTGTTTGCGCATTGCTTTACCTGCTCCAAGGACATCCCTGCCGCCCGTCGCATCTCCGCCCGTCTGGCCGCGATGGGCATCGCTGTTTTACGCTTTGATTTCACCGGGCTGGGTCATTCGGGCGGAGAGTTCGCCAACACTACCTTCACCTCGAATGTCAAGGACTTGATCGCCGCGGCGCACTATCTCGCAGGCCGCAACATGGCGCCGTCTTTGCTGATCGGACATTCCCTAGGCGGGGCTGCTGTATTGCGTGCCCGGGCTGGCATCCCCAGCGTCAAGGCGGTGGTCACGCTGGGCGCGCCCGCCGATCCCGGCCATGTCGCCCACCATTTCGAGGGTGCCCTACCCCAGATCGAACAGGACGGATCAGCCGAGGTAATGCTGGGTGGTCGCCCCTTCCGTATCGGCAAGGCCTTTGTCGATGACATTTCAGAAGCCGCGCTAACCCCGGCGATTACTGACCTGAAAGCGGCGCTGCTAATCCTGCACGCACCGCGTGATGAAACTGTCAGCATCGACAATGCCAGCACAATCTTTTTGGCCGCCAAACACCCCAAGAGCTTTGTCACGTTGGACGACGCCGATCACCTTATCACCCGCGCCTCGGACGCCGAATACGCCGCTGACGTGATTGCGGCCTGGGTGACGCGTTACATCCCTCTTCGCCCGCCCGCACCGCCCCCTGGCGCGCCCGAGGGCGTTGTGCGTGTGACCGAAGTTGACCCCTCGGGGTTCTTGCAGGACATCCAGTCTGGCCCCCGGCATCATGCTGTGGCAGATGAGCCTGAATCCTATGGGGGTTCCGACAAAGGCATGTCGCCTTACGGGTTTGTGTCCTCGGGCCTTGGGGCCTGCACCTCGATGACGATCCGCATGTATGCGCGACGCAAGCGGTGGCCGTTGACGGGTATCACCGTCGATGTCTGCCACAACAAGGTACACGCACAAGATGCCGGACTGGCCGGAGACGGCAAGATCGACGAGTTCCGCCGCAAGATCCGCCTGGAAGGTCCGCTGGATCAGGAGCAACGGGCCCGGTTGCTTGAAATAGCGGACAAATGCCCCGTTCACAGAACGCTGGAAGGTTCATCAGTGATTTCGACCATACTGATCGACCCTTGATCTGAATACCCGTCACAGAATTGTTGTGCGTGGTTGGTAGCCATGCGGGTATGGACAAACAGATCGTTTGCATAAACTGGGGCACGCGCTATGGCGCTCCCTATATCAACCGCCTGTATAGGATGGTATGCGCCAACACGACACCGCCGTTCAGGTTTGTGGCATTCACTGACAGTCTTGAAGGCATAGATCCCGGCGTCGAATGTTTCGACCTACCTGAGATGCCCGGGTTCATGCCTGCCCGTACGATTGGCCAATGGCCCAAATCAAGGTTGTGGGCTTCGGAACTCGCCGATTTGAAAGGGCCGTTCCTTTTTCTAGACCTGGATGTTGCCATTACCGGATCATTGGATTCGTTTTTTGAGTTCGGCAGCCCGGACGATGTCATTCTTGCGCGCAACGCGGCGAAACCACTAAGCAAGCTGGGACAAACATCGATCTACCGTATGCCAGTCGGCGCTCTTGCTCCTCTTCAAGAGATTTTTGCGATGGACCCGCAGGGTGTCGCTGACAAGTATCGGTTCGAACAGCATTTCGTCACTAAAAACGCGCCGGAAGGAGTGAAATTCTGGCCTTCGGACTGGGTCCGTCATTTCCGGATCGAATGCATACCCAAGTTTCCGCTGAACTACTTTCTGGATACGCGACCACCCAAAAACACGCGCGTTGTTATCTTTGCTGGGGCACTCAACCCACCGGACGCAATCAAAGGGCAGTATAACGCTCGAGTCCCACACCTGCCGCCGGACCAGCACATCAGGCGTGCACTGAAATCAAAAAACAAACTCCGATCTGTTCGCCAGTTCTTTAGGCCCGCAAACTGGGTAGAGCAAATCTGGGATATGGCAGAGCGCGGCTAGAACACGCCCTTACCTTCAATGTCACGAAACTGGTCGGTCCGGTTTGGAACGGGAACCCTTGGAGTCATCGACGCCGAGGTGCCGGGCGATGAATGGGCGGTCTGGCCGTCGGTGGACGCGCCACGGGCGGCCGTGGCCGAGCTGGCGGCTTAGCTACCGGCGGCTTTGGCCTTGCCGGAGGTTTACCAGCGGGCGGCCTGGGACGATTGGGCCGGTCTATGTCAATATCCACATCAACATCTCGCCGGTAGTAGTCGTTCCACAGCATCGAGTCGTAGAACGGGTCATAACCATACCCGTAGCCGACCCCGACTGATACGCCATCACAAGCCGACAGAGTGAAACTTGCCGCGCCGAGCCCCAAGGCAAGGAGCGCACGTTTGATGCTTTTGGTAATCATCTGCACCTCTCCTTACTGCAAAGCCCGGAACGACGCGAAAACGGCGTTCAGGTCATCCACATAGGCCAGATCGGCTCCGTTACGCAGGATCGCAACGACGACGGCCACGCGCCCATTCGGCAGGTCGATCACCGTAGCAGTGAAATTGATGCCACGTCCGTCGCGGGTACCGGTGCCTCGGATGACCCGTGCGGGCAAACCGCCGATACGAGTGTCGGAGGTACCGGAGATTGAAGGATCTTCAACGAGGAATTTGTCGATATCTTCGAGATACCGAAGCCCGCCCTCAATCGATGCGACACCTGCGGGCGAGACAAACCCCATCCAGACGTTGTCATCCGTCACAGGCCGTATAGCCATGACACGCGCAACAGCGCGCAGGTCCCCCAGCTCGGTGTCCTCAATCTCGCGCGGGCCACCCGTGCGTACGGCCCAGAAGTCGGGCACGGCAAAACTGAAAAGCGAACGCCCTGCATCGGAATATGTAATTGGGGTGTCCGCCAAAGATGGTGCCACAGCCCCAAGCCACAGGGCGGCGCAGGCAGCCAAGGCTGAACCAGATAGAATACGCATTTTTTAATAACCTGATGATTTCTTTGACATCAGATTGCCCCTGACCAACACAACTTGTCCAGCATCTCGTAATCAGGGCAACAAAAAACCCGCGCCGGGATCGCTCCGGGCGCGGGTTTGTTCACGAGAACTCTCAGAAATCAGGTGCGAGCGTCGCCAACCAGTTTCCACAGGCTCGGGATCAGCAGCGCAGCCAGCGCCAGTTTGATCGCATCGCCCAGCAGGAACGGTGTCAGACCCCATTCCAGGATCGGCTTGTCCCAACCATACAGCTGACCCAGCCACAGCAGGCCGGGCACGTAGATAAGCACGTTAGCCAGCACCAGCGCCAGAGCCATTTTGCCAACCGAACGATCCCAGCCACGCGCCGCCAGTGCGCCCAGAAGAACAGTCGCCATCAGGTAGCCAACCAGGTAACCACCTGTGCCGCCCATCATGTAGGTCAGACCGAATTTCTCGGCCGACGAGCCGGCAAAAACGTCAAAACCCAGCGCACCAACCAGCAGATAGCCCAGCATGGTCACCAGACCTAGACGTGCACCATAGGCAGTGCCGATAGTCAGAACGGCAAAGGTACCCATCGTGATCGGAACGGGCCACATCGGAATTTTGATCTTCGCGGCAATTGTAAGCGCCACGATACCCAGCGCCACCAGTGCCACCTGTTTGACACGCAGAGCGGTCCCCTCGTGCGGGCCGAAAGCTTCGGCCAGAACATTTGCAGTCATTTTCGTTTCTCCACGTTCGGATGGAAATTCAGACACATGAATGCCAATTTCACATCGATACTTCAAGATGATTGCGCTATCGAGGGCGGTACTCGGTTTTCATTTCATAGGCCTTGCGGGGCCCGGACACCGTCCAGTGCACGGACCAGTTCGGCCAGCCTGTGAATTCATAAACCGCATCATAGCTGTCTGGCGGACAATCATGGTGATCCCTAGACTGGGAATGCCCCAGCTTCAATGCGTGAAAATACCGTTCATCGTCGAAATGAACCGCAACCCGGTCCCCAGCATTCCGCCATAGATAACGCCGCGTGCCCTTCATCTCGGCCTGCCCCGGAATGCGCAGCGTGACCTCTTCGTCATAGATCAGACCATCCTCGGCGGGCCGAAGAATTGCCTCGCCTTCCGCCTTTACATCCTGCCCCGCCCGCGCGTCGTGAATGGTGCGGCGCAGACACCAGCGGCCTTCGAAATCAGACAGATTGCCCGGAACAGTCATGCGGCCATAGCCCCGTTGCTGATACCGCCATTGCGGAGAACGCAGCTGTTCAGAGTGATGCCACAAGAACAACTGAGCAGGCTAACGTTTGGGTTGTTAGTCAAAACACCCGGACAGAGGGTCAAAATCAGGGCAAACCGTCTCATCTGCACACTCGCACCTTGTTCCTGTGGCGGGTCGGGTTTAAACCCCGCGGCATCGCCTCCTGCCAAATCACAATAAGGTGCAGCTGCCAATGATTCCACGTTATTCCCGCCCCGAGATGGTCGCCATCTGGTCGCCCGAGACCAAGTTCCGCATCTGGTACGAGATCGAAGCCCATGCCTGCGACGCCATGGCCGATCTGGGCGTGATCCCACGTGAAAATGCCGAGGCCGTGTGGAAAGCCAAGGACGTTAAATTCGACGTCGCCCGCATCGATGAGATCGAGGCCGTCACCAAACACGACGTCATCGCCTTCCTGACGCACTTGGCCGAGCATGTGGGCAGTGAAGAGGCCCGTTTTGTTCATCAGGGCATGACGTCTTCGGATGTGCTGGACACCTGCCTCAACGTGCAGCTGACCCGCGCCGCCGACCTGCTGATCGCCGATCTGGAGGGTCTGCTTGCTGCCCTCAAGCGTCGCGCGATTGAACACAAGAACACCATCCGCATCGGCCGCAGCCACGGCATCCACGCCGAGCCCACCACCATGGGCCTGACCTTTGCCCGTTTCTACGCAGAGATGGACCGCAACCTGTCCCGGATGCGTGATGCACGTGCCGAGATTGCCACCGGTGCGATCAGCGGTGCAGTCGGCACCTTCGCCAACATCGATCCGCGCGTCGAGGAACATGTCTGCGATCAACTGGGTCTGGTGCCCGAGCCGATCAGCACGCAGGTCATCCCCCGCGACCGCCACGCGGCCTTCTTTGCGACGCTGGGCGTCATCGCCAGCAGCATCGAAAACATCGCCATCGAAATCCGCCACATGCAGCGGACCGAGGTGTTGGAAGGGGCCGAGTTCTTCTCGATGGGTCAAAAAGGCTCGTCGGCGATGCCGCACAAGAAAAACCCGGTACTGACCGAGAACCTGACTGGTCTGGCGCGCATGGTGCGCGCGGCTGTGATCCCGGCGATGGAGAACGTGGCGCTCTGGCACGAGCGTGATATTTCGCACTCCTCGGTCGAACGCATGATCGGGCCGGACGCCACGATCACGCTGGACTTCGCACTGGCGCGACTGACAGGCGTGATTGATAAAATGCTGATCTTCCCCGAGAACATGATCGAGAATATGAACAAGTTCCCCGGTCTGGTGATGAGTCAGCGGGTTCTCTTGGCGCTGACCCAAGCAGGGGTCAGCCGCGAAGATGCCTATGCCATGGTTCAGCGCAATGCGCTGAAGGTTTGGGAACACCGCACCGATTTCAAAGAGGAACTGCTGGCCGACCCCGATGTCACTGCCGCGCTGAGCCCTGAAGAAATCGAAGAGAAATTCGACCTCGGCTATCACACGAAGCATGTCGACACGATCTTCGCCCGCGTCTTCGGCGAATAAATCCTGACCGATCAAATGATTCAATAAGGCCCGGGACACGAAACGCGATCCGGGCCTTGTTCTTTTGCCAAAATGGGCAAAATCGGCTATGGTCGCGAGTATTTCCGAACGGGAGAAACAGCATGATCCGCACTGTTATCTGCGCATTAGCCCTTACGTGCTCAGCATCCGTGGCTCTGGCTTGCAACGGGCATTCCAAACAAACCCAGTCCTGCGCACCGGGTACTTATTGGGATACCGAGAGCCAAACCTGCGCAAAAATCGTCAACAGCTGAGAAATTCTTTCCTACCTGTGAATAAAAGCGAGCAGCCGATTGTTAGCTTTTTATCAGATCGCGCTATGCTTGATCAGAGCAGCCCAAAGAACGGAGTAGGAAAATGCGCCTCGTATTAGTTTCAGCTATTGCCCTTCAGGCCTTTGCTTTTGCACCGGCCCTTTATGCGGCCGGTGGTGGAGGTGCTACCACCCCGCCGAAACCGACGAATACAACTAAGAAATGCCTGTTCGGTCGTGTCTACGACAAGGACGCGGGGCGTTGTGTCAAACCGAACAAGACAAACTTCTCCCAAGATGAACTGTACGACGCCGTGCGCGAACTGGCCTATGATGGGCAGTTCGAAAGTGCGCAGAACATCCTGCGCATCATGGATCAGGAAGATGATCGCGTTCTGACTTATTGGGGCTTTACCTACCGCAAGATGGGCGAGCTTGAACTGGCCAACCTCTTCTACACCAACGCTATCAAAGCGAACCCCGATAACATCCTTGCCCGCAGCTATATGGGTCAGGGTTTTGTGACCGAAGGCAAAACCGATCTGGCCATTGAACAGTGGCGCGAGATCAAAGCACGTGGCGGTGAAGGCACCTGGGCCGAGGCGTCGCTGCGTGAGGCGATCCGAACCGGGCTGACCTATAACTACTAAGCTTCAGTCTTTCTTTACCCGACTCTTCGTACTCTGCCTTTGGAACACACCTTAGGCACCGCAGGCAGATGCAGGACACAAATACATTGGTACAGGTGGCACCGGGCGCGGCTCCGGTGTCCGAACAGAAAGACGATGCACCCCGTGTCGTTCCCCGCGCCCTCAGCAACCGACAGAAGGCCGCCGTCGTTGTGCGGTTATTGCTGAACGAAGGCGCTGACATCCCGCTGGAAGAACTTCCCGATGATCTGCAGGAGAAATTGACCCACCAATTGGGCGAAATGGGGCTTGTCGATCGCGTTACGTTGGATGCCGTGGCGCAGGAATTTGCCGAGGCGCTAGACAGCGTCGGTCTGTCCTTCCCGCATGGTTTGGCGGGTGCTCTGGACGCGGTGGATGGCAAGATTGGATCGGCGACGGCAGCCCGGCTGCGCAAGGTCGCCGGAGTGCGTCAGATCGGTGACCCGTGGCAGCGCTTGCGCGAAATCCCAACCGCGGACTTGGCCTCGATGGTGCAAGCGGAAAGCACCGAGATTGCCGCCGTGATGCTTTCAAAGCTAGAGACCGCAAAGGCCGCACAGCTATTGGGCCACCTGCCCGGCCCTGTCGCTCGCAGAATTACCTATGCGATCTCGAAAACTGCAAATGTTACCCCCGAAGCGGTTGAACGCATCGGCTGGTCGCTGGCTGCACAACTGGATCAGAAACCCTCTCAGGCCTTTGTCGATGGTCCGGGCACCCGGGTTGGTGCGATTTTAAACCAGTCCACGGCCTCCACCCGCGATGGTCTGTTGACCGCCTTGGACGAAGAGGATTCGGATTTCGCAAGCGTCGTGCGGCGTTCGATCTTTATTTTTGCGCATATTCCGACCCGAGTACTGCCGCGCGAAGTTCCCACGATTCTGCGCAGCGTGGACCAGGCCGATCTGCTCACCGCATTGGCGGGCGTGGTTGCGGAAGGCGACAAAACCGCGGCTGATTTCCTATTGTCCAACATGTCTACACGCATGGCGGACAACCTGCGTGAAGAGATTGCAGAACGCGGTAAGGTCAAACAATCAGATGCTGAAGACGCGATGACTCAGATCGTGAGTGCTATCCGTACTCTTGCGAGTGAAGGCGCGATAACGCTCATCGAAGAAGAAAGTGAAGACTAGGTGAGCAGCCCAAGCCTTTGGAACGCTTGTGATCAGAGAACGTGCCTTGTATGTCTGACCCGGCAAATTACAACAGCCGGTGAGACCAGATTATGCCCGTCGAAAAGTCGGAACTAAGCCGCGGGGCGCTTCGAAAGTACTATGTCACCGGCCTGTTTCTGAAGGGCGTGATCGGTGCAATGCGCCTGCTGCCTTATGGGCGACGTATCGCAACGATGGGGGTCATCGTACGTAGCCTTGCCCCACTGGTCGGGTATACCGAACGCGTGCGCAGAAACCTGAAACTGACCTGCCCCGAATTGTCCGACGCAGAGGTGAAGCGCATCTGTCGTGATGTTCCAGACAATGCTGGGCGCGCGATCATGGAGCATTTTTCTCCCGAAGATTTCACTGCACGTCAGAGCAAGGCCAAGATTTCCGGTCCGGGCGTCGCGGCCTTTGACAAAGCCGTAGCCGAGGGGCGACCGGTGATGATGATCACCGCCCATTTCGGCCATTATCTGGCAGCCCGAATTGCCTTGCAGACACGCAGTGGCCAGCCCATCGGGTGCCTGTATCGCCGCATGGCGAACCCGTATTTCAACGACGCCTATGTCGAGGCATTCTACAAAACCGGCGCACCCATGTTCGAGCAGGGCCGCCGTGGCATGGTTGAGATGGTGCGTTCACTCAAGAAGGGCGGCATCATCGCCATTGTTTCGGACCTTCATGCCCATGGCGGGGAAGAGTTGACCTTCTTCGGCAAACCGGCCGTCACATCGGTTCTGAACGCGGAACTGGCGATGAAGTACAAAGCCGAGTTGATCCCTTGTTATGCCATTCGTCAACCGAACGGCCTGGACTTTGAGATCGTACTACATGATCCGGTTCCGCATACTGACCCAAAGACCATGACCCAGTTCACCAATGATGATCTTGAGACCGTGGTTCGACAGCATATGGGGCAATGGTTCTGGATTCACCGGCGTTGGAAGGCCTGGAAAAGACTGGGCGTGCAACCCGAAGACATGCCCTGATCACTTGACCTTGGTTGCTGCAACGATTGGGCCGTGCCCGGCCCGCTGCACCAGAACAACCGCGGGAAGATCCGAGGTCAATTCGGCTGAAAACCGTTGCGGTGCAACCCCATCCCACTGTCCGGCCACCTGCCAGGACTCCACTACGTTCGCATAGTCCAACTCATGCCCCGCCAGTTCACCGCGGCGGATCGACGCGTGGCGCATCGGTGAATATTGCACCACCCGCACGTCAAAGGTCTCATCCTCTGGCAGCTCGACTGGGGTCACATCTACGGTCACATCATTCCCGGATCGTGTCGCCACAACTTCAGCCTCGGGTGCGGCTGACAGATGCGCGTCGATCAAACGCTCCAATTCGCGCGACTGGGCCCCGACCACATCATGCTGACCATTTATGACCATCTGCGGCGTGTAGATCATCGACCGACCGCCCTGACGCGCATAGGCGCGCTGACGTTGGGTGTGATTTGGGTCGGCATATTCATCCTCCCACCCGATATAGTCCCAATAATCCACATGCAGAGCCAGCCCGATTACATCATCGCGTTTGGCAAGATCATGCATCATTCGGTCGGCAGGTGGACAGGACGAACAGCCCTGCGACGTAAACAACTCGACGACCACTGGATCGCTTTCGGCCGCAAGCGGAGCCGCTAGAACAAGAGAAAGTGCGGTAGTTGCGATGGCGGATCTGAGCATATTTGACCTCGGGCTGATAACTTTTCTGTCTGGGACCGATAAGATGCCTGAATTGTTTAAACCCTTTGGAGATCACCCTCCAATCAAGGTTTCTTGAAACCAACCGGCTATCCGATGAAGTGCACGGCAGCAAGACAAGACCGTCTTTGTACGTCTTGGTCCTTGAACCACAGTAAAACGTGATAAACATAGGTGTTAGCGAACCCCGTTATCCAAGTCATTTGAGAGGGAGCCAACTCATGCCCATTAAAGTCGGACAGGACACCGCCAAAACACGCCGCAGCCTGAACGTGAATGGCAAATCCATTTCCTATTACTCGATTCCCGCCGCGCAAGAGGCTGGTCTGGGCGATTTTTCGAAACTCCCCGCCGCATTGAAAGTCGTTTTGGAAAACATGCTGCGGTTCGAGGATGAAGGCTTTTCCGTCTCGATCGATGACATCAAGGCCTTTGGCGAATGGGGCGCCAATGGCGGTAAAAACCCTCGCGAGATTGCTTATCGCCCTGCCCGCGTGTTGATGCAGGATTTCACCGGCGTTCCTGCCGTGGTCGATCTGGCCGCAATGCGGGACGGGATCAAAGGGTTGGGTGGTGACGCGCAAAAGATCAACCCGCTGAACCCGGTTGATCTGGTCATCGACCACTCGGTCATGATTGACGAGTTTGGCAACCCGCGCGCGTTCCAGATGAACGTGGATCGCGAATATGAGCGCAATATGGAACGCTACCAGTTCCTGAAATGGGGCCAGTCGGCCTTCAACAACTTTCGTGTTGTGCCCCCCGGCACCGGTATTTGTCACCAAGTGAACCTGGAATATCTGGCCCAGACCGTCTGGACCGACACCGATCAGAATGGGGAAGAGGTCGCCTATCCCGACACGCTGGTCGGCACCGACAGCCATACCACCATGGTCAACGGCATGGCCGTTCTGGGCTGGGGCGTCGGCGGGATTGAGGCCGAGGCGGCGATGCTGGGGCAGCCGATCTCAATGCTGATCCCCGAGGTCGTGGGATTTGAGCTGACTGGTGCGATGGTTGAAGGCACCACTGGCACGGACCTTGTTTTGAAAGTCGTGGAAATGCTGCGTGAAAAGGGCGTGGTTGGGAAATTCGTCGAATTCTACGGCGAGGGTCTGGATCGCCTGCCGCTGGCCGACCGCGCGACCATTGCCAACATGGCCCCCGAATACGGCGCGACCTGTGGCTTCTTCCCCATCGACGGCGAGACCCTGCGCTACATGCGCAATACCGGCCGTGACGAGGACCGATTGGCGCTAGTCGAGGCCTATGCCAAGGAAAACGGTTTCTGGCGGGATGAGGACTATGCGCCAATCTACACCGACACCCTGTCGCTGGATATGGGCACCATCGTTCCCGCGATCTCGGGTCCGAAACGTCCTCAGGATTATGTGGCGCTGACCGATGCCAAGGCCGCTTTCCTGAACGAGATGGAGAAGACATTTAAACGCCCGATGGGCAAAGAGGTCTTGGTCAAAGGTGAAAACTACGCGATGGAGTCAGGCAAGGTCGTGATCGCCTCAATCACCTCCTGCACCAATACGTCCAACCCCTACGTGATGATCGGCGCCGGTCTGGTGGCAAAAAAGGCGCATGAGCTGGGCCTGAACCGTCAGCCCTGGGTGAAGACCTCGCTGGCTCCCGGATCGCAGGTCGTGTCGGAATATCTCGAGGCCGCTGGTCTGCAAGAACATCTGGACGCCATCGGATTTAATCTTGTCGGTTATGGCTGCACCACTTGTATCGGTAACTCGGGTCCAATCCAGAGAGAGATTAGTGAAGCAATCGCCGAGGGCGATCTGGTCGCCACCTCGGTCCTGTCGGGCAACCGCAACTTCGAGGGTCGGATTTCCCCGGATGTACGTGCCAACTATCTGGCTTCGCCGCCGTTGGTGGTCGTCTACGCCCTGGCGGGCACCATGGATATCGACCTGACCACAGAACCGATTGGGAAGGACAAGGGCGGCAATGATGTCTTCATGAAAGACATCTGGCCAACCCAAAGCGAAATCGCCGAGCTGGTGCAGCAGACTGTCACCCGCGATGCGTTCCAGTCGAAATATGCCGATGTTTTCAAGGGAGACGAAAAATGGCGCGAGGTCGAGGTTCCACAGCAAGAAACCTATGACTGGCCACCCACTTCGACTTACATCCAGAATCCACCTTATTTCCAAGGGATGGGGCCTGAGCCGGGCACGATCTCGAATATCGAAGGCGCCAAGGTTCTGGCCATTCTGGGCGACATGGTCACCACCGACCACATCTCACCGGCCGGCTCCTTTGCAACCACCACGCCTGCAGGCAAGTACCTGATGGACCGTCAGGTGCAACCGCGCGAGTTCAACTCTTACGGCTCGCGCCGGGGCAACCACGAGGTCATGATGCGTGGCACTTTCGCCAATATCCGCATCAGGAACGAGATGCTGGACGGCGTTGAGGGCGGCTACACCAAGGGACCGGACGGCCAGCAGACCTCGATCTATGACGCGTCGATGGCCTATCAGGCGCAGGGTACGCCGCTGGTGGTCTTTGGCGGTGAGCAGTACGGCGCGGGATCATCCCGCGACTGGGCGGCCAAGGGCACCGCGTTGCTGGGTATCAAGGCCGTCATCGCCGAGAGCTTTGAGCGCATCCACCGCTCAAACCTTGTTGGCATGGGCGTGATCCCGTTCGAATTTACCGGCAACGATAACCGAAAGTCGCTGAGTTTGACAGGGGACGAAACCGTCTCGATCCATGGGTTGGACGCGGTTGAACCGCTGCAAGAGGTGCCCTGCACCATCACTTATGCCGACGGTGCCGAGACAACTATCCCTCTCAAATGTCGCATCGATACTGCACCCGAGATCGAATACATTGAGAACGGTGGCGTGCTGCAATACGTGCTGAGAAACTTGGCGAAAGCAGGCTGAAACACCAAAGCCCCGGACAACGTACCGGGGCTTTTTTATTTTTTGTCAATCGGTGTAGCCCATCAATAATAGAGCGCGTGCCGCAGGCACGCCCCGCTTGGCAAAGACTAACTTTACTGACTGGCTTTCTCCAGCGCGGGTCGGATGGTGCTTTCGATCACGCGTTGGGTAATCGGCCCGGCAAACCGCAGGAGGATCGTGCCTTCGCCGTCGATCACATAGGTCTCGGGCACACCATACAGGCCCCAGTCCAGCGCCATCCGTCCCTGTTCATCCCGTCCGATGGACTTGTAAGGGTCGCCCAGATCAGTCAGGAACGATTCGGCGTTGTCCAGTTTGTCTTTATAGTTAATGCCGTAGACCGGGATACCTTCCTTGGCCAAAGCTTCAAGGTTCGGGTGTTCAGCACGACAGGGCGCGCACCAGCTGGCCCAGTAGTTGACCAGCTTGACTTCGCCGTCGCGCAGTGTCTCATCGTCGAACATCGTCTTGCCCGGAAACTCGGTCAGAACAACCGGCGGCGCGGGCTGGCCCTGGCGGGCCGACGGCAGCGTGTCGTCCGAGCCATCTTGCAATTGCACCAAGGCCGCGACTGCAAACGCGCCGAAGATCAGCGGTGGCGCCAGCATCAGGGGCGAGATCTTAGCCATTGCGTGTCATCCTTTGTTCGACCTTCTCCATCTCAGTTCGAACCTTGCGCCCGCGTGCGATGCTGAACACGATCAGCAACACCAGCAGACCAATCGAGGCCGCATAGGACCACAGAACCGTATCGGCATATTTTCCAAGATCAGGGATCATCCGTTTACCCTTTCCCGCGCCAGCAGCGCCTTGATCCGCCGCGCCCGGATTTCCGTGCCAGTGCGATACAGGACCAGCGCAATGAACAGCAGCACGAACCCGATGATGCACAGCAATAACGGGTAGAAGTAGATGTTGCTGACCTTTTCTTCGGTATCCGCCCCGGTTACGGCCGCCGCGCGCATCACCGACGCGCCCTGATGCAAGCCCTGGTTCCAGAAGTTCACCGCATAACGGCTGAGCAGCGCGAAGACCGAGCCCACCAGACACAGGACCGAGGTCAGATCCGCCGCCGTATCTGGATCTTCAATCGCTTCCCACAGTGCAACATAGCCCAGATAGAACAGGAACAGGATCAGGAACGAGGTCAGGCGCGGATCCCAGGCCCACCACGTGCCCCACATCGGCTGCCCCCAAATCGCTCCGGTCGCCAGCGCGATCAGCGTCATCACGATGCCAATGGGGGCCGCCGCACGGGCAGCCAGCGCACTGACATGGTGACGCCGCACCAGCCAGACCAGCGAAGTTGCCAGCATCATCAGCCAGCAATTGATTGCCATCAGCGCCGCAGGCACATGCAGGTATATGATCTTGACGGTCGAGCCCTGCTTGTAATCGTCCGGCGTGAAAAAGAACCCCCAGACCAGTCCGACCACAATGCACGCAAGCGAGGTTACCCAGAAAAACGGCATCACCCGTTCACTGGTGGCAAGGAACTTGCGCGGGTTGGCGTATTCCCAGAGGGCGTTGGCTTTGGCTGCGATAGACATGGGCCTTATCTAGTCCGAGTCGGGTGCGTTCTCAATTGACATCGGTCAAAGTTTGAACGCGTCACCGAAGGTTGATGCGCAGAACCGCTGCGCTGGCAAAGGGCAGCAGTGCGATGGTGGCCGCTGTGATCCCCGCCAGCATCAGCAGCGGCGTTTGTGTCTCCATCCCCGTGGCGCCACGGCGCGCGACCTCGGCACCGAAGATCAGGGTCGGCACATATAGCGGCAGTACCAGCAGCGACAGCAGCAGCCCGCCACGTTTCAGGCCCACG
This sequence comes from Ruegeria sp. CH8, assembly GCF_056536985.1. Classification (NCBI taxonomy): domain Bacteria; kingdom Pseudomonadati; phylum Pseudomonadota; class Alphaproteobacteria; order Rhodobacterales; family Roseobacteraceae; genus Ruegeria; species Ruegeria sp. CH8. Next base: position 217,470 of record NZ_JBQFQR010000003.1, on the reverse strand, counting down.
GTCAGGGCCGCGCCGAAGGTGCCGATGACGCTCATGGCCGGGGTACCGATCAGCAGTGAAATCACCAGCCAGAAGAACCCCGGGACCGGCAGGTTCAGCAGCACGCCCAGAAACGGCGCAGCCAGAACCAGCGGCAGACCGGTGGTCAACCAATGCGCCAGCGCCTTGATCGAGACCACCGATTCCAGCGGCAATGGCGCGGTGGCCAGCAGATCGAGCGAGCCGTCCTCCCAATCCAGCGCCAACAGGCGGTCCAGCGACAGAAGGCACGCAAGCAGCGCGCCTAGCCACAGAACACCCGGTGCGATGGTCGACAACAGCGACGATTGCGGCCCCACCGAAAACGGCACCAGAACAGTGACGATCAGAAAAAACGCCAGACCAAGGCCAAAGCCCCCTCCGGCTCGGAAGGCCAGTTTCAGGTCACGCAGCAACAGGGCGATCACAGGAAGCCTCCGTCGAAATCGTCGATGGGTTTTGGTTTCGCCTTGTTGGGACCGACATCCAGAACCTCGCCATCTAGGCCAAGGTCGATATGGGTGGCAATCAGGGCCGAGCCGCCCTGCCCCAGATGGGCACGTACGGCGTCGGCGAACATCTGCACGGCGTTTTTGTCCAACGATACGGTGGGTTCGTCCAGCATCCAGATCGGCCGCCCGGTTACCAGCATCCGTGCCAAACCCAGACGTCGCTTTTGCCCCGCCGACAGGTTGCCCGCGTGACGATCCGACAACTCGTTCAGCGCAAAGGCGTTCAATGCGGTTTGGATGCCATTTGTGCCAAAAACCGACGCCCAGAAGGTCAGGTTTTCCACGACGGTTAAAGTCGGCTTTAACCCATCGGAATGTGAGGCATAGGCGATCTGATCCTCGGCTCCGTCAATCTGCCCGGTTAGGGGCGGCTGCAATCCCGCCAACGTACGCAGCAGCGTCGTCTTACCGATGCCGTTCGGCCCGCGCAGGATCAGCGCCTTGCCGGGGTGCAGCGCAAAGCTCAGCCCTTCAAGGACGGGAACGCCACCGCGGGCGATGGCCAGATCGGTCACAGTCAGTATCATGAGTTCCGCTTATCTGATTGCTGGCAGAGGCAAAAGGCGAGATTTGCCGCAGGCCCTGTGCCCGCCTCAGACCGGCAATAGCGCCAGTGCAACGCGGCGGCCTTCGGACAGCAACACATTGTAAGTGCGGCAAGCGGCCGGAGAATTCATGATCTCAACCCCAATTCCCGCATCCTCAAGCGCCGTGCGCAGGTCAGATGGGATATGGGTCAGAGCCTCTCCGGTGCCGATGAACAGAACGTCCACCGTTTCGGACAGCGCCAACAGCGATGCGTCATCGGGGTAACCGCCCCAGCCTACGGTGCCAGTGGGACCTGTCAAAACAGCCTCATGGTAAACCTGCCCGCCGATGCGGAAAAAGCCGGGGCCATAGCCATCGACTGGAACTGCGTTGTTGTAGGTGATCTCATTCAGGCGCATGGGCACCTTCTAGCCCCAAAGCGGCAGGCCCGACAAGGCTGCAACCGCAATCGCCAGATAGGCAGCGGCGCGGTAAAGCCGTTCGTATTCGGGCCGGAACAACCAGCCCCCCAGCCAGTTGCCCAGTAGGTTCGGCACCGACAACACCAATCCCAACGCTACAGCGGGCCAGGTGATCCGCCCCATGCCGGTCAGAAAACCGAGGATCAGGAAATCGAAGACAAACAGGAACAGCAGGATCGTCGCCCGGATCACCTCAACCGGCAAAGGCCGCGACATGTAGAACAGGATCACCGCCGGGCCGGGCAAGCCTGCCACGCCACCCAGAAACCCGGCAGCGCCACCGATCCCGGCGACCATCGTGCGCCCCACGCGCCCGTGATACCGCAGCCCGAGAATCAGCACAGCCAGCATGAAGATCGCCAACAGACTAACTGCATACCGGAACACCTCTGGCTCGACCCGCGTCAGCAGCCATAGTCCCACTGGCAATAACAATGCGCATCCGGTCGCCAGTCGGGCCAGATCACCCCGGTCCACAACACGCCAGGCCCGCCGCAGGTTCGGCAACGGCCCGAAGATGTCCATGATGGTCAGACCAATAATGGCTCCGAATGGGCCAAGAAATGGCGTGGCGATAGGGAGGAAGATCAGCGCAGTTCCAAACCCTGAAAACCCGCGCACGATGCCGCCAAGAAAGGCGGCAAAAAGGATAACGGCCAGCCCTGTTGGGGACTGGCCGAATATCTCAGGCGTCGATGTTGGCAAACTGATTGCCCGCCGTATTGGACGGCTTGGACCAGTCTCGCTTGACCCCCAACCACAGCAGGATGGTCGAGGCCACGAAGACCGACGAATAGGTTCCCACGATCACCCCCCAGATCATCGCAAAGACAAAGCCGCGGATCACGTCGCCGCCCAGCACATACAGCGAGATCAGTGCCAGCAATGTGGTCACCGAGGTCATCACAGTCCGGCTGAGCGTTTCGTTGATCGAGATGTTCAGAACCTCCTTCAAGTCCTTCTTCTTGTATTTCCGTAAGTTCTCACGCACCCGGTCGAACACAACCACGGTATCGTTCAGCGAGTAACCCACGATGGTAAGAAGCGCCGCGATGATCGCCAGATCGAACCGGATCTGCAGTTCCGAGAAGATACCGATGGTCAGGATCACATCATGCACCAATGCGGCCACGGCCCCCAGCGCAAACTGCCATTCAAAGCGTAGCCAGATGTAGACCAGAACCGCGCCGATGGCGAGCATCACCGCGATTACAGCAGTCTGGATCAACTCACCCGAGACCTTGGGACCAACGGATTCGACCGAGACAAATTCGATATCTGGCACGGAAACCTTCAACGCATCTTCCACCGCGGTGACAGTGGCGGCGGAAACCGCCTCGGCATCAGCCTGCGCCTGAATGCGGATCATGGCGACGTTTTCGTCCTCGCCAAAGGTCGGATCGAAAATCTCGGTGATGGTCACATCGCCCAGTTCCAGCGGAGCAATAGCGTCACGATAGGCGCCGATGTCGATCTCTTGCGTGGACTGAGTCCGGATCGTGGTCCCGCCGCGGAAATCGATGCCAAAGTTCAGCCCCTGCAGCATGAAGGACGTGAACGCCACAACCATCATCAGGGCCGAGATGCCCAGCCAGACCTTCCAGCGGCTGAAAAAATCGAACGAGGTGTTCTGGGGTACGAGTTTCAGTCTCATGTCAAACCTCGATCGTTTTCGGACGGCGGCGTTCGAACCACATCACGACAAACAGGCGCGTGACGAAGATCGCAGTGAAGGCCGAGGTCAGGATACCAAGACCCAGCGTGATCGCGAAACCACGCACCGGGCCGCTGCCCATAGCAAACAGGATCACGGCGGTGATGAAGGTGGTCACGTTGGCGTCGACAATAGCCGACAGCGCCTTTTCATAACCCAGTTCGATCGCACGTGCCGGGCCTCGGGCGGATTTCAGTTCTTCGCGGATACGTTCAAAGATTAGCACGTTGGCGTCGACCGCCATACCCACAGTCAGAACGATGCCCGCAATACCCGGCAGGGTCAGCGTGGCCCCAATCAGCGACAGCAGGCCAAAGATCAGCCCGACGTTGATGATCAGCGCGATATTGGCAAAAATCCCGAACAAACCATAGCTGAGCGCCATGAAGCTCAGCACCGCGACAAAGGCCACGATGGTTGCGGTTTTACCTGCGTCGATGCTGTCCTGACCCAGCTCGGGGCCGATAGTGCGTTCTTCCAAGAATTCCAACCCGGCGGGCAGAGCACCGGCGCGCAGAAGGACGGCCAGATTGGTGCTTTCTTCGACAGTGAAGTTGCCGGTGATGATACCCGACCCGCCCGGAATATGGCTTTGGATCACGGGGGCCGAGATCACCTCGTCATCCAGCACAATAGCAAAGGGTGCGCCGATATTGTCTCGGGTGTAGTCACCGAACTTGCGTGCACCAGACGTGTTGAACCGGAAACTTACCGCAGGTCGGCCGTTTTGATCGAATGAAGGCTGCGCGTCTACCAGTTCTTCACCGGTCACAACCGGAGCGGATTCGATTATGTAATAGACACCATCCTCATCAATGGAAGGGACGACCTCCTGACCGATACCCGGCACCGCATCCGGGTCGCTGCCGCGCCCAACCACGGGGTTAAACGTCAATTGCGCCGTGGTTCCAATGATATCTTTAAGCTCACCCGCGCTGCCGATACCCGGCACTTGAATAAGGATACGGTCCGCGCCCTGCCGCTGAATGGTGGGTTCACGGGTGCCGACCTCGTCGATCCGGCGGCGGATGATTTCCAGCGCCTGGCGCACGGTGCGGTCATCCGAGGCCAGCTTCTCGGCCTCTGAAAGCTGCACGACGATGGTATCGCCCTCGGCGCGGGCTTCGATATCAGTGGCGCCAACGCCGGTCAGCGTCTGCACCTGGCGGGCCAGACCGCGTACTACCTCCAGCGCGCGAGGCATACCCTCGGGCTGGCTGATGCGAACGCGAATCTCATCCGGGGCCGATTCCTGTTTACGGATCGTGCCCACGGTTGCGCGTTCATCCCGCAAGGCGTCGCGGATCTCGGGCCACATCGCCTCCATCCGGGATTCGTACACATCTTCGACCTTCACTTCGGCCAGCAGATGCGCCCCACCACGCAGGTCGAGGCCAAGATTGACCAGCGACGACGGCAGCCAGTTGGGCCACTGCGCCGCCTGCGCCTGCATTTCGGGGGTGTCGATGCCAAGCTCAATCGCAGTCTTGGCATCGTTAGATTGCTCAACGCGCGTGTAAAACGCATTCGGCAGGGCCATGAGCAAGCCGGTCACACAAACCAGCCAGATCAGAACCCGCTTCCAGGTATCAATTTGCAGCATTACCCTGCCTTTTCAAGGGATTGTCGCGCGAAGTTACTTCGCCGGTTCGGTCTTGTTCAGAACCTGAGCGATGGTTGACTTGACCACACGAACCTTGACGTTCTCGGCGATCTCGACCTCGATCTCGTTATCGCCTTCCTTGACCTTCGACACCTTGCCAATCAGACCACCCTGAGTGACCACCTGATCGCCCCGGCGCACGGCCTCGACCATAGCCTGATGTTCCTTCATCTTTTTCTGCTGCGGACGGATCAGCAGGAAATACATGATCGCGAAGATCAGGATCAGCGGGAGAAACTGGGCGATTGCGCCACCTTCCATGGGATATTCCTTTTGGTTTGGGCTTGCGGAAGGGCTCCGCAAATTTGGCGAGAACCTATTCTTTGAAATGCCTGTTTGCAAGGACAGGTGGCGCAAGAAGTTATTCTTTGGAAAACCCGTTTTAACGCGCAACGCAACAATTTGTCCGAGAATTCTCTCACCAACATAGTTCCCTCTAGGAACATCGCCCTTCTCGGATATAGTTGAGCAACGGGAGGGCGAATGACTCAACTAATACAAACCGTTGGCATGCTTACACGTATGCTGATCGCGACCTTGGTGATCGTTCTTTCACCTGTTGTTACTTCGGCTCAGGAAACTCCATCCGTCGACACAACTGATGAAGAACAGTCCGAAACGTTCAAAGCGCCGGTTATTGTCGACGGCGACTCATTGTTTTTCTTAAGGGGTTCCAGCGCCCTGCCTGCTTCTGAACGCGCTGAAACGGTTCAGGAAGCGATCATCGAGGTGGCGGAGTCTTCTGACAGTCTGGACGTTACCATCACATACGAGGATATTGACCTCGGCACGCGCATTCTGGTCGATGGGGTTTGGGTATCGGTCGTGACAGTCGCCGACGCCGAACTTGAACAGATCGAGCTGGATGTTCTCAGCTTTCTTCATGGTCAGGCCATTGAAGAAGCGATCATTGCTTACCGGTCCAACCGAACCGAACAGGCGCGGGTCTCAGGCGCCATCGAGGCAGCGGCATGGACACTTGGCTTTGTCGCGTTCGTCGTCGTCATCCTATGGCTGCACCGAAGAATCAGACGGCGCACTCTAAAATTCGTCAAACGCCACTTGAGGGATGTAGAAACCGCCACCGCCAAAAGCGTACAGGCCGAGGCGATTGCCGCGCTGGTTCGGTATGGCCTGAACTTTGCCCTGTTGGTGATCTTCTTTCTGGGCTTCTATTACTACCTGTCCTTCGTCCTTCTGGCATTCGCAGAAACCCGCTATTTCGCACACCTTCTGCTGACCTACCTGACGGAACCAGTCCTGCTGATTTTCAAGGGCATCCTCAGCTATATCCCTAATCTCATCATGCTGGTCCTGATCGCGTGGGTCACCATGTACATCATCAGGGGCATGCGGGTGTTTTTTGATGCGGTCGAGGCGGGCTCGTTCGATATGGGCGACTTCGAAAAACACTGGGTCAATCCAACGTTCAACATCGCGCGCGTGGTTGTCATCCTGATCGCACTGGTCTTTGCAGTGCCCTACATTCCCGGCTCGGATTCTGCAGCGTTTCAGGGACTGACCATTCTGGTTGGCGCCATGCTCTCGCTTGGCGCGAACTCGGTCGTATCGAACATGTTAGCCGGTCTGTTCGTGATCTATCGCCGCTCAACCTCAATCGGGGACCGTATTCAGATCGGGGATCACATTGGTGACGTGGTTCAGATCAAACTGATGGAAACGCACCTGAAATCCATCAAGAACGAACTGATTTCGATTCCGAATGCCCAGCTTATGAACTCGGATGTGGTTAATTTCTCGAAGAAAACGGATGGCAGCGGGCTGCTGCTGCACACCACCGTTGGCATCGGCTATGAGGAACCTCCGGAAAAGGTCGAAGCCATGCTGATCGAGGCCGCTCATCGAACCAAAGGGATCAAGAACAAGCCGGAACCCTTTGTTCTGTGGACCGCCTTGGCGGACTACGCGATCAACTATCAGATCAACGGGTACACCACGCGGGGCAGTATCATCCCGAAAATTCGGTCGGACCTGCATCGCAACATCGTGGCCGTCTTCAATGAGAACGGCGTGCAGATCATGACGCCCTCTTACATGGCCGATCCGCCTGAGCCAAAAATCCCGGTCGAAGAATGGGATGGTCATCTGGCGCATGAAACACACGAGGACGCTGATAAAGCGTAACCGGTGCTACACCCTGCCTTTCAGATGGTGCATAAGCGCTTTCAGTGATTCACGCATTTAAGGATCTGAACCATGCACGACATCCGCGCCATTCGCGAAAACCCAGCCGCCTTCGACGCCGCCCTTGCGCGCCGCGGGGACGCGCCGGTGTCGTCAGATGTGCTGAGGCTGGACGAAAGCCGCCGGGCCAAAATTCTTGCCGCCGAGACGGCGCAAGCCGAACAGAACAAAGCCAGCAAAGAAGTAGGCGCCGCCAAAGCACGCGGCGATGAAGCCGAGTTCGAACGCCTGCGCGCGCTGGTCGCAGAGAAAAAGGCCGAGGTCGCGCGCATGCAGACCGAGGCCAAGGATCTGGACGCTCTGCTGGCAGATCAGTTGATCCGCATCGCCAACTTGCCCGCCGAGGATGTTCCCGCAGGTACAGATGAAAAAGACAATGTCGAGGTCAACCGCTGGGGCACCCCGCGCGAACTGGACTTCGCACCCAAAGAGCATTTCGAGATCGAAGCCGTTCAAAACGGCATGGATTTTGAAACCGCCGCCAAGCTCTCGGGCTCGCGTTTTGTACTGCTATCCGGTGGCGTCGCGCGTATTCACCGCGCGCTGGCGCAGTTCATGCTGGACACGCATATCAACGAGAACGAACTGACCGAGGTCAACGGCCCGGTTCTGGTCCTGTCAGAGATGATGCAGGGCACCGGCCAGTTGCCGAAATTCGGCGAAGACAGCTATCAGACCCGCGAAGGCTGGTGGCTGATCCCGACATCCGAGGTTTCGCTGACCAATATCGTCAACGACACGATGATCGAAGAAAGCTATCTGCCCCGCCGTTACACTGCGCATTCGCTCTGCTTCCGCTCCGAGGCTGGCAGCGCGGGCAAAGACACTCGCGGGATGCTGCGCCAGCACCAGTTCGAAAAGGTCGAGATGGTATCTGTCACGCATCCGGACAAATCGGACGACGAACAGAAGCGTATGTTGCGCTGTGCCGAAGGCATTCTGGAAAAGCTGGGTATCCCCTATCGCACTGTGATCCTATGCACCGGCGATATGGGCTTTGGCGCACGCCGGACTTACGACATTGAGGCGTGGTTGCCCGGTCAGGACACCTATCGCGAGATCAGCTCGGTTTCGACCTGTGGCGACTTCCAGGCGCGTCGCATGAACGCGCGGTTCCGGCCCGAAGTTGGCGGAAAGCCGGAATACGTTCACACTCTGAACGGGTCGGGTCTGGCCGTCGGGCGTTGCCTGATTGCCGTGCTGGAAAATGGCCAGAACGCCGACGGCACCGTCACACTGCCCGAGGTGCTCGCTCCCTATCTGGGCGGCAAGCTGAACCTGCGTTTGGACGGCACGCTGGCCTAAAAAAAAACCGGCGCCGCAAACGGCACCGGTTCGACAATCCAAAAGGCGGAGAAGGCTTACTTCTTCGCCTTTTTCTTATCCTTTTTCTTATCCTTCTTCTTGTCCTTGCTTTTGTCTTTCTTCTTGTCGTCCTTCTTGGACTTTTTGTCCTTTTTGGACTTGGCTTTCACCTTGTCCTTGGCCTTCGAGAACACGGCCTCCATCTCTTGCAACTTTTTGGCTGCCTTTTCAGCTTTAGCTTTTGCCTTGGCCTTCTTGCGGGCTTTCGCTTCGGCGGCCTCGGCAGCAGCTTTCTCTGCGGCGGCCTTACGTGCAGCTTCTTCTGCAGCTTTGCGCGCGGCCTCTTCTGCGCGTTTTTCAGCGGCTGCGGCTGCGACAGTTTTGCGCGGCGCAGCACGGCGCGTGGCCGGTTTGCGCGCTGGAGAGCGGGTAGTTGTTTTCGCAGCGGCTTGCTTTGCCGTCGCGGGTTTTCTGGCGGTAGTTTTGGCAGCCGCAGGTTTTCTGGCTGCAGTTTTGGCAGCAGCTGGTTTGGTCGCTGCTGGCTTTCTGGCCGGAGTTTTGGCGGCAGCTGGTTTGGCAGCGATCGCTTCTTTCGCAGCAGCAATCAGAAGCGGGGCCCGCGCCGTCCCAATTCGGGGCACTTTAGTAAGGTCAGCGGGGCTGGCCTTGGCTATGGCTTCGGCGGTCGTGAAACCATTGGCGCTGAGCGCTTGCGCCATCGCCTCACCCACACCCTTAACTGCTGTCACTGCGGTCATTCTTTGTCCTTTCTTTCTCCCTGTGTGCAACCCTATATACACTGTATATACACATCAGCAAGCCAATGAACGGCCGAAGCCGCCTCAAGCTGTTAACTGCTGTGCGCCAGCGTACCGGTTGTGTCCTTTTTCGGAAATGGCACAAGGCGTTTGGCATCCTCGTCCCACAGTTTCAGGTTCAGTGCCGCAACGGCCTCGGGGAATTTGATCCGGCGCGGCGTGTATTCGGGCGGCAGGTTATAATGACACGCCCGCAACCGATAAGACGGAATGCGAGCGTTGAAATGATGAATGTCGTGCAGAGTAATGCAGGCCACCGCGTTGTCGAACCACCATCCGAAATCCAATGCTGACGAACCCTGCAACGCCGCCAATTGCGGATCCAGGTCGGGGCGGCGGTCCCAATAGGTGTCCTCGAAGTTGTGTTGTAGATAAACTAGGAACACGCCCAGCATCCCGCCCAACAGAGAGAACACCAGCCAGACCAGAATGCCCGTCGTACCGGCGATCAGGTAAAGCAGGCCCAGGAACACTACAATGGACAGGTTGTGCAGCACCACACCTTTGACGCCGAACCGAACCGTGTTTTTTGGCCAGCGATAGCGGATAAAATAAGTAAACAAAGCACCAACCGGAACCAGGATGAACGGGTTGCGGTAAAGCCGATAGAACAAACGGGTTTTCCAATCTGAGGCGTTCCACTCCCGCAGGGTCATCGTGTGGATCTCACCGGTTTCACGGTGTTCCAAGTTCCCGATGCCCGCATGGTGCAGGTTGTGGTTTTGCTTCATCACCTCAAACGGGGCGAAGGTGAACGGTGAGAGACCATGCCCGGCCCATTCATTCTGCTCGCGCGTTTCAAACAGAGAGTGGTGGCCGCAGTCGTGTTGCAGCACGTAAAGGCGCACGGCGGAAAAGGCGAAAACGATCCCCGCAGGGATCATTATATACCAGCGGTCAACGTAGATAATCGCCAGTGTCAGCGATGCGAAATAAACGGCAAACGTTCCAAAATAGCTCAGCGCAGCAAGGCGATTGTCCTGAACCGCAAATTGCCGCGTGTATTCCCGCAAATTCATTCAGCCTGTCCCCACGATTGGCCAAGTTAATATCACATCGAAACTATCTGTATCTTCCTCGTATTCAAGCAGCGCATACAAAAAACGCATGCGCACAGGCGAATGCTAGCCTGCGGCAACCGGGCTGTCACGCCCTTCTGCTAAAAATGCTGAAAATTGGCGCGGTTACGCGCGACCTTTGAGATGCTTGGCCAACGCGCCCGCGTTTTTCTTACGCCGCCCCTTATAGGGGTTCTTGTCGCCCTGCCCTCGCAATGTCAGGCGGATTGGCGTTCCTGGCATGTCGAAATCTTCGCGCAATCCGTTAACCAGATAGCGCGTATAGCTGTCCGGCATCTTGTCGGGATGCGAGCACATGACCACAAACCCCGGCGGACGGGTCTTGGCCTGTGTCATATAACGCAGCTTGATCCGACGGCCCTGCGGGGCTGGCGGCGGGTGCTGTTCCAGCATCGCGGTCAGCCAGCGGTTCAACGCCGCAGTGGGGACGCGGCGGTTCCAAACGTCATGGGCTCGCAGGATAGCCGCACGCAGACGCTCCAGCCCACGACCGGTTTTGGCAGACACGGTAATCAGAGGCGCACCACGCAGTTGCGGCAGCAGACGCTCGAACGACTCTTTCAGATCGCGCAGCTTTTCCTGCTTGTCCTCTTCAATGTCCCATTTGTTCACCGCGACGACAACGGCACGGCCTTCGCGTTCGGCCAGATCGGCAATACGCAGGTCCTGCTGCTCGAACGGAATCGCGGCATCCAGCAGAACCACCACGACCTCGGCGAATTTCACCGCGCGCAAACCATCAGAGACTGAAAGCTTTTCCAGCTTTTCCTGCACCTTAGCTTTCTTGCGCATCCCAGCGGTGTCGAAAATCCGCATCGGCGTGCTGTCGCCACCCGGATCAGCCCAGTCGATCCGCAGGCTGATGGCATCACGAGTGATTCCGGCCTCAGGGCCGGTCAGCAAGCGATCTTCACCAATGATCTTATTGATCAGAGTGGATTTTCCGGCATTTGGACGCCCAACGACAGCCACCTGCAACGGCTTGGCTGCAGTAATCAGAGGGGTTTCGCCCTCGCCATCCTCATCCAGTTCGATATCGGTTTCAGGTGCGTTTTCCTCGGCCTTTTCCTCCGCAGCGTCCGCCAGAGGCATCAGCTGCGTATAGAGGTCGGTCATCCCCTCGCCGTGCTCGCCCGACAGACGTACGGGTTCGCCAAGACCCAGGTTATAGGCCTCAAGCACACCGGCATCCGCTGCGTTGCCTTCGGCTTTGTTGGCCGCGAGGATCACGTGTTTCGACCGTTTCCGCAGAATCTCGGCGAACATCTCATCGGTCGGGGTCAGGCCAACACGCGCGTCGATCATGAAAAGGCAAACGTCAGCCATGTCCACCGCGCGCTCGGTCAGACGGCGCATCCGGCCCTGCAGGCTGTCATCGGTGGCATCCTCAAGACCTGCCGTGTCGATCACGGTAAAACGCAGATCGCCCAGACGCCCTTCGCCTTCGCGCAGGTCACGCGTTACGCCGGGCTGGTCGTCGACCAGAGCCAGACGTTTGCCCACAAGGCGGTTGAACAGTGTGGATTTGCCCACATTCGGGCGCCCCACGATGGCGAGGGTCAGCGACATGATACTCAACTTTCAAGACTCAGACGCGCCCTTTAACGCATCTTGTCGTCAACGGAAAGCGTGTAGATCACCTTTGGACGATACGACGTACAGCGTCTGCCCCGCCACGACGGGGGCCGTTGTGGCACCTCCGGGCACCTCGATCCTGTTTAGCAACGTACCGTCCACGGGGTTGAAGAGCCGCAGGTAACCGTCATTCGATGCAACGACAATACGCCCGCCAGCTAGGATCGGACCGTAATGGGCAACGATCGGGCCGCGGCGTCTTGGCTTGTCCTTGACGAAACCCGGCAGGTCTTGCGCCCAGACAATCGATCCATCGGCACGGTCCAACCGGACCAGTTGACTGCGGTCGCTGATCAGAAACAGGCTGTTGCCCGCAGGCCAGACTGTATCAACCGCACCTTCGTTCGCAGTCCAGATCCGCTCACCCGAACCAGAGTCAAACGCCACAGTTCGCCCCGAGTGGTTGCCGATATAAATCGCGTCGCCAACAACCATGGGTCCGCCGGTCACGTCTACGATTTGCGCTGCAGCACGCCCACGGCGTCCACCCGCGACCGACGCGTTCCAGCGCCTGATTCCGCCCTTGCGGAAAGTCGCGGCAATGTCACCCGAACCAAAGGCGAAAACCGAAAAATCAGACGCGATAACCGGAGCCGGAGCGCCAAGTACGTTCCCCACACTGGGAGTACCCTGAATTTGCCAGGCGATACGGCCATCCTTGGTGTTCACGGCCCAACCGGTTTCATCACCCGCGACCAGATACAGAATGCCGTCATTGACCAGAGGCGCGCCGCTACCAGTGGCGTTCAGGCGTTTTTGCCATTTGATCCCACCTGACTTGGCATCCAGCGCCGTTAGACGGCCAAAGCCCGACGAAACATAGAGAACACCATTGGCATAGGCCAACCCTCCCCCAGTCGCGTCCGAGTCACCGTCACTGGGCGGGATAAGGTTCGTACTCCAAGCCAGCTGCCCCTGCGGCGTAACCGCGGAAACGGTTGCACCGGCATCAAGCGTAAAGATCAGACCACCAGCCACAACGGGTTCGGCGGTAATGCGCCGCTTCCGCGAATCTCCGTCACCGATAGAGGTGGACCAGATGCGCTGTGGCGTTGTACGCAGCGCGGCATTGGTGGTGCGATAGGCTGGCGTCCCGGCGCTCTGAGACCAGTTGGCGTTCGCCTTCTGTGCTGGCAAGCTAATGGGTTTCGAGCCACGGGTTTCAATGGCTTCGTTGTTGGCGGTCGGACGGATATCCTCGCGGGGACCAGGCAGGATAACTTCGGGCTCTTCACAGGCGGCAAGCGCTGTCAGCGATAGCGCCGCAACCGACAATCCTACGCGGGAGAAAAGACTTGTCACCATACTACTCCGAACTCGCCTGTCATTTTATCCGCCGCCGGGTCAGCCCTGCCGGGCCACCAGCGGTTCTGGTTCGCCGCCAAGCGCGACAATCAATTGTGCAGCGCGCTGCTGAAGATCCACACCAATCTCTGCGTCCTGACGCATCGCTTGAAGCCGCTCGATCGCTGCGTCGGTGTTGCCCTCGGAAATGTCGATCAGAGCCAGCTGTTCTTCGGCCAACAACCGCAGGGGTGCGCCCGGTGCAGCCAGTGCTTCGAATTGCTGACGGCGGTCGGCGACCGGCAGGGTGTCGCTTTGCAGCAGCAGCGCCTTGAAGGCGGCAATGGCGCGATAAATCTCCGGCAGCTCGCCCTGCACTGCAACGGCGTTCAGGCTGTTCACGGCGTCATCCCGGGATCCGGCCTCAATCTGCGACGAGGACAGCAGCATGTTCAGAACGGCATCGCCACCGGGCGTGGCCGCGTCGATGCTTGCCAAGCTGGCCGCGCGTTCAGCCGAGTCATTTTGTGTCAGCGCGCTCAGAATCTCATCGCCCAGTTTTTCCGCAGCGCTGGTGGTACGAGCCTTGCGGATCTCATTGAAGGCGGCACCGCCTACGATCAGGATCACGGCCAGAACGCCTACCCACCCCCAACGGCGCAGCAGCAGGAACAGACGGTCGCGGCGGACCTCTTCGGTCACCTCATCAATGAAACTGTCGGTGTCGCTCATCCCTGCTCCCCGGGCTGTAACCTGTTGTATGGCGCCATGTCATACCCCGCCGTCTTTGCCAAGCCAAGGGCCGGATTTCGCGCATTTTCACCGCGACACGCTGTCCTTGCGTAAAAAAGTGATCCGAACTATCCAGTTTAGTGTAGAAATGATATGTGTCTGACCCCATTTTCAGACATACACGCCGAAGGACAATCGGCGAGGAATTCTAGGAGAGTCTCTTTATGCGTTTGATTTCATTCGCGAATGCGCTTTTGGTGATTGCTGCACTGTTCTTTCTGGTCTTTGAACGGGACGCGCTATTTGCTTTCGCCGGGCGCGGCGACTCTGAAGAGGACTCGGCGGCAAATACGGAAACCACAGATGGCTCGACGTCAGATCAGAAAGCCATCGGCGTGGTTGCCCTTAGGTCAACCGCAAGGGAAATCGACAGTGCCGTGTTGTTGCGCGGGCAAACCAAGGCCAATCGTCAGGTCGAGGTTTTGGCCGAGACCACCTCGACCGTGGTTTCGGAACCCAAGCGCAAGGGCACATTTGTCGAAGCAGGCGACCTGCTGTGCGAACTGGACCCCGGCACCCGCCCCGCCAGCCTGGCCGAGGCCGAAGCTGCGCGACTTGAAGCAGAAAGCCGTATCCCCGAGGCCGAAGCCCGCCTGGAAGAAGCTCATGCATTGGTTGCCGAGGCGCAGATCAACCTGACGGCCGCGCAGAAACTGTCGGAAACCGGGTTCGGATCGGAAACGCGCCGGATTTCCAGCGAGGCCGCAATGCGCTCGGCTGAAGCCGGTGTGAAAACCGCCGAAGCGGGTCTGGAAGCCACCCGCGCGGGGATTGAGGCTTCCATTGCCGAAGTGAAGGCCGCCCAGCGCGAGATTGATCGCCAGACAATTGAAGCGCCGTTCAAAGGGCTTCTGGAAAGCGATACCGCGGAACTAGGCAGCCTGATGCAGCCCGGCTCGCTATGTGCCACTGTCATTCAACTGGATCCGATCAAGCTGGTCGGTTTCGTTCCAGAGGTCGATGTGAACAAAGTCATTGTTGGCTCAGAAGCTTCAGCGCGGCTTGTTACAGGCCTTGAGGTCGCCGGCCGCGTCACGTTCCTGAGCCGATCAGCTGATGAGACGACACGTACCTTTGAAGTCGAGATCACTGTTCCGAACCAAGATCTGACCATTCGCGACGGTCAAACCGCCGATATTCGCATCGCAGCAGAGGGCGCAAAGGCACACCTGTTGCCGCAATCAGCCCTGACGCTAAACAACGAAGGTCAGGTTGGCGTCCGCACTGTTGGCGCTGGTAACATCGTCGGTTTCATGCCGATCCGATTGTTGCGCGACACAGCCGAAGGCGTCTGGATCGACGGGCTACCGGAAACTGCGGATGTCATCGTTGTGGGGCAGGAATATGTGACTCAGGGCGTCATGGTCAAGCCCACATATCGGGAAGCTGCGCAATGACGGGATTGGTAGGATGGGCCGCCGACAGGGCCCGAATGGTGTTGGCCTTCATCGCGATCTCGCTAATTGCCGGTGGGTTTGCTTATGTCGGCCTGCCAAAAGAAGGTGAGCCAGATATTGAAATCCCGGCTCTCTTCGTTTCGGTTCAATTCCCGGGCATTTCCGCCGAAGACTCCGAGAATCTGCTGATCAAGCCGATGGAAACCGAACTGGCGGATCTGGACGGCCTAAAGGAAATGACCGCCACTGCCGCCGAAGGCTATGCTGGCATCGCGCTAGAGTTTGAGTTCGGCTGGGACAAGACCGCGATCATGGCGGATGTGCGCGACGCAATGAACACCGCTCAGGCCGATTTCCCTGAAGGGGCCGAGCAGTATTCTCTGTACGAAATCAATTTTTCTGAATTCCCTATTGTCATTGTCAACCTGACCGGTGCCGTGCCCGAACGAACAATGGCCCGCATCGCCAAGGATTTGCAGGACGATCTGGAAGCGCTGGATTCAGTACTTGAGGCTGGGATCGCCGGTAACCGCGACGAATTGCTTGAGGTCATCATCGATCCTCTGCGGCTTGAGGCCTACAATGTATCGGCCGATGAATTGATCAACGTTGTACAAAACAATAACCAGTTGATCGCAGCCGGTGAGATTGAAACCGCACAGGGTGCATTCTCGGTCAAAATCCCGTCTTCATTCAAAACCGCCGAGGATGTCTACAGCCTGCCGGTTAAGGTTAACGGCGACCGCGTCGTGACCATGGGTGAGCTGGCGCAGATCAACTATACTTTCGAAGATCGCGAAGGAACCGCCCGGTTCGACAACGAATCCACAGTGGCCTTGCAGGTGGTCAAACGCAAAGGCTTCAACCTGATCGACACGGTGGCGCAGGTGAAGGAAACCCTCGCCGCCGCTCAGGAAAAATGGCCTGCCGAGCTGCGGGCGGCCGTCGATGTCGGTACTTCAAACGACCAGAGCCGCATTGTCGATTCGATGGTGCGCCAGCTTGAGGGGTCGGTCCTGACCGCCATTGCGCTGGTGATGATCGTGGTTCTGGCGGCGCTGGGGACGCGTGCGGCGCTGCTGGTGGGCTTTGCCATCCCGACCTCATTCCTTCTAAGCTTTGCGTTTCTGGCGATCATGGGGGTCAGCATCTCGAACATGGTGATGTTCGGGTTGATTCTGGCAGTGGGGATGCTGGTTGATGGTGCAATCGTCGTGGTGGAATACGCCGACAAGCGCATCAAAGAGGGCATCGGTCCGATGCACGCCTATGTCGAGGCAGCGCAGCGGATGTTCTGGCCCATCGTCTCGTCCACCGCGACAACGTTGTGCGCCTTCCTCCCGATGCTGTTCTGGCCCGGTGTGCCGGGCGAGTTCATGAAGATGCTGCCGATCACGCTTATCTTCGTACTGTCTTCGTCACTGATCGTGGCCCTGGTCTACCTGCCCGTCGTGGGTGGCGTTTCGGGTCGCCTCAGCCGAACCTTCGATCACACCTCAAACTGGTTGCGGAGCGTGGCCCCGTGGTGGGTGCGTGCCGTGCTGGTACCGCCGTCACTGTACATGATCTTTCTGGGCGCGATGCAGCTGATCAACCCGACATATCTGACTTCGGGTGGGGGCTTTTGGTCGGTCGCCCTGGGGGCTGCGCTGTTCGTTTTCGGCGGCTTTGCCGGATCGGTGACCCTGAGCGCAGCCAAGATCGAACGCCACCGCGAAGAACGTGTCCATACCGCGCGCGAGCACACTCCATTCGGCTACGTGGTCAAGTTCCTGGTTGGCAATCCGATTATGCCTGTCGTTTCGATCGCTGTCGTTGCCCTGTGTGTCATGAGTGTCATGACATATTTCATGAACAACAACCGTGGCGTCGAATTCTTCGTCGAAACCGAACCGGAGCAGGCCACGGCCTATGTCCGGGCACGGGGCAACCTGTCGCTACAGGAAAAAGACGCGATGGTTCTGGCCGCCGAAGAGGTGATCAGCGCGCATCCAGCTGTTACCAACGTGTTTGCCTTTGCTGGTGAAGGAGGGCTGAACCAAAACAACGGAGGCGCCGAGGCGCCAGCCGACACTGTGGGTCGGGTGCAATTCGAAATTACCCCTTGGGAAGATCGACCGAACGTTTCTGAGCCCATTTTCTTTGGCCTGTTTGAACGGCAGATCATCGATCCCGAGTATGATGGTGACTTCGTTCTGGATGAATTGAACGCAGAACTTGCCAAGCTCCCCGGTTTCATCGTGGAAATCTTGCCATTGGAACAGGGGCCGGCTTCGGCCAAGCCTGTACATTTGCGTATCAAGGGTGACGGCTGGGAAGAATTGACCCTCGCCGCCGAATCCGCGCGGGCTGTGTTCGACGAGACGCCGGGTCTGATCAAGATCGAAGACACCATGCCCCTGCCCGGCATCGACTGGCAGATCGACGTGGATGTCGCCAAAGCAGGCCGCTTTGGGGCTGACGTTGCGACCGTGGGTGCTATGGTCCAATTGGTCACGCGCGGTATTCTTTTGGGTGAGATGCGACCGGACAACACCGATGAAGAGGTCGAAATCCGCGTCCGTCTGCCCGAGGAAGACAGGGTGCTGTCAACGCTGGACTCGTTGAAAGTGCGTACCCCCGACGGCCTCGTACCTTTGTCCAACTTCGTCACTCGCCAGCCGGTGGCCAAACTGGCCGAGATCAACCGTATCGACCAACAGCGGTATTACGACGTGAAGGCGGATGTCGAACCGAGCCTGTCCAAGGTCGTTGTCGATGGTACAGACGGAACTGAACAACGTCTAGCCGTTGTGCGCGCTCTAGAAGAAGACGCCGAACCCAGCGGGGCAACTGTCACCAGCCCGGACGGCAGGGCTTACGAATTGTTCCAACTGACCGGGTCTGACAGCATCGATGACCTGCGCACTGCTATCGACAGCGGCGACGCGCGGTTTGCGTTGGTCAATCCAAATGAGCGAATTGCAGTGCTAACCGAATGGTTGGATACCGGGCCGTTTTCGAACGCAATCAGCTGGGAATGGACCGGTGATCAGGAAGATCAGGAGGAATCTGGGGCCTTCCTGATGAACGCGTTCATGGGCGCACTGGGGCTGATGTTTGTGATCCTGCTGGCGCAGTTCAACTCGCTGTATAACTCGGTGCTGGTTCTCCTGGCGGTCGTGCTGTCGACCACCGGGGTTTTGATCGGAATGATCGTCATGCAGCAGCCCTTCTCGATCATCATGACCGGGACGGGCATCGTGGCGCTGGCGGGAATTGTGGTGAACAACAACATCGTTCTGATCGACACCTACCAGGAATACAGCCGCTACATGCCCCGGATCGAAGCGATCGTTCGCACCGCCGAAGCGCGTATTCGCCCGGTTCTGCTGACCACCCTGACGACAATGGCCGGTCTGACACCGATGATGTTTGGGCTTTCGCTGGACTTCATCAATGGCGGCTACTCGATCAACAGCCCGACAGCTCTGTGGTGGAAGCAACTGGCCACGGCTGTTGTGTTCGGGCTGGGTATTGCGACGGTCCTGACACTGATCGTGACACCTTCGCTCCTGGCTCTGCGTGTGTGGGTCTCAACCTACGCAGTGTGGCTGGGCAAGGTTCTGGCGCGCGCCACTGCAGGCCGTTCCAGCCAGATTGCGCAGGACATGGCAATCGGAAAGGCGGCACGTCAGGCGCAGGCGACCGAGGTTGTCTGGGACGACGAAACGGAAGCTGCATCCACGGATACGAAAGAGCCGAAACATCCGCCGGGGGCACCGCTGAAAGCCGCTGAATAAAGAATGGCGAGCCCGAAGGCTCGCCATTTTCAGCTTAAAGCCGACTTAGTCGGTGAAAACGTACTCGCCCAGATCGCATAGATCCAAGCCAAATTCTTCGGCAGAGGATCCATCAGAAAATCCGCCACGAATATCATAAACACAGGTGTCCAAACCGTCAGCAATCAAAACATCCGCCTCATATCCCGGTGCAATATAATCACCGCCGAGCAAGTTCGATTCCCAATTGTCCGACGCGCTTGGGGAGACATTAAATTCGACCAGATCTACGCTGCTTTCATTGGCCAGCAGAAATACAAGATCCTCGGCAGATGCGGTCGACGCGAAAAGCGACGCCAGAACGAGCGGCGCAGCAAAAAATTTCTTCATTTGGTGTTTCCCTGATGTGTTTTCCAACACGAAACGGTTGGTGCCACTTGTGATAGCCGGAAGATGCCGTTGGGCAAACGAAAATCGTCCACGATCAGGCTGGTCACTGACGGAATTCACAATCCGGCAACCGCTTCCTTACTTTTACTTGGACAAACGGGCCCAGGTCTGGTGCCCGCATATCGCGTGGTCACAGCCACGTACGGACAGGCTATCGCCGCTCAGCGTCATCTGTGGCGCGACGTCCACATTGACCATGGGTATCCAAAAATCCCCGCCGCCGTATTTGCCACCCCCTTCACTGGCCACATCCCAGAACAGCTTTTTGCCGATATTCGGGGTCTGCACCTCTTTTCCTGACGCATCATAGGCCGACTGAATCTCGCCGCAGAACTTGTCTCCGCAGGCCGAAATCTTGATATGAGAGATCAGATTTTTCCGGTCTGGTTCGGTTTTCCAGACGCCGATGATGGGGTCAGCGGCCGCAAAGGCTGGCGTCAACACGGCGAGCGCGGCTGCAATAGTTGCAAGTCGAACGAGTTTTCGCATCACGCCACCTCCTCCTATACCCTGCTATCATAGCACATTCCCGCGCAACGTATGTCAGGCGGCCTGCGCGTCCGATTGTTGGCGGCTCCACAACTGCGCATAGCGGCCTTCGCGT
This sequence comes from Ruegeria sp. CH8, assembly GCF_056536985.1. Classification (NCBI taxonomy): domain Bacteria; kingdom Pseudomonadati; phylum Pseudomonadota; class Alphaproteobacteria; order Rhodobacterales; family Roseobacteraceae; genus Ruegeria; species Ruegeria sp. CH8. The sequence goes on along the minus strand of NZ_JBQFQR010000003.1, from coordinate 197,223 downwards.
TGCAGAAGCTCGTCATGGGTGCCCTGCTCAAGGATTTCTCCCTGTTCCAGCACGACGATGCGGTCGGCCTCGGCAATGGTGCTGAGCCGGTGCGCGATGGTCAGCACGGTGCGCCCTTCCCCGGCCCGGGCCAGCGCGTCCTTGATGTCCTGCTCGGTATCGGTATCCAGCGCCGAGGTCGCCTCGTCCAGCAACAGGATCGGCGGGTTCTTGAGCAGCGTGCGGGCGATTCCGACCCGCTGCTTTTCACCGCCGGACAGTTTCAGCCCCCGCTCACCTACCTTGGTGTCATAGCCTTCGGGCAACGTAACGATGAAGTCGTGAATCTGGGCGGCTTTGGCGGCGGCCTCGACATCCTCCTGCGAGGCGCCGTCGCGGCCATAGGCGATGTTATAGCGGATGGTGTCGTTGAACAGCACCGTGTCCTGCGGCACCACTCCGATGGCTGAATGCAGGCTGGTCTGCGACACGTCGCGCACGTCCTGCCCGTCGATTTTCAGCGCGCCACCGGTCACGTCATAGAACCGGAACAACAGCCGCCCGATGGTGGATTTGCCCGAACCCGTCGCCCCGACAATCGCCACGGTCTGACCCGCCGGCACGGTCAGCGACACGCCTTTCAGGATTTCCCGATCCGCGTCATAGCCGAAATGGACATTCTCCAGCGTGACCTCTCCGCCATTGACGACAAGGTCCGGCGCATCGGGTTTGTCGGTGACCTCGGCGGGTTGCTCCAGCAGATCGAACATCTGCCCCATATCGACCAGTGACTGGCGGATTTCCCGGTACACCGTACCCAGAAAGTTCAGCGGCACGGTGATCTGGATCATGTAAGCGTTGACCATGACGAAATCGCCCACCGTCAGCGAACCGTTCTGAACCCCAAGGGCGGCCAGAACCATCACACCGATCAGCCCGCAAGTGATCAGAAAAGACTGACCGAAATTCAGAAAGGCCAGCGAGTATGCCGTTTTCAACGCCGCCCCGGCATAGGCCTTCATCGACACGTCATAGCGTTCAGCTTCACGCTGTTCGGCATTGAAATATTTGACGGTTTCAAAATTCAGCAGACTGTCGATGGCACGCTGATTGGCCTCGGTGTCCTGATCGTTCATCTCGCGCCGCAGCTTCACGCGCCATTCGGTGACGGCGAAGGTGAACCAAATATAGAACCCGATGGTCACCGCCACGACGACCAGATACCAGACATCGAACAACCACATCAGGATGATCGCGACCAGCAGCAGTTCCAGGATCAGCGGGCCGATCGAGAACAGCAGAAACCGCAGCAGAAACTCAACCCCTTTCACGCCGCGCTCGATGATCCGGCTGAGGCCCCCGGTGCGGCGGGTTACGTGGTAGCGCATCGAGAGTTGGTGGATGTGCTGAAACGTCTCAAGCGCCAACGCCCGCAAGGCGCGCTGCCCGACCGGTGCAAAGGCCGCATCCCGCAACTGCTGAAACCCCACGGTCATCATCCGCGCCACGCCATAGGCAACGGTCAGCCCCACGGCCCCCAGTGCCAGCGGTGGCACACCCTCATTAGCCAGAGCGTCAACCGCGCCCTTGTACAGGATCGGCGTATAGACAGCGATCAGTTTGGCCAGCACCAACATCCCAAGTGCCAGAACCACGCGGCGTTTGACCCAGGGCTCATCCTCGGGCCAGAGATACGGCGCAACCTTTCGGATCGTGCGCCAGCCAGACTGGCGTTCGTCGGTTTTGGGCATGTCGTCGGAATGCATCGGGGCTGTTCGTCTCATCACGTACCTGATCTGCGGTCAGAGATAGCCCCTGCCCCGGAAAGGGCCAGAGGCAAAAGGTTTATTCGGGGATCGTAAAAATCTGACCCGGATAAATCAGGTCTGGATCGCGGATCGAATCCTTGTTGGCTTCGAACAGCCGTACATAGAGAACACCATCACCGAACCTTTCGCGCGAAATAGCCCAAAGCGTGTCGCCCTCCTGCACGGTCACCGAGCGGATCGGCGGCGTGCCAGCATCTGGTTCTGGTTCCTCCGAAGCTTCGACGGCGCGCAAAACCTCAATCGGTTCGCGTTTAAAGGGCGTTTCAAGTCGGCTGGCGACGGTCCCGTCTGCCCCAACCTCATCCACACGCAGGGTGTAGACGCCGGGTTCAACCCCATCCAGCTCGCTTCGCCATTTGCCGTCATCCCCTGGGGTCAAGTCATCCACCAGCCGGTTGTCCAGATACAAACGAACCACCGACCCGTCTGGCACCCTACCAGTCAATTCGACCTCACCCGTATCGGAATAGCCGATCGTGTCCAGCGCCACCTGTTCCGGCTCCTGCTGTTGCACTGTTGGTGCCTGGACCAGTTCAACCCCGTCTTCGCCTGATCGAAGGACGGCAACCCCTTGGGACTGCGTCTCCTCCCCCTCATCCTCAGGAGCTACTTGTGCTGTCTGCTCCTCCTCAGGCTCTGCCTCGGGCGTAGATGCATCGGTAGCCTCAGGCGTTTTGCCCTTCTCGGGATCGGCCTCGGCGACTTCCGTTTCTTCTGGGACTGCCTCAGCCGTTTGAGTGGGCGGCACATCTTCTTCCACGGGCTCCGGTTCGGGTAGTGGCGCAATGACATAGTCGTCCGAACGCACCGGCTGATCGCTCTGTGTTTCCAGCGTCAGGCCCTGCGCGGTGTCGGAAAACGGGATCAACACAAACTCGGCAAACTGCCCGCTGGGATCGACCGTAAAGCTATGGACTGGCTCACCGTCCAGCAACACGTTTAACTCGGTGCCGGGTTCGGCCGTACCGGACAATACCGCATTGCCGTCCGGCTCGACAAAAATCTGGTCCAGAGAGGGTGAGACCTGTGAAGCGGCCTCTTCCGTGATTTCTTCCTTAGCTACGGATGTCTCAGCCTCGGGTTCCTGTTCAACAGGTTCACCCAGAGTGCTTTCTTCCGTGGTTAGAACTGCAACCTCTTCTTGCGGCGCCAACTCTTCGGGCGCGTCGTCACGCATACCGGACAGCAAGAGCCCGCCCGCTCCGATCACAACCACGATACCGGCGATCGCCCCCCAAACGACACCACCAGAGCTTCCGATTCCCGACTCGGCGTTCATTTTTTTCCTTTCACTCCGCAGTGCAAGTGCCTTGACTAAAACACCTTCTGACTGACGGTTGAGCCAATCTACCAATACCGCTATCAGGGGTCAAAACCCCTGGCACAACCCCGGAGAGCGTTCTTGATGACTCAGAAATCTGTTTGTGTGTATTGCGGGTCACGTAACGGCGCAAATTCCGCCTATTCCGAAGCCGCCAAAACCTTCGGCACCCTGCTGGCGCAGGAAGGCTGGCGGCTGGTTTACGGGGCCGGAGACGTTGGCCTGATGGGTGAGGTCGCCCGCGCGGCACAAGCGGCCGGAGGCGACACGTTCGGCGTGATTCCGGTTCACCTGCTGCGGCGTGAGGTTGGCAAGACCGATCTAACCCGTTTCGTGATCACTGAAACGATGCACGAGCGGAAAAAGGTCATGATCATGAATGCGGATGCTGTCGTGGTTCTACCCGGCGGTCCCGGGTCGTTGGACGAGCTGTTCGAGGCCCTGACATGGCGTCAGTTGGGCCTGCACGAAAAGCCCATTCTGGTGATGAATGTAGATGGTTACTGGGATGCGCTTCACGATCTGTTGCAACAAGTCATCGGACAGGAATTTGCTGACGGGTCGCTGGCGGATTTCATCACTTGGGTCAATGACCCGGCAGAGGCAATGTCCACCCTGCGCGGTTTCCTGACCTGACAAGCGGAAGGGCGGCCCAAGACCGCCCGTCCAAAGCTACACCGCCTGCGCCGCAGGGTTCAGACGACTGGTCAACAGCTTTTCAACCTTGTGAATAGGATGGTTGGTCAGGGTCTTGTCGACCTCGGCCACCACCTTGGCCAGAACTTCGCTGTGCAGGCGTCGGCGCAGCAAACCCAGCACGTGCGGGCTGGCGACCAGAACCAGACGGTTGAACGCGCCCTTCAATCCCTTGCGGTTCAGCAGGTTGGCAACGTCTCGCACAAACAGGGACTTCGCATGGGTTTTCCAGTTCGGCTCCTCAACCGCCGATTTCTGGTTCGGTCCGCCATCGAAACGCCGCCCTGCCCGGTCAGACGGGCCAGCGAACGCGTCCTGTTCCTCAACCGAGACAACGACCAGATTGGGGTCTTCGGCATCGGTGATGTTCTCGACAAACAACGCCTTTTCCCCATCGGCAATGACAACCCAAGTTCCCTGCTCAAGTGCGACCATATTGCTCTCTCCTGTAATGGCCGGAACGGCCATCCCTCTACTATCAGGCAATACTCCACCCTGACGCGGCCAGAGTATTCCGGTGCGTTGCCTGATTTGTTTCAAATGGTTAGCGGTTCTCTCCCTCCGCCTCACCTTAGGTAAGCATTTCGGGGCGGGGTGCAATCCCGTCTCAGTATGAAACTTTCTTCATCGGCGGCTTTTCTCCTGTCAGGCAGACAGCTCGATAACCGTGATTTCTGGTGTTACGCCAAAGCGCACCGGCAGGATCGAACACCCGATCCCACCTGAGACAACCAGATCACGCCCACCTTCGCGCACATGCCCATAAGCGTAGCGATTGCCAAACCGTGACGGCACAATCGGAGACCAGCCGAACAGCCGCACTTGACCGCCATGCGTATGTCCGGACAGGGTCAGCGCTACGCGCTCTGGGACCTTGGGAAAAATGTCGGGCTCATGTGCCATCATCACTACCGGCGCGTCATCAGTGATCTGAGACAGCGTTCCCGGTAAATCGTCCAACCCGCCGAACCGCCCACCCCCTTGGACAATGGCCAATTGATCCTCCAGACCGGCCAACCAAATGCCGGGGCCGTCCAATTTTATAGCCTCGTTCGAAAGCACAGGGATGCCGTTCTGTCGCAAAGCATCAGCATAGAGGTTCGGACCCCCTCCCCGCTTCTGCGCTGACAAATCGTCCCACCAGTCGTGGTTACCCAATACCGCATAGACGCCGTATTCGGCTTGCAAGTTCGCCAACACTGGCGCAAGTTTGGTGATTTCAACGGGCTGCGAAACCATCTTGTGCCCAGCGGCAAAGTCCCCCAACAACAAGATCAAGTCTGGAGACAGAGCATTTGTGCGCTGCACCACCCGCCGAATGCGCCCCAGCCCGACATGAGGCTCACCGACATGCATGTCGGCCAAAACCGCGATCCGTAGCGGCTTTGCTGTCCAATCAGCGCGCCTGATCCGCCACTTCCGCACGCGCAATCGCAGGGCCGGTTCGATAAAAAATCCCCACGCGGCAACAAAAAGGCCTGCCAGCGTGGTCGCCAGCAGGCCCTTGATAAACCCTCGTCGAGTCAAGTGTTACATCCGCGATGCAACGTTTTCCCAGTTCACCAGATTGTCGAGGAAGTTCGACAGGTAAGCCGGGCGCTTGTTGCGGAAATCGATGTAGTACGAGTGTTCCCACACGTCACAACCCAGCAGCGCGGTCTGGCCGAAGCACAGCGGGTTCACACCGTTCTCGGTCTTGGTCACGGCCAGCGAACCGTCCGCGTTCTTGACCAGCCACGCCCAGCCCGAGCCGAACTGACCGGCACCAGCAGCGCTGAACTGCGATTTGAATTCGTCAACCGAGCCGAAGCTTTCGGTCAGAGCCTTTTCCAGCTCACCGGGCATGGCGTTATCGCCGGGGCCCATCATTTCCCAGAACTGGTTGTGATTCCACAGCTGGCTGATGTTGTTGAAGATGCCGTTCTGCGCCACAGCGCTTGCGTCATAGGTGCCAACGATGATCTCTTCCAGCGACTTGCCGTCCCACTCGGTTCCGGCGATCAGCTTGTTGCCGTTGTCGACATATGCCTTGTGGTGCAGGTCGTGGTGATATTCCAATGTTTCCGCGGACATACCCTTGGCTGCCAGCGCATCATGTGCATAAGGAAGATCAGGAAGTTCAAAAGCCATCTCGGCCCCCTGTTAAATATAAGTTGCGGTTCCCAAGGGTTAAATGCTTTGGCAAGCGCCTCAGGTCAAGGGCAGAGATAACAAAACCCGGAGGCCCGCGATGCTGACTCAGGCGCGCAAGATGTTCTACCGCGCCCGCGGATACTATGCGGGAAACCTGAACGGAGAGCCGTTTCGACTTGATCCCTATCATTCGAAATTCTGGCGCAAAGCCTCCGCCGGTGCGTGGGAACCCGAAACCTTCGCCGTGCTCGACAAATACCTCACTCTGGACAGCGACTATCTGGATATCGGCGCCTGGATCGGTCCTACAGTGCTATATGGAGCCCGCCGCGCCCGTCGCGTGTGGTGTTTCGAACCCGACCCCACCGCCTTCCGGTATCTGGCTTGGAATCTGGACCTGAACGATATCCACAATGTCTCAGCCTTTGGCGTTGCGTTGTCGGACCAGTTCGGCGTGGCCCGCATGGCTTCGGTTCGCGGAGAGCCAGGAGACTCCACCAGTTCCCTGCTGCATGACGGCACGCACGGCAGCGACGCGTTAACCATCGCTTGGGATCAGTTTGAAGCAGTCAACGACTTGTCCAGTGTTTCGCTGGTGAAAATGGATATCGAAGGGGCAGAGTATTTTGTTTTGCCGACCCTCATAGATTGGTTGAAACGAAAGCGCCCCAGCTTGTACCTGTCGCTGCACTCGCCCCTATTGCCCGAGCAGGACAGGCTAAAACGAACAGCCGTGTTGCTGGGGTTGCTGGACTTCTACCCTAACATCAAGGACGAAAAATCCCGTTCTCTAGATGTCGCGCAGCTACTGGAACCAGATGCTCTTGGGCAGTACCAAACGGTATTGCTGCACAATTAAACAACTGCTGTCGCTTGTGTCGCAAATCGTGTTTTTCGCCTTGAATACTCACGTTCAGGTTGTTTTTGTACGAACATCACACAAGAAAAAAATGGAACAGATGAAATACCTTACTATCGCTGTATTAACCCTGCTTAGCGCACATTCTGCCGCAGCGGAATCAGTCACCTATGTCTGCAATATGACCAAGCAAGACGATGGCGGCTGGATTGCGCCTGAGTATTCATTTCGGATAGACGAAGCGGCAGGAACCGCGATGTCTGACACGCAATACCAAGATTGGATGCCTGTTCGTTTCAAAAAGAAGCGGGGCAATCAGTTTCGGATGTCCTAGGACATCACCGAAAAGGCCTTTGTGGGCGGAAGCCAGCGGGTTCGGTATCAGGCAAACCTAAACACTTCCCAAAACACGGTCAAAGTTCGGATGACTTTCGTACACACTGACTTCGCTAACGAACCATACGGTGTAGGAACCTGTGTGCCTCAATGACGTAAGAAGCCCCGATTTTCAAACCGGGGCCTCCATTAACCTGTTGTTCAACGCAACTAGTAGACCCCGACCTCACTGCCGGGCTGCGCCGCAACCTTCAACAGTTTGAACGCATAGTCCGCAGCTGAACGGAAGCAGACGACGCGGAAGGTTTCGGCATCGTCCATCCAGAACGCGCCCGCAACCTGCGCCAGACGCGAGCGGCGGATCTGGCCCGGCTGGAACGCTTCGGTCGACAAGTCAACCGGTGCCAGCTTGCCCATCACCTCACGCGCGCTTGCGCCCGAGATACGGAACACGGCACGCGCGTCCGAAACGTTGACGGCCAGTGCATGCGTACCGCTGAGCGCGTTGTTCATCGCGGCCAGCTTGGCCTCGACCTCGGCGTAAGGCACCAACAGCAGCAGTTCGTCAGTGGACATCCAGCAGACGCCGGTATCACCGTTGACCAGTGCTTCGCGCTGACCGGGCATTTTCTGCCCAGTGGCGTCCTTAACGGCCTTGGCCAACACCTTGTCGGACAGGTCGCCGCGCAGGGTGATCATTCCCTGCAGGCCGCATTCCTCGACCTTTGCGATGCCGTCATAGCTGGCGTGGTTCAGTGCGCTGATAGGTTCAGACATTCTGCTTCTCCCCGTCTTTATCGAAGAAGATCGGGTCCACGATCTTGGCTTTGTAGATTTTACCGTCGGTGCCTGGGAAGTCGACGATCTCGCCCATGCGATCGGGACCGTGCTTGATCAGGCCCATGGCGATGCCTTTGCCCAGGTTGGCCGAATAGTAGGTCGAGGTCACCCGCCCGATCATGTTGCGCTGACCGTTGGCGTTGACGCCCTCGCCTACTGCGTAAGCGCCGTCGGGAATGACGGAACCATCCACAGTCTCGAGACCCACCAGTTTCCAGCGTTCCGGATCGGCCATATGGGTACGCGTATGGGCGCGATTGCCGAGGTAGTCCTCTTTCTTTTTCGAGAGCGCCCAATGCAGCCCCAGATCCTGCGGGATCACGGTGCCGTCGGTCTCGTCCCCGATCATGATAAAGCCCTTTTCGGCCCGAAGGATGTGCAGACATTCGGTGCCGTATGGCATCACGCCGAATTCTTTGCCTGCTTCCATCAGAGCGTTCCAGAAGGCCTGACCCTGAGACGCGGGAACCGCGATTTCATAGGACAGCTCACCCGAGAACGAGATGCGGTAGGCCCGCGCATCGAACTCACCGATCTTGCCGTCGCGCCATTCCATAAAGGGCAGCGCATCTTTCGACAGATCCATGCCGCCACCGGCCTGCGTGTTCAGCTTCTCCAGCACCTTGCGGGCGTTGGGGCCAACCACGGCGACCTGCGCGTATTGCTCGGTCACGTTGGCAACGTAGACTTTCCAGTCCCACCACTCGGTCTGCAGCCACTCTTCCATATGAGCATGGATGCGTTCGGCTCCGCCTGTGGTTGTGTGGCACAGCCAGGTGTCCTCGTCGATACGTGCAACAACACCGTCATCGATCAGGAAGCCGTTTTCCGAGCACATCAGGCCATAGCGGCATTTACCGACCTTCAGCGTGGACATCATGTTGGTGTACAGCATGTCCAGGAACTTGCCTGCATCCGGGCCTTTGACGATCAGCTTGCCCAGCGTCGAGGCATCCAGCAGGCCGAGGTTTTCGCGGGTATTTTTCACCTCGCGGTTCACAGCGTCATGCACGGATTCACCGGGACGGACATAAGCATAGGTCCGGCGCCAGTGGCCGACCGGCTCCCAATCGGCGCCGTTTTCGTCATGCCAGTCATGCATCGGCGTGCGGCGGATCGGCTGGAACACCTCACCACGGGCTTCGCCACCGATCGATGCCAGCGAGATGGGCGTGTAAGGCGGACGGAAAGTAGTCGTACCAACCTTGGGAATCTCCGCATCCAATGCATCAGCAAGTATTGCCAAACCGTTGATATTACTTAACTTACCCTGATCGGTCGCCATACCCAGCGTGGTGTAACGCTTGGTGTGCTCGACGCTTTCATAGCCTTCCCGCGCAGCCAATTGAACGTCGGACACTTTGACGTCGTTTTGGAAATCCAACCAAGACTTCATGCGCAGCCCGATTTCGGCATTCGAGGGCATCAGCCAGACCGGCTCCATCGCCGCCTCAGCCGTGGTTTCCCCATTCGGAGCATCAGCCGTCTTGGGTTTGAAGCCCGCGCCATTGGCGGCAGCTTCGCCAGCGGTCTGTGCGTCTGACAGTACATCGCCCAGAGCCAACGGACCATTGGCCGAACCAGCGGCAACCACAAAGCCTTCGCCATTTGCGCCCAACGGCGGACGTTCGGGATCGGGGCGGAAATGGGCGTTTGCCTCATCCCAGATCAGCTTGCCGCCGCAATGCGACCACATGTGCACGACCGGAGACCAGCCGCCTGACATGGCAACCGCGTCGCACTCAACTTCTTCGCGAGCGCCACCGATGCCTTCTTGATTGCACAGCGCAACTTTCTTGACGCGCTTGCCGCCCTTAACTTTGGCAATCGCTTTGCCAGGGTCGACCTGAATACCAAGCTGGCGCGCCTCTTCGGCCAGAGGACCAGCTGCAGTACGCGCATCGACGATACGCAGAACGTCCACACCCGCCTGTTTCAAGATGATCGCAGTGCGGTAGGCGTCGTCGTTGTTTGTGGCGACGATCACACGCTCGCCGGGGGTCACGCCCCAGTTCACCACGTAATCACGCATAGCTGCGGCCAGCATTACGCCGGGCACATCGTTGCCCGCAAAAGACAGCGGACGCTCGATTGCGCCGGTGGCGGTCACGACCTGTTTCGCGCGAATGCGCCACAGACGATGGCGCGGCCCTTGCACGCCCGGAGTGTGGTCGGTCAGACGCTCATACCCCAGAACGTAACCGTGGTCATAGACGCCCGCACCCATGCAGCGATTGCGCAGGGTAACGTTGTCCATTGTTTCGAGTTCGGAAACCAATTGTTCCACGAACTTATCCACAGGCTCACCATCGACGGTGCCGCCGTCAACCGGAGCGCGACCGCCCCAATGCGCGGTCTGCTCAATCAGCATGACCTTGGCACCGGACTGCGCGGCAGCTTTCGCGGCTTGCAGACCAGCCACACCGCCACCGATCACCAGTACGTCGGTGAAGTGGTAGAAGTGTTCATAGGTGTCGGCGTCGCGGCTGTCCTTGTCGGGCGCTTTGCCCAGACCGGCAGACTGGCGGATGAACGGCTCGTAGACGTGTTTCCAGAACGGTTTCGGATGGATGAACGTCTTGTAGTAGAACCCGGCCGGCAGGAAACGCGCAAACGCAGTATTCACCGCGCCGATGTCAAACTCGAGGTTCGGCCAGTGGTTCTGCGAAATCGCGGTGAGGCCGTTGAACAGCTCGGTCGTAGTGGTGCGCTGGTTCGGTTCGAACCGGTTGCCCTGCCCCAGACCGACCAGAGCGTTCGGCTCTTCAGCGCCGCTGGCGACGACACCGCGCGGACGGTGGTATTTGAACGACCGGCCCACCATCATCTGATCATTGGCCAACAGGGCCGAGGCGAGCGTGTCGCCCTCGTAGCCCTGCATCGAGGTGCCGTTGAAGGTAAAGGTGACCTGTTTCGACCGGTTAATCAGCCGGCCCTGTTTTGCGAGACGGGTGCTCATTTTGCGGACCTTTCGCAGGTGGAGACGTCAGAGCCTCCGGCGGGAGTATTTTTGAAAAGATGAAGCATTAGGAGAACTCTCTCCAAGTCCATCCCGGACGTTTGGCGGTGATGGCGTCCTTGATCTCTTGTGGCGGTTCGGTGGTCTGGGCCGAGTACGTGCCGAACACTTCCAGCGTGCTCGTGCAGCGGGCGGCATGGAACCACTTGCCGCAGCCATTCACATGGCGCCAGCGTTCAAAGTGAACACCTTTGGGGTTCTCACGCATGAACAGATAGTCGTGGAAATCGTCATCCGACGAGCCCGGTCCGAAACGCTTCAGATGCGCCTCGCCACCAGCGGCCAGTTCGGTTTCTTCGGCATCGACGCCGCAATATGGGCAATTCAGGATCAGCATATGGTCATCCTTTTTGGCGGTCGGTCGGCACGTGGGCCGACCTGAATTCTGTTAGCTGGTCACCTCGGGCAAAGCCCTTAGTGAGCCACCCCGGCGGCGACGCTTTCGTCGATGAAGCGGCCCTCTTTGAAGCGGTCCAGCGTGAAGGCTTCGGTCAGCGGCGAATGGCCGGTTGCCATCAGCTGTGCCATACCCCAACCGGACCCCGGGATCGCCTTGAAGCCACCGGTACCCCAGCCGCAGTTGATGAAGCAGTTGCCCAGAGGTGTCGTCGACAGGATGGGCGAGCGGTCGCCGGTCATGTCCACGATGCCGCCCCACTGACGCAGCATCTTCAGGCGCGAGATCATCGGGAAAGTCTCGACCAGCGCGCGCACCGTTTCCTCGATATGGTGGAACGAGCCGCGCTGGGTGAAGTTGTTGTAGGCGTCGGTACCGCCGCCGATGACCATCTCACCCTTGTCGGACTGCGACATGTAGCCGTGCACGGTGTTGGCCATTACGACCACGTCCATGCAAGGTTTGATCGGCTCGGACACCAGCGCCTGCAGCGCAATGGCCTCAAGCGGCAGACGGAAGCCCGCCATCTCGGCCAGCTGACCCGAATGGCCCGCGACCACGATGCCCAGCTTGTCACAGTCGATGGCACCTTTGGTGGTGTCCACGCCGACAACGCGACCGCTGTCCGAGCGCACGCCGGTTACTTCGCACTGCTGGATGATGTCCATACCCATCGCGGAACAGGCACGCGCATAGCCCCAGGCCACGGCGTCGTGACGGGCCGTGCCGCCGCGTTCCTGCCACAGCGCCCCCAGAACCGGATAGCGCGGGCCGTCGATGTTGATGATCGGCACCAGCTGCTTCACGCGCTCTGGGCCAATCCACTCGGTCTTCACGCCTTGCAGGGCGTTGGCGTGCGCCGTGCGCTGATAGCCGCGAATTTCGTGCTGAGTCTGGGCCAGCATCATGACGCCGCGCGGGCTGAACATGACGTTGTAGTTCAGATCCTGGCTCAGATCCTCATACAAGCCGCGCGCCTTTTCGTACAGCGCCGCCGAAGGGTCCTGCAGGTAGTTCGACCGGATGATGGTCGTGTTCCGGCCGGTGTTACCACCGCCCAGCCAGCCTTTTTCGATGACGGCGACGTTCTGGATGCCGTAGTTCTTGCCAAGGTAATAGGCGGTCGCCAGACCATGTCCGCCAGCGCCAATGATGATGACGTCATAGCGTTTCTTGGGTTCGGGCGAGCGCCACGCGCGCTCCCACCCGGTGTGATAGCGCAGGGCCTCCCGCGCCACAGCAAAGGCTGAGTAGTGTTTCATGAGCGAATCCATCCGGTTCGGTGATTGGCGCAGGTATGCCGTGTGCGGACAGTTTAGCCCTGCCACACAACGCCACAATATCGAACTATTGCGACATCCGCCCGATTATTGCGACATGACGTCCACGCGCGGCCATTTGCCCCTTTTTTCACCCCGCCGAGAGGTCTAAGTCAGGGCAGCCATATCGGAGTAGCCATGTCGTTCCTGGTCGTCACAATCCTAACCGCGGCGCTGACGGCGCTGATCCTGGGTCTTTCTTTGCTGCGCGGGCGCCAAACACGCGAACCTGCCGCTGCCTATGACCTGCGCGTCTACCGCGAGCAGTTGGCCGGCGTCGATAAGGATTTGGCGCGGGGTGTAATCGGCGAAGCTGACGCCGACCGGGTTCGCACGGAAATCTCACGTCGCATTCTGGCCGCCGACGCTCAGATGCAGGCGGGGACGAAACAGGCTGGGGCGCCGACGTGGGCCACCCTTGCCGCCTTTGCTGTTATAGCTGCTGTCGTAGTTGGAGGCGGTGCCGAAATGTACCGCCAGATGGGGGCCGCCGGGCTTCCGGATCAACCTCTGTCGAAGCGCAAGGAGCAGGCAGAGGCCCTGCGCGCTGAACGTCCCAGCCAGGCCGAGGCCGAAGCCGCCGCGCAACTCTCCGAGCTGCCGCAGCTGGATGAGAGTTATGCCAACCTTTTGGCGCAATTGCGCGACACTGTTGCAGCGCGCCCCAATGATCTACAGGGCCATATACTGCTGGCGCAGCACGAGGCCAACGCGGGCAATTTCCCGGCTGCATACAAGGCCCAACAACGCGTAATCGAATTGTCTGGCGATGCAGCCCCGGCCGACGCCTATTCACATCTGGCCGAGATGCTGATCCTGTCTGCAGGCGGCTATGTCTCGCCCGAGGCGGAAGACGCGCTGAAACAAGCCTTGCAGCGCGACCCGCGCCACGGTCCGGCACAATACTATCTGGGTCAGATGATGGTTCAGATCGGGCGCCCCGATGTCGGTTACCGCATCTGGATCGATGCCCTGCGCGATGCTCCGGCGGGGGCACCGTGGGCTGATGCCATTCTCGCGCAGCTGGACGAGCTGGCCTTCCGTGCGGGCGTCTTCAACGCTCCGGACATTCCCGCCCCCTCTGCTACCGGCCCCAGTCAGGATGACGTCGCCGCCGCCGCCGCGCTGACCCCGGAAGAGCGGCAAGAGATGATCAAGGGCATGGTCAACCAACTGTCTGAACGTCTTGCCAGCGAAGGCGGCTCTCCCGAGGAATGGGCCCGCCTGATTGCAGCCCTTGGCGTTCTGGGCGAGGGTCAACGCGCAATCGATATCAAAAACGAGGCGATGGAAGTCTTTGCAGGTAATGCCGAGGCTATTGAACTGATCGACGCCGCCGCATTGCAGGCCGGGATCGCCCAATGATCCACGACGCGTTTGAAGAGTTTGCAGCCGCGTTGCCGCCGATGACCGCGCTGATGGGGCTGGATTTGGGGGAAAAGACCATTGGTGTGGCCGTCTCGGACCGAATGCGCGGCGTGGCCAGCCCACTGGAAACCGTTCGGCGCAAGAAATTCACGCTGGATTCCGCCCGCCTGCTTGAGATCATCGCCGACCGCGAGATTGGCGGCATTATCCTAGGCCTACCGAAAAACATGGACGGAACCGAAGGGCCCCGCTGTCAATCGACCCGCGCCTTTGCCCGCAACCTGTCCCGTCTGACCGAGGTTTCGATTGGCTTCTGGGACGAGCGACTCAGCACCGTTGCGGCCGAAAAGGCGCTTTTAGAGGCGGATACGACACGAAAACGTCGCGGAGAGGTTATCGATCACGTCGCTGCAGGCTATATTCTGCAAGGAGCGCTGGACAGGCTGCGCTTTCTGTAACGGACGGAGTACGCCGATGACAAACATGGTTTGGAAAAGGAACGAGGTCGAAAGCCCGTGCGTCCAGATCTGTGTCGTGCATCCGACGGAACGCATCTGTACCGGCTGCTATCGCACGATTGACGAGATCACACGCTGGTCCAAAATGGACAGCACCGAACGTGCCGGGATCATGGACGAATTGCCCTCGCGCAAGCCGCGTCTGGCCAAGCGCCGCGGTGGTCGTTCCGCGCGTGTGAACAACACATAACCTGTTTCTGGATAATCAGTTTGGACTGAACCTGCGCCGCTGCAGGCTGGTGTGAACTTCGAGGGGGTCAAGTTCGGACTCGTGTGGTGAGTGAGTGGCAGTCCACAGCGGCGCGCTTCAGAATATGTATTCTCCCGCAGTGGTACGACAGAAGAATAAGACCCGTGTAAATTCCTTGACCCAGCAATCAAGAAAAACCAGAATTTTACATTTTATTACGTTGCGTCAACTTTGAAGGCTTACAGTTTTTAACCAGCTGCAAGCCACGCCTTGGCATTTTCGAAGTCCTCTGAAGGAAAGAACTGGGTGCGCGTTCCCAGTATATGACTGGCCGCTTTTTGCGCGATATGCTGCCAGGTTTTGTCCCCCACGATGGCCGCACGGTTCAGCAACCCGGCGTGTTTGCGCACCAACTGGAAATGCGAGGCCAACGCCGTAAGCCCCTGCCAGCCATCAAATTCGCGCAGATCGACCAACAGTCGAAACCCGCTTTTGCCTACCAGAAGATTGTCCAGCTCCACCTCGGCCCGCGCATATTCCTCGGGGTCTAGTTTGCCCAGCAGGCTGACCTGAACGCAGGGACTGCCCAGATCGATTACATGGATGGCGCCCAGAGATTCACGCATCCAGCGCCGCGCAGCCTCCAGTTCGGAGAGTTCGAAAACCTGCACCGGACATGGCAGAATCGGAGAGGCCAGACGGATACCGGTCTGCACCCAGCCCTGATCCGCAACCACGGCAATCCGGTCGAACCCGCGCCAATGGCTGAGGCCCAGCTTGGTGTCTGCCCATGCCGCACCCAGATCGTAGCCCTTGAACTCTGGCTGAACGACCGCAAGCAGGCGCACCGTGTCATGCTCGGTCAGTGCGACCTCGATCGCCGGGACCAGAACTTCGCTGTAGTCCTTGCTGGTCACCTCGCCTGACAGTTCGACTTCGAGCAGCGCACCGTCGGAATTCCTGTGGACAGTAATCATCAGACAAAACCTCCAAACCTTAATAAGGACAGGACGTTAGGCGGTTTCGATCCATTCGGCTACTCCCCCAGCGCATTCGGGGCGGAAATAGGCGATCATCCGTCCATCCGGCCCGGCAGAGGCATTGGCGCCCCAAGGCGCGACCCCATGCAGGCAGTGGCGATGCAGTAGATAAGCCTCGCCCGGTTTGGCGGGCAGTTCGATGCGCGGGCAAGTGTCGAACACCTCGCGTCGGGCGGCCTGATAAATATCCGTCACGTCGACCTGATGCAGGGCATCGCGAGGATGACCCTCCATCGCGCGTTCGAACGCGGCGCGCAGGATTTTGTGGCTACCTTCCCATAGCACCATCGGGGCGGCATCCGCGCTGGCCTCGGTCAACGGAATACCCAGTATCCAGGCATGAGGTTCATCCACCCGCCGCCGCCTATCCGGCCCCGTCGGTCGCAACCCGTCCACATGCGCCGCATCCCGTTTCAACCGATACCGCACAGCACTGTCGCCTTCGCCCCGTCGTGGCTGCGGATAACCGGGGTAGATGACCGAGACCTGCCCCTTGTGCAGCGGTAGCTCTCCGTATTGTTGGGTGGCGAAATCCATGGCCTGCCCAGACAGCGCACCTGACTGCCCGACCCGCCCTTGCGGGTCATTGTCCAAAGCGTCCACTCCGATGAACCACGTGCCTTCGCAGTCCAGCCAGTCTGCATGCACCGGGTCTGCGACCGACGCCCGTGCCGCGGGCAAGGCGTGCCCCACCCAATCTGCCAGCAGCGGATCATATGGGAACCTGATCCAGCCTATGTTGTGAAAATTGCTCACAGCCCCAGTGCTTTACGCAGCATGTTTAACGCGACCAATGTCAGGAACACCGCAAAGACGCGCTTGAGCGGTTTAGGATCCATGGCGTGCGCCAGCTTCACGCCCCAAGGCGCGGTGATCATTGTCATAGCAACGACGATGGCAAAGGCGACCAGATTGACTGCCCCGATCGTGAGCGGTGGGCGGTGTTCCGGCGCTATGTCCAGAAACAGAAAGCCCAGAACAGACGGAACAGCAATGATCACACCAAACCCGGCTGCCGTAGCTACGGCGCGGTGAATGGGTGTGTTGAACAGACTCATCAGCGGCACACCGAAACTGCCGCCTCCGATCCCCATAAGCACCGAAAGAAACCCCACGGATGGAGACAGAACCGCGCGGCGGATGCCCTTCGGCATGGCATCGCCCAGCCGCCATTCGGACTTGCCCAGCCCAAGATATGCTCCGATGACCATCCCCAGCAGACCGAACAGCGCCTGCAACGCCTCGGTTTTCAGCGCTGAGGCCGCCAGCACGCCCACAATTGCGCCCACGGCGATCCCCGGCCCCCAGCCACGCAGGATATCCCAATCCACGGCGCCCTTCTTGTTATGCGCCAGCACCGATCGCATCGAGGTCACGATGATTGTTGCCAAAGAGGTTGCCAGACACAACTGCATCAGTTGCGGACCGCCATATCCGAGCGTCTGAAACGCATAAAAAAACGCGGGCACCAATACGATGCCCCCACCAACGCCCAGCAATCCTGCCAGCACACCGGCCAGCGCCCCGATCACAAGCAAAAGGCCCAGCATCTGGGCCAGCAACATCGTCTCGGGCATCTTCCCCCCTTACCGATCTTCTTTCAGACCTCGACCAGATGCGCCACGCGCTCCAGCGCCTGCAGCATCACCTCGGGGCCCGCGCCCTCATGCACTGCGCCTTCGGACAGGGCCCTCCTCCAAGCCCGCGCACCGGGACGCCCGGCGAACAGGCCCAGCATATGGCGGGTGATCTGGTGCAATCGCCCCCCTTGGGCAAGGTGACGTTCGACATAGGGCACCATTTTGTGAACAACTTCAATCGGGTCCGTCGCCTGCCCTGTTCCGTAGATCAGCGGATCAGCCTCGGCCAGAATATCGGTCGGCTGGTGATAAGCCGCACGGCCGATCATGACGCCGTCCAACCCAGCGTCGAGATGCGCGCGCGCCTGATCCAACGACGCAATGCCACCGTTGATCGAGATATGCATTTCCGGAAACGCAGCCTTCATTCGGTGCACCAGATCATAGTCCAGAGGCGGAATATCCCGGTTCTCTTTCGGGCTGAGACCCTGCAGCCAGGCCTTGCGCGCATGGATTGTCACCCGCTCACACCCCGCAGCGCGGATCTGCTCCAGAAACGCAGGCAGTACCTCCTCTGGGTCTTGTTCATCAACGCCAATGCGGCACTTCACCGTCACTTCGGCACCAACCGCCTCACGCATGGCCGCAACACATTCGGCAACTCGGCCAGGGTCTTTCATCAGCACCGCCCCGAACGTGCCGGATTGCACTCGATCCGAGGGGCAACCGCAATTCAGGTTGATCTCATCATAGCCCGCATCTGCCCCGAACCCCGCCGCCTGCGCCAGCTCTTCCGGATCAGAACCGCCAAGCTGCAGTGCAATAGGGTGCTCTTGCGGGCTATAGTCCAACAGATGCATCGCCCCACCCCGCACCAACGCCGGCGCAGTCACCATTTCGGTGTAAAGCAACGTCTGCCCGCTCAGGAGCCGGTGCACGTAGCGACAGTGCCGATCGGTCCAATCCATCATCGGTGCCACGCTTAAACGCGCCGCTTTTTGTGCGTTATTTTTCAAATCGTTAACTCCATGCGCTTCCAAAATCCGTGTAGCACGATTTCCTTGGGTTTCGTGGTTTTTCCGGGGGTTTTCGATTCGAGCGTGCTACGGTGTAGCACATCCAGAGAACACAAACAGCAGCCCGAATGCTGCTGGTTACTGAGCCGCCGCCACCTTTCCCTTCTTTCCCCTGCACAGCGGAAATCGGCTATCAAACCCTGAATGTTCTTGGGTGTTCGAACCGACTTCCCCATCACCGAAACCAAGATGGGATGAATTCCATGACCAAACTCAACGACAGCACACAGCGCCATGTCGCGATCACTACCGCTCAGAATGCCCGCCAACTTACGACAACTCAGAACGCTCTCGAAAGCCGGGACCTCGTAGTTGCGGAATATCCCCTTCCACAAAGCGAAGAGACGGTCAGAAGGCTTCTAGGAACTTGTGACCGGCGAGGCCCACTATTTCAGCCGCGCGCGCCAAACGCTTTGGCACAAAGGGGCGAATTCGGGATTGCCCCCCTTTGACGCTAAACACCGAAAGCTCAACTCACAAAAAAATTTGATCAAATTTGATGACAAAGCGCCCGGTCTCAATTACATCTCGAACATCCCAAGTGATGGAGCCCCAGATGGACCTGAGCGTTCTGCACAGTTTTCGTGTCGCTGCTTGTGACCTTAACGGCCAGATGCGTGGCAAGCGTGTGCCGCCCTCTTATGCTGACAAGCTGGCCAAAGGAACGGTGCGGATGCCCTTTTCCGCTCTGAACGTGGACCTGTGGGGCGCAGATATTGACGGCAGCCCTCTGGTCTTCGAATCCGGTGATGCGGATGGAATGCTGCTGCCGACAGAGCGTGGGCCGGTGCCGATGCCGTGGTTGGCGGCGGACACGGCGCTGGTTCCGATGTGCCTGTACGATGACGCGGGTGCGCCCTTTGCAGGCGACCCACGACACGCTCTCGCCAAAGTGCTGGAGCGGTACGCCCAGCGCGGCTGGTCCGTCATCGCGGCGACCGAGCTGGAATTCACCCTGCTTGATGCGTCGGGCGCGCAACCGCAGCCTCCGATCAACCCGGTGACCGGGCGCAGGTTGGCGGATGAATCGGTCCTGTCCATGGCCGAAATGGACGCGTTCGACGCCTTCTTTACCGAGCTTTATGACGGCTGCGCTGCGATGGGCATTCCCGCACAGACGGCAATCTCGGAAAGCGGCATCGGCCAGTTCGAGATCAACCTGAACCATCAGGGCGCAATGCGCTGCGCTGATGATACGTGGCTTTTCAAAACGTTGACGCGCGGTCTTGCCCGCAAACATGGGTTTACAGCCACCTTCATGTCCAAGCCTTATGCCGGTGATGCCGGCAACGGGATGCATGTGCACTTCTCGGTCGTGGACGATCAGGGCCGAAACGTATTCGACAACGGCGGGCCTGAAGGCACCGATCTGCTGCGTTGGGCCGTCGCCGGATGTCTGGCCGCGATGCCGGGCTGCACGCTGGTCTTTGCGCCGCACGGCAATTCCTACACGCGGCTCGTGCCCGGCGCGCACGCCCCAACCGGCGCAAGCTGGGCCTATGAAAACCGGACCGCTGCCCTGCGCATTCCCGGAGGTGCGTCCGCCGCGCGCCGGATCGAACACCGCGTTGCGGGAGGTGACATCAACCCCTATCTGATGCTGGCGGCCGTACTAGGCGCGGCGATGAACGGGGTCGAGGACGAGACCGAACCGCCCGTCCCGATCTCGGGCAACGCTTACGAAATCGACGGCCTGCCTCAACTGGCAGCCGACTGGGCGTCGGCGATTGCCGCCTTTGAAACCGACCCACTGGTCGCGCGCATCTTTCCCGCCGATCTGATCCGCTTTTTCGCGATGACCAAGCGGCAGGAAATCCGGCGCTTTGATGAGCGTCCGCCCGAGGAACACTGGCTCAGCTATCTCGAAGCGGTGTGACCCCCTTGCCCGCTTGAATTCGGTGGGCTAAAATAAATTTGATCAAATTTGGTGACCCATGAAAATCGGCATCTTGGTAACTGGCCACCCGCCTGACGAATTGCGCGAACAATTTGGCGCATATGACGCGATGTTTAGAACTCTGCTGGATGGAAACGGCTTTGAGTTCGAAAGCTATGCGGTCGTCGACAATCAGTTCCCCGACAGCGCGGATAAGGCCGATGGTTGGGTCATCACCGGCTCGCGCCACGGGGCATATGAAGACCACGCGTGGATTCCACCGCTGGAAGACCTTATCCGCGAAATCTGGACGAACGGCCAACCCTTGATCGGCGTCTGTTTCGGCCACCAGATCATCGCGCAGGCTCTTGGCGGCAAAGTCGAAAAGTTCTCGGGCGGCTGGGCCGTCGGGCGGACAGACTATGACTTTGACGACCAGACAGTGACTCTGAACGCTTGGCATCAGGATCAGGTTGTCGAATTGCCCGAAGGGGCCAAGGTGACCGGCTCGAATGCTTTCTGCCGCAACGCCATGGTCGCCTATGGCGACACGATCTGGACTGTTCAGGCACATCCGGAATACGGTGACGGCTTTATCAAGGGCTTGATGGAAACCCGCGGCAAAGGCGTTGTGCCTGATGACCTGATGCAAGCGGCCGCCAATCGCCTGCCCGCCAAGGATGACAATCCAAAGATCGCGCAGCACATGGCAGAATTTCTGAAGAAAGAGAGGGCCTGATGGCCGACTGGAAAGATCAGCTGCCACAGGCAGCCCGGACCTATATCGAAGGCCAGCGACTGGATGAGGTCGAGTGCATCATCTCGGACCTGCCCGGAATTGCCCGAGGCAAGGCGGTGCCTGCGTCGAAATTTGCCAAGCAGTCCTATTTCCACCTGCCCGACAGCATCTTTTACCAGACCATCACTGGTGACTGGGGCGAGGCCGCAGGTGAAGACGGGTTCATCGAACGGGACATGATCCTCAAACCGGATTTCACAACCGCCTCTGCCGCGCCATGGACCGGCGACTGGACGCTGCAGGTGATCCACGACGCATATGACCGGGACGACAACCCGATCCCGTTCAGCCCCCGCAACGTGTTGAAACGTGTGGTGCAACTGTATCACGACAAGGGTTGGAAGCCGGTCGTTGCGCCCGAGATGGAGTTCTTTCTGGTCGCCCCAAACGTGGACCCGGCCCAAGGGATCAAGCCAATGATGGGCCGCTCGGGTCGTCCGGCAGCCGCACGTCAGGCCTATTCGATGACGGCGGTGGATGAATTCGGCCCGGTGATCGACGACATCTATGATTTCGCAGAACACCAGGGGTTTGAAATCGACGGCATCACGCAGGAAGGCGGCGCGGGCCAGTTAGAGATCAACCTGCGCCACGGCAACCCGGTCAAGCTGGCCGACGAAGTGTTCTATTTCAAACGCCTGATCCGCGAAGCCGCCCTGCGCCACAACTGCTTTGCCACATTCATGGCAAAGCCGATCGAGGATGAGCCCGGCTCGGCCATGCACATCCATCACTCAATCATCGATATCGAGACGGGCCAGAACATTTTCTCAGGCCCGCAAGGCGGTGAGACAGACGCGTTCTATCACTTCATCGCCGGGCTGCAAAACCACCTGCCCGCCGGACTGGCGGTGATGGCACCCTATGTGAACTCCTACCGCCGCTACGTGAAAGATCACGCCGCCCCGATCAATCTGGAATGGGCACGCGACAACCGCACCACCGGTATTCGTGTGCCTCTGTCCGGTCCTGAGGCTCGAAGGGTCGAAAACCGCATCGCCGGGATGGACTGCAATCCTTATCTGGGCATCGCTCTGTCGTTGGCCTGCGGTTATCTGGGTCTGATCCAGCAGGAACGCCCGCGCCGTCAGTTCTATGGCGACGCCTATGAAGGCGACGGCGATATCCCTCAGGTCATGGGCAACGCGCTGGACCTGTTCGACGAAGCCACCGCGCTGCACGAAGTCCTCGGCCCCGAATTTGCCCGCGTCTATGGCATCGTTAAACGCGCAGAGTACGAAGAGTTCCTGCAAGTCATCTCTCCATGGGAGCGTGAACATCTGCTGATGAACGTCTGATACGCGCGATGAACCTGCTCTATGCCAATGACCTCAAGGCCGAGTATCCGGCCAGTTGGTACGCTGCAATGGCCAATTCTCTGGATCGATTTCCCGCACTTTCTGGGGATGGAAAAGCTGACGTTTGCGTGGTCGGAGGCGGCTATACCGGCTTGTCCGCCGCACTACACCTGGCCGAGGCCGGGTTCGATGTTGTGCTGCTTGAGGCGCACCGCGTTGGGTTCGGCGCGTCGGGCCGCAATGGCGGTCAGCTGGGCAGCGCGCAACGGATGGATCAGGAAGACCTTGAGCGATTGGTTGGTGATGACGACGCGGCGAAGCTCTGGGATTTGGCCGAGGATGCCAAGGATCTGGTCAAATCGCTGATCGCCAAGCATCAGATCGATTGCGACCTGAAACCCGGTGTGGCGGTCTTGGGTCTCAGTTCTGGCGAACAGCAAGAGTTGCACGATCACGCGGCGCATCTGTCTAACCGATACGGCTATGACCAGATGGAGTTACTGGACGAAGGCGCAGGCCACGCGCTGTGTCCTTCGCCGGCCTATCGCGGCGGCTATTTGGACATGGGTGCCGCGCATCTGCATCCACTGAACTTCGCACTGGGGCTGGCACAGGCAGCGGCGAAAGCCGGTGTTCGCATCTTTGAAAGCACCGAGGTTACGGGCGTTGACGAAACTCGTCCCGCCATCGTGCGCACTGCACAAGGGAACGTAACCGCAGACCATGTGATACTGGCCTGTAATGGGTACCTCGGCGACTTGAATGGCAAAGTCGCCTCACGCGTCATGCCGATCAACAACTTCATCGCGGCGACCGAGCCGTTGGGGGCAGACGCTGCCCGCGTTCTGACCCGCGATGTTGCGGTCGCCGACACCAAGTTTGTGGTGAACTATTTCCGTCTCAGCGCCGATAACCGACTGCTGTTCGGCGGCGGCGAGAGCTATGGCTATCGCTTCCCAGAAGATATTGCCGCCAAGGTCCGCAAACCGATGACCGAGATTTTCCCGCATCTGCGTGACGTGAAGATCGACTACGCCTGGGGCGGCACTCTGGCCATCACCATGCGTCGGATGCCCTATCTGGCGCGGGTTACGCCGAATATCCTGTCAGCCTCGGGCTATTCCGGCCACGGGGTTGGCACCGCGACCCATGCCGGGCAACTGATGGCACTGGCCATTCAGGGTCAGGCCGAAGGGTTCGACACCATGGCCCGCGTTCCTGCCCAACCCTTCCCCGGCGGCACAGCCCTGCGCAGCCCTCTGCTGGTGTTGGCAATGACGTGGTTTGCCCTGCGGGATCGCCTCGGGTTCTGACCTAAAGAATTTGCGACAGATTGGTGAAATTTCGCCCACAAGGCGATTGAGGGGTTTTATTGCCTCATGTTTAGCTTTATCTTTCCCAAAGATAGAATTCGGGAAAACCAAATATGACGCTTCCTCCAAACGTTCATGCCGCCGAACCCATCCCAGCAGCCGCCCGCGAAGCCATCGACGCCCTGATGCAGTCGGGGGACCTGTTCCGCTATACCGCACCGCAGGATGCACCAGTCTCTTTGCTTGAGGCTGAATTCGCCGCCTTGCTGGGTACGAAATACGCGCTGGCGGTTTCTTCTTGCTCGGCCGCATTGTTCCTTTCGCTGAAAGCGTTGGGCCTGCCGCGGGACGCGCGGGTGCTGATCCCCGGCTTTACCTTCGCCGCCGTGCCGTCGTCGATCGTGCACGCCGATTGCATTCCGGTGCTGTGCGAAGTGGCCGAGAACTATCGCATCGACATGGAGGATTTCGCTGCCAAGCTGGATAACGTGCAGGCGGTGATCATCAGCCATATGCGCGGCCACACGTCCGACATGGACGCGATCATGGCCCTGTGCAACCAACGCAATATTCCAGTGATTGAGGACGCGGCCCATTCGCTGGGCACCACGTGGCACGGTCAGAACATCGGCACCATCGGAAAGGTCGGCTGCTTCTCGTTCCAGTCTTACAAGATGATCAACGCTGGCGAAGGTGGCATCCTGATCACCGATGACGCCGATCTGGTGGCCCGCGCCGTGATTATGTCTGGCGCCTATGAGCATAACTGGAAAAAGCACAAAGGTCCGCATGGCGACAACTCGCCCGAGTTGGAGCAGGCCTTTGCCCGCTGGCAGAACCAACTGCCGCTTTATAACCTGCGCATGAGCAATCTGAGCGCCGCCGTGATCCGCCCGCAAATCCCGGAACTGGCGCGCCGTGTGGGTGACGGGCTGGCGAACCACGACTATGTGGCGGAACGTCTGAACACTTCGGATTACATCGACGTCCCCGCCCCACTGACACCGGAACGTCGCGCGCCGGATTCGATCCAGTTCAATCTGATCGGAATGGATGAGGCCGAGATCCGCGCCTTTGCCGCCGCCTCCGAAGCGCGCGGTGTGAAGGTTCAGGTTTTCGGTCTGAGCGAAGACAACGCCCGAGCCTTCTGGAACTGGCAATTCCTGCCCGAGAAGTTCGAACTGCCGCAGACGCGCGACATGCTGATGAAGGCCTGTGACGTCCGCCTGCCCGTTCGCCTCACGCGCGAAGAGCTGGACGTGATCGCCGATATCCTGCTGGCCTCGGTCGGCGAAGTAACCGGTCCGGTCCCGGTCTACGGCACCTGACTGTTAATGAGGGCCGAGGTCGAATAGATCAGTTGATAAAAACAACGCCGTGACCCCCTCGGGGGTTGCAGCGACGCGCGAAAGGATCGCAGCCACCTGCAGACCGTCGGGCGTTTCCACCAACAGCGGCGCGCCGGAATCCCCCATCATCACAGGGCAAACCGCCGTCAGAACCCCGCCCTGATGCCGTTGCGGAGGACAGGCTTCGGTTTGGCTGAGTACATGTGGCCGCACTCCGGGATACCCTGCAACAAAAGCCAAAGCATCATCGGCACTTGCAAGCGGCAGATATCCGACCTGCTGACCGATCAGTTCGCTGAGTTCCAGAACTGCCCAATCCAGATCAGTACGATTGTCAAACGCCCCGTCTTTGCCCTGGTCGGGATGCAGGCGATACCCTTTTACGTCTGACAATGCGACAGCCTCCCCTCTCTGATACCCGGCGGCAAACCGAATGCTTGAGGGCGGAATCCACCGTCGGCGTGGGGCATTGTACAGACAATGGGCGGCAGTCAGGACCAGCCGATCTGATACCAGAACGCCAGTGCAATGGGACCTCTGATCCCGACTGGCAAAGTTGATCCGCCCGATGGCGCGCCAAGGTGGCTGGCCTGCATCCAGAATCTCGCGATTGCGGACAGCCTCACATCCGGCACCGGATTGGCTGCCCAGCCTGCAGACCGGAGACCAGTTTTCCGAATAAACGCCCTGCGACAGCGAAGGCTGCGTCCAAAGTAATGCGACACTCAGGACCAGCCAGCGCATCGTTGCGCGGTCAGTTGAGCTTGGAGAGCTTTTGCTGCAACTCGGCAAGTTGCTTTTTGATTTCGTCCAGATCTTCTTTAGATTCCGGGTTTTCTTCGTCATCCTTGCCCAGCCCGGACCAGTTGCCGGACAGACCACCCGTCATCGCCTTCAAAAACGCCTGTTGCTGCGCCTGCATCGCCTCAAACCCCGGCATCTGCGACATCGGGTTCATGGCGTTCATGTTTTCCATCATCTTGCTTTGGCTTTCGCGCAGCATCTCAAACGAGCTTTGCAGGAATTGCGGCATCATCCCACCGCCCGGAATCATGTAGCTGCGCACCAGGTCGTTCAGAACATTCACCGGCAGAACGTTCTCGCCCCGGCTTTCATGTTCAGCAATGATTTGAAGCAGGTACTGCCGGGTCAGATCGTCACCGCTTTTCAGATCGATGATCTGAACTTCTCGACCGTCGCGGATAAACGCCGCAATATCTTCCAGTGTGACATAGTCGCTTGTCTCGGTGTTATACAGCCGACGGCTTGCATAGCGTTTGATCAACAGCGGTTTTTCTTGTTCTGGCACCGTTTGCCCTCCCCAAGGATGATGCGTTGCAGCAGAGATTATGCGACTGCAGAACAAAAAGAAAGGGCAGGTCAAAAGACCTGCCCTGCGCGATTGCACCCGTTGGGAGGATTGAGTGCGCCTCGCGGCATTCCTTACTTGGCAGTTGCAGCTTTCTTGGCAGCAGCTGTCACGTCGTTGGTTGCTTTCTTGACGGCAGCGGTTGCATCTTCAGCAGCTTCTTTGCCTGCAGCCATCAGCAGCTCGACGGTTTCTGTCTGCAGTTTTTTCGCGATTTCTGCGAAAGCAGCCATGTTTTCAGCAGCAACTTCAGCCGAAGCGCTTGCGAAATCGGTGGCGGCTTTTGCGTAATCGGCCGGCTCGGCTTTTGCTTTCGACATCTCGGTCAGCTTGGCCAGGGTGTCCTTGGTCCATTTGTTCGAGATTTCAGCCGACTTTTCAGCGGCTTCCAGAGCAACGCCTGACAGCTTTTCGTTCAGCGAAGCGGTCGATTTGAAGGCACCTTCCAGAGCGGTGGTGTCAACGGGGAATGCGCCCATCATTTCTTTCAGGGTCGCGGTAAAGTCTTGAGTCTTTGCCATTGTCCTAATCCTTTTTGCCGAACCGGGCCCACCCCGGCTTTCATCAGCTTGAGGACAATATGAATGCTGCGCCGCAGCATTTCAACTTTTTTTTGCTGCGGCGCAGTATTTTTTAAGTTTCAAAATGAAATCAGCCGTTTGGATGGGCCACAACATAGGTGCCGGGCGCCGGAGCTAACCGAGGGTGATCCGAATCACCGGTGTCACGCGCAGGAACCTGCTTGCCCGAGCGTTTCTTCAGCCATGCCTCCCACAACGGCCACCACGAACCTCCGTGGAAATCAGCCTCTTTCAACCAGGTATCAGCGTCTGCCTTCAGATCCGGGTTGGTATAGTGTCCGTATTTCTTCTTGCTGGGTGGATTGATGATGCCTGCGATATGGCCGGATTCCGAAACAACGAAGGTTTTGTTTCTCGACCCCATCTTCTGAACACCACGATAGCAGTCTTTCCACGCCGCGATATGATCTGTCTCGCATGTGACGGCCATCAGCGGCACATCCACGTCGCTGAGTTTCAACTTGTGACCGAACAGTTCAAACCCGTCAGTAGCAAATTCGTTACGCTGACACAGGCCACGAAGATACTCGACCGTCATCTTGGCTGGAAGATTGGCTCCGTCGCCATTCCAGTACAACAGATCAAAGGCCGGAGGCACCTCACCCAGCATGTAGCTGCGGATCGCCGGTCCATAGACCAGATCGCGCGAGCGCAGGAAGGACATGGTACGCGCCATGATCCAGGACCGCAGCACGCCCTCTTTGTTCACCTCTTCTTCGATCCCGTCGATGAAATCGTTCTGCAGGAAGGGTGTGAATTCCCCCTGCTCGGAAAAGTCGGTCAAGGCAGTAAACAAGGTTGCCGATTTGACTGATTTATCGCCACGCTGCTTCATCAGCGCCAGTGTCAGGCTGAGCGTGGTACCAGCGATGCAATATCCGATCGCATTGACCTGCTTGACCTTGCAGATCTTCTTGGCTTCTTCGATCGCGGTCAGGAACCCGTCGTGAATATAGTCCTCCATCCCGGTGTCGGCATAGCTTTCGTCCGGGTTCACCCAGCTGACGACAAACAGGGTATAGCCTTGCTCGGTCACCCATTTGATCAGGCTGTTCTGCGCCTTGAGGTCGAGAATGTAGAATTTGTTGATCCAGGGTGGGAACAGGACGATTGGCGTTTCATGGACTGTTTCGGTCGAGGGCTTGTACTGGATCAACTCCATCATGCGGTTGCGATAGACCACGTCACCCGGCGTCGTCGCCAGATTTCCGCCAACTTCAAACGCGCTCTCGTCGGCCAGCTTGACGACCAGTTCACCATTGTTGGCCTCCAGGTCCGAGACAAGGTTCTCGAGGCCCTGAATCAAAGACTGGCCTTCGGTTTCAACGGCCTTCTGCAGCGCGTCCGGGTTTGTCGCCAGAAAATTCGTGGGCGACATCATGTCGATGATCTGCTGCGAGAAGTAACCCAGACGCTGTTTGTCCTTGGCATCCAAATCATCGACTGATGCGACAGCTTGGGCGATGGCCTCGGAATTGGTCTGGTATTGCTGGCGGATCAGCCGGAAATAGGGGTTGGTCTCCCAAAGCGGGTTGGAGAACCGTTTGTCGCCGGGCCTGGTATCTTCGCCTTCAACTTCGCCCGTAGTCATCGCCTGCTGCGCCTCGGCGAAGTTGAGAACCGACTTACCCCAGAATTCTATCTGTTGCTCCAACAACTTGGCGGGATTTTGCCAAGCATCGGTCCAATATGCCGTTGCTGCTCGTGCGAAAAGCTCCTGATTCGGACCGTCCAAAGCCGGCGTATGCGACTTTTTCGTAGCCATGACTTCGATCAGCCTCTTTGAGAGCGCTTCAACCTTCTCCATATTTTCTTTAAGGCGTTCAATGTTTTCTTCAGTCAATTCCGGCGTCTGGTCTTCACTTGTTGTCATTTTAACAATTCCCGCTTAATCTCGCTGCTACGCAGAATAACGTCGTGGGTCTCGGGGGGCAAAGCGGCGAATGGTCCGAACTTAATACAGGCTGACACGCAGGAGGCCCCTTTTTCATGCGCTACATGATGACTTACGACTTGATGGAAACGATGCGCAACACCAACCAGTGGATGGGCGCAACTGCCAGCGCCTTTGCATCTTATCCTATGTTCTCGATGGTTCCCAACCCCGCTTTCAGTATGATGGCAGCCTGGGGTGAGGTGACCGAGCGGACATTCCAACGCATGATCGTTAAACCCGACTGGGGTATCCGCACCTTTACCTGCGAGGACGGCAAGGACCATCTGGTCGATGTGACCACTGTTGTCGAACGCCCTTTTGGTGATCTGGTCCATTTCCGGGTAAACGGCCGCGAAGAACAGCCCCGCAAGGTTCTGCTGGTCGCGCCGATGTCGGGGCACTATGCCACACTGCTGCGGTCGACCGTGAAAAGCCTGCTGGTCAATTGCGAAGTTTACATTACCGACTGGCATAACGCGCGCGACATTCCCGTGTCCGAAGGCAAGTTCGATGTCGAGGACTATACACTCTATCTTGTCGATTTCATGAAGGAACTTGGCCCGGACACCCATGTTGTGGCCGTCTGCCAACCTGTTCCGCTGACGCTGGCCGCAACGGCTTATCTGGCCGAGGTTGAGCCCAAGGCGCAACCCAGCACCCTGACCCTGATCGGTGGCCCGGTCGACCCCGACGCCACCCCGACCGACGTGACGGACTTTGGCCGCCGCGTCACAATGGGTCAGCTGGAAGAAACCATGATCCAGCGCGTTGGCTTCAAGTACAAGGGCGTGGGCCGCATGGTCTATCCCGGCCTGTTGCAGCTGGCGTCGTTCATGTCGATGAATGCGGATCGCCACTCCAAGGCGTTCTCGGACCAGATCCAGCGCGTGATGCGCGATGAGGCCTCGGACCACGATGCCCATAACCGCTTCTACGATGAATATCTGGCCGTCATGGATATGACCGCCGAGTTCTACCTGTCCACGGTTGAACGTATCTTCAAAAACCGAGAGATTGCGAAGAATGAATTCGTGGTTGCCGGCCATAAGGTCGATATCGGCAAGATCACCGATGTTGCCGTCAAGACGGTCGAAGGCGCCAATGACGACATCTCGGCCCCCGGCCAGTGTATCGCGGCACTGAACCTGTGCACCGGTCTGCCGGAATCGAAAAAGGCTAGCCATGTTGAGCCCGGTGCCGGTCACTATGGCATCTTTGCCGGGCGCAGCTGGCGCGACAATATCCGGCCGCTTGTTATTGACTTCATGAACGCCAATTCGCGCAAATCGAAACGCCGCGCCGCCAACAGCAACAAGGTGGCCTAACTTCTGTGCGCAGGAGAGCGGCAAAGGAAATGCCCTTCTCCTGCAATTGCGGCAAGCTTAGCGGGCATATAACGGCTGCCGGTGTTCAATCCGGCACCCATGTTGCCTGCTACTGCCATGATTGCCGCGCGGCTCAGCTGTATTTCGGGCGACCCGACCCGGCCCCCGGCCCTGTCGACGTATTGCAAATGAGCCCGGAAGACATCCGCATCGATAGCGGCGCGGAACATCTGGCGCTGATGCAACTCAGCCCCAAGGGCATGT
Organism: Ruegeria sp. CH8; assembly: GCF_056536985.1. Taxonomy (NCBI): domain Bacteria; kingdom Pseudomonadati; phylum Pseudomonadota; class Alphaproteobacteria; order Rhodobacterales; family Roseobacteraceae; genus Ruegeria; species Ruegeria sp. CH8. Next base: position 166,613 of record NZ_JBQFQR010000003.1, on the reverse strand, counting down.
TGCGATGGTACGCCAGTTGTTGCAACGCCCCGATCGCAACGACATCGCGGACAGCCAGGTTCCCCTTCGCTGGTTTTATCGTCAAGCGCATCGCCGATCCGGGTGTTCTTGGTCCGGTCACCACCCGTGGTTTTGTGCCACAACCGGACGGCAAGCAGTCACACGAAAAACTGCGCTACGCAGCGGTTGGGCTGCTGTCACGCCTGACGAAATCCTGGGTGTCAGGCAGTTGGAGGAACACACCATTCTTCAACACCGATACCGGCGAACCCGTAGTGGCCCCGACGATCCTCAGCAAGACTGAGCGCGCGAAGTTTTACACGTAGACCGCCCGCGCGGGTGTGCACAGCCATTTGGTCAGCGCGTCATTCACAACCCTAGCCGCTTCCAACGTCGGCAGATGCCCGGCCCCTTCGACGACCTGCAGTTCAGCGTCGGGGATCATATCCGCCATGAAGGCGTGTTTTCTCTGTGGCACCAGAGTGTCGTGTACGCCGCACAGAACCAGCGTCGGTACCCGGATGCGCCTCAACTCACCCTGTTGATCCGGACGCCTTTGCAGGGCACGAACCTGGCGTTCGAACACTGCAGGCCCTAAATCCAGAGCCATTTCAATCAGGCTGTTCAATATTGGAATGCGCCGCGGTCCCGGAGCCAGTGCGTCAGACCCGATGACCTGCCGCATCACGTCCTCAAGCCGCCCTGCCTTCGCCCCGACCAAGAGCTCCTCGCGCGCGACGGCCAACTGAGGTGTATCTGCCTGCGCATCCGCCGCCATCAGGCACAAGCGCGACACCCGGTCCGGCGCGCGGCGGATAAGTTCCAGTGCCACCACGCCGCCCATCCCCAGCCCGCCCAGCGCAAAGCGATGCGGCAACTGGTCCAGCAGGGCCGAGGCGATCTCTTCAATCCGTTCCCCCAGCGAAACAGGCGCAACCATCACGGCACGCTGACGCGACAGACAATTGATCTGGGGTTCAAAAATCCGTGCATCGCACATCATTTCGGGCAGTAAAACCAGCGGCTCGATCACGCGGGGCCTCGTAAAATTCGACCTTTTCGGACGTTATTCTTACTCTACAGCATGAGAGGTTTTGCGGGCGTGGGCAAGTTAAACTTCAGGGATAGTTGATGCCCCGGAAGGTCGGGAAATCCGCATACCGTTCGTGCCTCATAGACAGGTCCTCTTCTGGCTCGGCACCGGGGCGAAGCAAACAGCCTCGCGGTGCGATATAGCTGTCGATCCGGCGATGGGGCTTGGGCCTCCAAACCAGGTTGAAGGCACAGAGTTTGGGAAAAAACCAGATTTCTGAATAGTCCAGATGGTCGTGCATCCACCACGCCAGATCGCGCCAATCCCGCCCTGCCTCGTACTGATCGGCAAACCACGGGATGACGATTGAGGCACCCGCAATGCGCGCGTCACCCTCGCCCCGGTCCCAGATGTGACATTCCAGAGGGTTGTCGTTCCGGGCGCAGTTCAGACGGTTCTCATTCCCGAACCGGTTCAACGAAGGTGAACGATATCCGGACCGAACCGCGACCCGCCCGAAGGTCTCCTCAAGCGGGTCTAGCAGGGTCTGGCAAAATGCGCGACCGGTCTCGATGGCCAGATCGGGATTGTCGGGAAGGTTCTGTTTTTCATGGAAATTCCCGATCTCAGAGTACAGGAAATCCCGCATGAAAAAATGCCGGGACAGGCGCACGCGACCAAGCGTTTCAAGGCTCCACATGCTGCCCGGCTTGCGCATCGCTACTCGATCCCTATCCCTTTGAGCCAGTCCAGAATGCCCGTCAAAGTGGCGTCAGTCTGCCCCGGAGACATCAATCGCCCGGCGACTACGTGTGACGCAGGATCGTCCCCCGGCCCCATTGTCACCAGATTGACCGTTGAAGGACCGCCCCAGCTTTCGGCCACCTTATGCGTTCGGTCGGGCCGCACCACCTGATCGTCGTCCGAGAACCAGAACAACGCCGGCACCTGTGCGCCCGAGAAGTCCAGCGCATAGACGGTTTCAACCAGCACGGTCATCGGCACGACGGCCTCCCACGGGTAGACTGACGTCCAATATTTGTTCTTTTCGGGGTCCGGGCCAGAGACGTCGCGTTCCTCTCCCATCACCAACGGCAGCCATTCGCGCGCCCATGGCAAAGCAGGAAGCCCCGCGCCGGGCGTATTGACCCCAAAATTGGGCGATACAAAGATCATCGCCGCAACATCCTGACTGAGTTCCGGGTCCATTGCGGCAGCTGCAGCCAGGGTTCCACCGGTCGATGTCGACATGACCACAACCTTGTGGCCAACGGCTCGCGCTGCCGCCAATCCCTCGGCCATGTCTTGCATCCAGCCAGTGGCCGTTGCCTCGGCCATTGCGGGGCCAGCCCGTCCATGACCCTGCAGTCGTGTATAGACCAGATTGGCCCCCAGTGCGTCGGCCACCCTGTCCGGCACGGGCCTAATTTCCTCGGATGAAGCGGAAAAGCCGTGCACGTAAAGAACAGAAATCGACGTGCGTTGTTCTTTGAAACCGTCCTGCCAAATCACCCGTTTCTCGACGCCCGGAACAATGTCGTCGAAGGCAGATTCCGTACTTTCGAAATAGACCTGAATGCCCTCACCAAATTTGCGCGGATCAAAGCGCGGATGCAAATCAACCTCCTCGCGCGGCCCGAACCAGTAGATCAACCCAGCAAGGACAATCAGGACCAACAGTAGACGGCCCAGTATCCAACCAAATCGCTGCATCAGGTGCTCCCCATTACCTCAAGCACCGCATTCTCGATCAGACCCAGGCAGGGACCGTCCGAGAACCGATGGTCGGCATCCTTGACTAACAACAGGCGTATGTCCGCGCCCGAGGCGTGGTTCAGCAAACGCACAGCCGTTTCGGTGGACACTGCAGTGTCCGCCGTACCCTGCAGGCAGCGCACGGGAAAAGGCAGGCTCAGTTTGTCGCGCAACACAAGCTGTTGCCGCCCGTCTTCGATCATCCGCTTGGTTATAATGTAGGGCTCCATGTAGTCCGAGGGCAGTTCGACATGCCCAACGGTATCTAGGGCTTCCTTTTGCGCGTCACTGAACGACGCCCAATAACCGTCCTCGGTAAAATCCGGCGCAGCTGCGATGGTCACCATCCCTGCAATCCGCTCGGGCATCGCCTTGGCCAGCAACAGCGCTTGCCACCCGCCCATCGAGGATCCGACGACAATCAGCGGCCCCTCGGTCAATTCGGAAACGGCCGCCACAGTATCCTGATGCCAGTCACCGATGCAGCCTTCTTCAAACGTCCCCGAGCTTTCGCCATGGCCGGAATAGTCGAACCGCAAAAACGCCTGCCCGCGCGCTTGCGCCCAGGCCTCCAGATGCACCGCCTTGGTGCCCTCCATATCCGACTTGAGTCCACCTAGGAAAACAATGGTCGGGCCAGAACCTTCGCTCTTGTGATAGGCCAATTGCCGCCCCTGCGGTGTTTCCAGAAAATCCGTCGCAGTCATGAAACCCTCTTTCTATTTAAGAAACATCATGCACGGCAAACCAGTGGTCGCAATTCCCGAATTTCAGCGCCCCACAGAATCGACGCCCGCCCCTTCTGCTCTTGACAGGTTATGCTGCACCTGCCAAATCAGCGCGACACACATAACCCGCAACCGGGCGTTCAGTGGGCGCCAAACCGACGAGGAGAGCCGATATGGCCTTAGACTCACAGTCAGTCTCTCTCAAATTTCCCGATGGCAATTCACGTTCCTTTGACGCAGGCGTCACGCCCGCGCAGGTGGCAGCCGATATCTCGAACTCGCTGGCGAAAAAGGCCATCTCGGCCACTGTGAACGGCCAGCACTGGGACCTGCAGTGGCCCATCGAAGCCGATGCCGATATTGCCATCCACACCATGAAGGATGAAGAACAGGCCAATGAGCTGATCCGCCACGATCTGGCCCATGTCATGGCCCGCGCGGTTCAGGAAATCTGGCCCGCGACCAAGGTCACCATCGGCCCCGTCATCGAAAACGGCTGGTACTATGACTTTGACCGTGAAGAACCGTTCACGCCCGAAGATCTTGGCCTCATCGAGAAAAAGATGAAAGAGATCATCAACAAGCGCGACCCCGTCACCACCGAGGTCTGGGACCGTCAGCGCGCGATCGAGTTCTACAAGGCCAACAATGAGCCCTACAAAGTTGAGCTGATCGAAGCCATTCCCGGCGATGAGCCTCTGCGCATGTACTGGCACGGCCATTGGCAAGACCTGTGCCGTGGGCCGCACCTGCAGCACACTGGCCAACTGCCCGGCGACGCGTTCAAACTGATGTCCATCGCAGGCGCGTACTGGCGCGGTGACAGCGACCGCGCGATGCTGCAGCGCATCTACGGTGTGGCCTTCACTGGCAAGGAAAAGCTGAAAGCGCACCTGCATATGCTGGAAGAGGCCGCCAAGCGCGACCACCGCAAGCTGGGCCGCGAGATGAATCTGTTCCACATGCAGGAAGAGGCTCCGGGTCAGATCTTCTGGCACCCGAATGGCTGGAAAATCTACACCACCCTGCAAGACTACATGCGCCGGATGCAGGAGCGTGACGGCTATGTCGAGGTGAACACTCCGCAGGTCGTTGACCGCAAACTGTGGGAGGCTTCGGGCCACTGGGACAAATACCAGGAAAACATGTTCATCGTCGAAGTCGACGAGGAACATGCCCGCGAAAAGGCGATCAACGCGCTGAAGCCAATGAACTGTCCGTGCCACGTGCAGGTGTTCAATCAGGGCTTGAAGTCTTATCGCGACCTGCCGCTGCGTATGGCCGAGTTCGGCTCGTGCGCGCGCTATGAACCGTCTGGCGCGCTACACGGAATCATGCGGGTGCGCGGGTTCACGCAAGACGATGGCCACATTTTCTGCGCCGAGGATCAGATCGAATCCGAGACCGCCAAGTTCATCGCGTTCCTGTCCAAGGTTTATGCCGATCTGGGCTTCCATGACTGGACGATCAAACTGTCCACGCGCCCGGAAAAGCGCATCGGATCGGATGAAAGCTGGGATCTGGTCGAAAAGGCTCTGGGCGATGCCTGTAAGGCCGCCGGATATGATTATGAAATTCTCGAAGGGGAAGGCGCGTTCTACGGGCCGAAGCTGGAATTCACGCTGACCGACGCAATCGGCCGGACGTGGCAGTGCGGCACGCTGCAGGTTGACCCCAACCTGCCCGAGCGTCTGGACGCCAGCTTTATCGGAGCTGACGGCGCGAAGCATCGCCCGTTCATGCTGCATCGGGCAACTCTGGGGTCGTTCGAGCGCTTCATTGGCATTCTGATCGAAGAACACGCCGGCAAGCTGCCCTTCTGGCTGGCCCCGCGCCAGGTCGTGGTCGCCTCGATCACGTCCGAGGCGGATGACTATGTCATGGAAGTGGTCGAAACGCTCAAGGCCGCAGGTGTCCGCGCCGAGGCGGATATCCGCAACGAGAAGATCAACTACAAAGTCCGCGAACACTCGGTCGGCAAGGTACCGGTCATTTTGGCCGTAGGTCATCGCGAAGTTGAAGAGCGCACCGTCAGCGTCCGGCGCCTGGGCGAAAAACAAACGCAGGTTCAACCGCTTGAAGCTGTAACAAATGAGCTGTCGAAAGCGGCAACCCCGCCAGACCTGCTGTAACATTAGGCGATAATTCGCCCTGTATCCGGCCCCAGAATAGGGGCCGGATTGAAACATTTTCCCTTTTTCTTTTCAAAAACAATTTGTTACCCTTCAAGAGGACATGCCATGTCCTGACGGGGTTGTGAGACACGGGCTCGTGAATTCAACTGCAGCCCCGCAAGCACTACCTTTGTCATTGTCACAAGCAGACATACGCAGTCATCAAAAGGGATTACCGAGATGTCGAACACCGCAAAAACACTGGTTATCGCAAGCGCAGTCGCAGCCGCCGTTTCAGGCGCAGCAACCACTGCAACCGCACAGGCCAAAGAGAAATGCTATGGCGTATCGCTGGCCGGTCAGAACGACTGCGCCGCAGGCCCCGGCACAACCTGCGCAGGCACCTCGACCGTTGACTATCAGGGCAACGCCTGGACTCTGGTCGACGCAGGCACCTGCGCCGATATCGAACTGCCGGACAACCGCAAAGGTTCGCTGGAACCGCTGGACCGCGACCTGCCGGCATAAGCCCACGCTTTCAAGAACCGAAGGGGCGGGCCATATCGCCCGCCTCTTTCTCGTGATTGGAGAGCACGCACATGTTGGACAATTCGACCAGACCGAACAATCTGCCAGCCGCACCGGGCGTTGGCTACAAGCCTCAGCACTTTGCGCAGATTCTGGACCACGCCAACCCCGTCGCATGGCTTGAGATTCACGCCGAGAATTACATGGGTGACGGTGGCCGTCCCATTGCACAGCTGCGTCACCTGTCGGAACAGTTTCCAATTTCCGTCCATGGCGTCGGCCTGTCGATCGGCGGCGAAGGCCCACTAGACGTGGTTCATCTTTCCCGTCTGAAACATTTGGTCGGCTGGCTGAACCCCGCCAGTTTTTCCGAACATCTGGCTTGGTCCACCCATGACAGCCATTTCCTGAACGACCTGCTGCCCCTGCCCTATACCGACGCCACGCTGGACCGCGTCTGTAACCACATTGATCAAGTGCAGGACACCGTTGGACGGCAGATGCTGCTCGAAAACCCCTCGAGCTATCTGGCGTTTGAGGAAAGCACATGGTCCGAACCAGACTTTCTGCGCGAGATTTCACGCCGCACAGGCTGCGGCTTGCTGCTGGACGTGAATAACGTCTTTGTCTCGGCCACCAATCTGGATTTCTCACCTCAAGGCTATATCGACGCTTATCCTCTGGACAAGGTGGGTGAGATTCACCTCGGTGGCCATGATGAGGACGAAGACGATCACGGCCACCCGCTGCTGATCGACAGCCACGGGCGCGAAGTGGTCGATCCGGTCTGGGCTTTGCTGGACTACGTTCTGGAACGCTCTGGCCCGAAACCGGTGCTGATCGAGTGGGACACGGACGTCCCCGACTGGCCCGTTCTGCGGGCCGAGGCAGACCGCGCACAGGCGGCCTTGGACCGCATCCCGGCATGAGCGTTTCGCAAACAACCTTCCACGCGTCATTGCTGGACCCGTCGGCAGCTATCCCCGAGGGGTTGCTGGACGCCGGTGCGCAGCCCGCCGGACGCCGGTTCAGCGTGTACCGCAACAATGTGGCCGTCTCCCTGACCGAGGCGATGCATCAAGCCTTTCCTGTGATCACCAAACTTTTGGGGCCGCAGAACATGGATGGCCTGTCGGGGATATTCCTACGCAAACACCCCCCCTCTTCCCCCCTGATGATGTTCTATGGTGAGGCGTTTCCGGACTTCCTGACCGGAATGGAGCAGCTATCCCATCTGGGCTATCTGCCCGACGTCGCACGACTGGAGTTGGCGCTGCGCCGATCTTACCACGCAGCCGACAGCACACCCGCTCCGGCGGAGGCGCTCGCCGTGCCGCCAGAAGATATCATGCGGGCACGGTTGCGGTTCGCCCCGGCCATGCAGGTTTTGGCCTCAGACTGGCCGATTTTCTCGATCTGGCGCTTCAACACCGAAGAGGACGCGCCCAATCCGGCGCCCGGACCCGAGGCTGTACTGATCACCCGACCCGACTATGACCCGGCTCCGCACCTGCTGCCCGAGGGCGGCGTGCATTGGATCGCGGGTCTGCAGGCCGGACAAACCATTGGCGACGCGTTTGAAGAAACCGCGGCCAAATTCCCCGATTTTGACCTTGGGGCCACTCTGGCGCTGCTTTTGCAAGGCGGCGCAATAACCTCTGTGACTATCGAAAGGCTGGCGACATGACTGCCCTGATCTCATTGCACAACAACACCCTGGGACGGTTAGAAATGACCGCTGGCTGGTTGACCCCGACCTTGGCGCGGCTGGTCTTTGCGGCGACGTTGCTGATCTACTATTGGAACTCGGCTACAACCAAGCTGGGCAGCGGATTCTTCGGGTTCCTCCGCCCATCAGACGGTGCCTATGTACAAATCTTTCCCAAAGCGATGGAAGCGGTCAGCTATGACAGTTCGCAATTGGGTATCATGCACTGGGCCATTGCCGTCGCGGGGACATGGGCTGAATTCCTGCTGCCTGCGCTGATTGTAATCGGCCTGCTCTCGCGGTTTGCCGCATTGGGCATGATCGCGTTTGTCTGGGTTCAGACCATTGTGGACGTCAACGGACATGGCACTGAACTGGGCAGCTACTTCACCAACGCCGTGAGCTTGCTGGATGACCGGACGCTTTGGTCCTTCGTGCTGCTGGTGATTGTGATCAACGGCGCAGGCCCGCTGTCGGTTGACCGTATCCTGCGCATCAAGTGATCTAGAAATGTGCCTTGGGCTCGTCCGGTTTACCCGCGGCCAGCCCAAGGAGGCCCGCTACGGCCGCAAACGCCACCGGAAACATGGTGAAAACGTTGAAACCAAAGGCGTAGTACATGCCAGCGGCTGAGATCAGCAACAACGCCCCCCCGACCAAAGCACGCGCTTGGGCCATCGCGCCACCGGCGATGGCCAGCAGAGGTGCAATGATCGACACCACTTGTATGACCTGAGCGTTGTCCACCTGTTCGGCCAAACCCTCGATCTCACCGTAAGTATCGATGAGTTCGACATAGCCGTATCCGACAAAGCCAACGATCATCCCGATCAATCCGGCAATGACGCCCAGAATCATAGCTGCGTTGCGCATTCAAAACCCTCTAACTTGCGTCAATTCACATAGTTACCCGGTCACGCAACGCCAAGCCCCTGTTTCGTTTCCGCAGTCCAGCCCAGATACAGCGTGCCGTCTTGCTCGATCAGGGGGCGCTTCATCAGAGTCGGATTGTCCGCAAGCAGCTCCAACGGAGGCCGCGCGCGTTCCGCATCATCCAAACCCCGCCAGGTTGTCGAGCGGGTGTTGAGCAAAGCCCCGCCGAAGGTATCAAAAGCCCGCGCAAGCACGGAATCCGGCACGCCGTCGGCCCGAACGTCGACAAATTCTGCATCTGGCAGTGATTTCAGCGCCTTACGGCAGGTGTCACAGGTCTTCAGGCCAAAAAGGCGCATCTGCGGGGGTCTCCTGTATCTGGTTCAATTTTCGGCAATTTTGCCGGATCGCTTCGGTAATTCTTGATTTTTTACTTCACCGTGCAATGTTGAAAAAGACGAAACACGCAATCCGGGCTGTATCGTGTGGGCGATACAGTGATGTGTTGCGGCGGCGTCAACCACTACCCCCACCAATTTTGTGGGACAACGTGAAAGTAGAAGGAGACACGGGAAATGCCAACTGGCACCGTGAAGTGGTTTAATACCACGAAAGGCTACGGGTTTATTGCCCCCGATGAAGGCGGCAAGGACGTATTTGTTCATATCTCGGCCGTTGAACGGTCCGGTCTTACCGGGCTCGCTGACAATCAGAAAGTCTCGTACGAGCTGCAAGACGGACGCGACGGCCGCCAAATGGCAGCTGATTTGAAGCCACTATAAAAAACCGCGGTCTGCGGGTTATCAAAACAGGCCAACGGCCAATTATCGGCCGTTGACCATCCTTCAAAGGTTAGAAAACCTTACCCTCGCGCCGGGTCGACCTTGGCATGAGTGTACCAATTTTCGCCCATCGCCACGATGCAGGACGTCCCAGTCGCATAGGTGACCACCATCGTCCAGTCACCGGATTTGCTGGTCCAGACCTCCATTAGTTGCTCAGGTCCGCGAATGCCGGTCGCCGCACGTTCCGAGCCGAACTGACGTTCCAGCTTTTCGTGCATCCGGGCGGTCGGCTCGCAAATCACCTCGGCAATCGGAGATTTGGCCTGCGCTGCGGGTGACAGTGCGAGGCACAGGCACGTGGTTCGGATTGCGGTAGAAAGCGTCATGAGTTGAATGTAACAACTTCATGACGCTCTGTATAGACAAACGATATGCGTGAACTTTGCGCCGATTGGAAGAAATTGGGCCATCAGCTCGGCTTCGGCATCGGGATCTCTTACGGCTATGCAACGGTCGGTATCGTCGGCTCCGAAGGTCGCTTCGACTGCACTGCCTCAGGAACATCAATCAACACAGCAGCTCGGCTCTGCGATATGGCGGAGAACGATAAGGTTCCCATTTTACCTCGGACCTGGGCCGCAATTGAAGGTGAGCTTGAAGCAGAAAGCCGAGGAGAGGCAAAGATCAAAGGCATAAGGAAGCTGGTCGAAATCTTCGCTGTGCTAGCTAAATAGCTTTGACGGCGAAAGATTTTAGAATTTCTTGCCCCAGGATCGTCAAGTATGGGCAGGAAGAGGCAGTTTACAGCCGATTATGTGGGAAAACGACGTGTTGCGAACGCAGAAAATGCGACGCTGGCGGGACCGCGCGTTCCTTTCTGGTTAGCACCGATCTAAGTAGTCTTGATCGGAACCCTAGGTCAGCTTAGCGTCTGTTCTGAATAAGCCCGAGTTGCCTGCCTTTAGCACAGTGGAGCAAAAACGTATGAAATGGCCTTATCTGGCGCTGATTTACGTTTTGCTGATCTTGGCTCCCTTGGGTTTTTCTTGGTCTCTGGGATGGCCACCGCGATCATTTCATCAAGAGCTCGCGTCCGGGCTTGGAATGCTTGCGTTTTCAATAATCTTAGTCGAGTTTCTGCTGTCTGGGCGGTTCAGGTTCATCTCTTCCGGCTTGGGTATGGATGTGACCATGCGGGTGCATCAGTTGATGGCGCGTACAGCACTCGGCTTTGCGCTGATACACCCGCTTCTTTATCAGGGTACGCCTTCTGGCGGACGCCGCCCATGGGATGAAACAAACCAAATTACGATTTCGACCGACTTTTCAGCGCTGGTATCGGGCATCGGCGCTTATTTTTTACTGTTCATTCTGGTCGCCTCGGCAATTGCCCGTAAATCCCTTGATTACAAGTACGAGACATGGCGCCTATTTCACGGGCTGGGAGCCTTGGTGATTGCCTGCCTCCTGTTGCACCACACTGTCTATGCTGGGCGCTACGGTGGGCATCCGCTATTGACGTACCTCTGGCTTGCCCTGACCAGTATTGCAGTCGGAACTTTGCTGTATGTCTATCTCGTTCGGCCTTTGCGTCAGAGGAAAAGGCCGTGGCGCGTCACGTCTGTGTCTCGACTAACACCGAGGCAATGGGAGTTGCGTATCAAGCCAGATGGTCACAACGGACTAACATTCGAAGCAGGGCAGTTTGCTTGGCTAAATGTAGGCCACAGTGCCTTCTCGCTGCACGAGAACCCATTCTCGATTAGTTCGGCACCAGCCGAAGGCCCCGAAGTTTCATTCCTGATAAAGGAACTTGGGGATTTCACATGCAGTCTCGGACAGATCGCTCCGCAAGCCCCAGTCTATCTGGATGCCCCACACGGGAATCTGTCGATCAGCCACCGCCCTGAGAAAGGCATTGTTCTTATCGCAGGTGGTGTCGGGATCGCGCCCATGCTGAGCATTATGCGTCAAGTACGGTTGAGTGGAACACAGCGTGATCTCAAGCTTATCTATGGCAACCGGGTGGAGGAGCAGATTGTTTATCTCCATGAGTTGTCCAAAGAAGAAACAGTATTTGCTCTATCCGAACCACCAAAGGATTGGTCCGGAGAAACAGGATTGATCGACGGCCCCCTGCTGGACCGCAATTTGTCTTCTGAACAATTTGAAAGCTGGCTTTTTGTTCTCTGCGGCCCCCCTGCCATGATGGACGCCGTCGAAGATCATCTGATCGCACGGGGCACCGCGTCCCACCGGATTTTGTCTGAAAGGTTTGACTATGATTAGACTGCTCAGAAACCTGCCCACACGCAAACAGGTGAAGTCCGCAGTTTGGTGCATCAGTTTCATAGTCTTCATCGCTGTCTTGGCCTTTTCCTTACGGTAGCCAGGCAGACTATTAAGCCTTGGCTAACTTCAAAACTATCAGTCGAAAAAGGCTGATTTGCTTGGAGATGTATGTCGTCGCGAACTTCCTCAAAAGACCTAATCTGCGAGGACAGAAAAGGAGTTTCACAACTCTCCCTAGTAACGCCTTTGATGGAGATCAAGGGCAAAGCACGCCTCTTATTCATAATCAGCAATCTATTCAGACCGATTTATGGGAGGATCGGAATGACCGTACTCATCGCCTTCGCTACAGTTGAAGGCCAGACAGCAAAGATTGCGCGCTTCATCAGCAGTGTCGCGAAGAATGCCGGTTTCAACGCAAAGCTGATCAATACCGATGAAATGTCCAGCCTCGTTTCGCTTGACGATGTGGTCAAGGTTGTTCTTCTGGCCCCTGTCCACGAGCGTAGACACCCCGAGTCATTCGAGGCTTTTGTCGCTTCAAATAGAGATGCCCTAATGAAACGAAAGTCTCTCGTGCTTTCCGTCGGTCTAAAAGCTGCTTTCGCGTCAGGTCGAGAAGAAGCGCGCGACTATCTCAATGAAATGTTAATGCGAACAGGTTTTGAACCAAATGCGACGGCGTTGGTCGCAGGCGCAGTGAAGCCGGAAAACTACGGGTATTTTGAGAGGGAGATCCTTAATCACGTTGTCTTGCTTGGTCAAAAAATCGATCCACAAGATGGGGTACGGGAATTTACTGACTGGGATGAACTGACGTCAATTGTGATAGATTTTCTTGGCGGAACCGGTCAGGCAAATCAACATTAACCTCAAGCGAGTACTCAATAACAACTGGCTATTCCCGTATTACCCGATGAACGCATAGAGCCACCTATCCCAGCAAATCACAGTCGCCAGTTTTCTTCATCAGTGTCCGAATACCACTGGCAACCTTGTCTGCTCCAACATTGCTTGCGTCGTTCCCCCAAATACCGACTGACGCAAATGGGAATGCCCGTAGGCGCCCATAACAACGAGGTCGGCCCCCAGTTCTCGTGCGCGTTCTTGAATGCAGTGTTCAATTGAATTCCCGCCGCACGGGAACTGCGACACGGTCACGGTGCAACCGTGATGGCTAAGCCATCCAGCTAGGTCAGTTCCGGGCACTTGACCTTTTACGTCATCAGGCGACGGCAAATCAAAACACCCAATCACAACGTCATTGGCCGCCAGAAGAATGGGTAAAGTTAAATGCGCAACCCTAGACGCAGGCAGGCTATCATTCCATGCCAATAAAATGCAGTCGCGTTGGGCAAACGGATCGCCGTTTATCATCAGGGCTACCGGCGAATGGAACAATACTCCGTAGGCGATCTCATGAAACAAATCGGGGTCTTTTCGCAACTCAGCGTCTAGAAAGGCGATATCAGAGCTATTGGCTTGACCAGCCACAAGATGCTTTAACTCTGTTCCAGATCCCATAAAGGCAATTACATTTGCAGATACGCCCTGCCCGACCAGGAGCGCTTCAACTTCTGTGGCGCGGGACTTCAAGGCGGCATTTTTTCTGTTAAGAACATCCAACCAGTTTGAAGGAAGACCCGCCTCAACGAACCTGTTTGATCCATACTTTAGGTAAGGCAGGTTGGGTAAGTCCGCGATCAACACGCAATTCAAGTGACTGTTCTGGTTACGGGAAGTTTCAGCGCATTCCAAAATCGACGCGTCGTCAGTATCAATTCCTACGTAATATGCCACTGTTCTGTATTGCATTCCCGACCTCCGTCCGGAATTTCAATTTGCCCGAGAGCCGTGCGCACGGATTAAACCAAAGAAGAGACAATGTTGTTGGTCGATCTTCTTACTTCGGCAGCATGAAGAACTCTTCCAGCACAATCTTGCCGTCCGCCACCGAATACTCTGCGATCTCGCGCAGGGTCATACGCTCACCCGTAGCCTTCTGAATCACTTCAGCTCTGAAGCGTACTCCAAAGCGGTTGGGTGGGTGGACGTAGGGCCCATCCACTTCTAGTTCTTGGATTTCATGCGACGCCAACCAATCCTCTCTTTTTCCCTTGATGGCTTCTCGACCCTTTGTAACGCGGAATTGTCGAACCGGAGGCACAACAGCCTCTATCGACTGCGCGTTTTCGGCATACATCTCATCAACACTTCCAAGGCCCCTGCGCTCACGCATGGCCTGGACGAATGATCTTCCGATTTCAATCAACTCTTCCATGAATCCTCCCCCTGTATTGCCATTGACTGTACCACTTCTTGCCCGTTCAAATCTTGACAAGGATCAAAAAGCAATTTGACGGAAATTGTGCGACCGGTTCGAACCAGCCCCAGTTAAGTCAGCATAGCTGCCCTTCATGCAGTACCAAGCTTGCGCCATTCTGCACGGGTACTGTCAGAGGAATAGCATCCTGTCGTCGTTCTTGTTTCACCATCCGGGCAAGAGAGCGCAATGAAAAGATAAGTAAAGAAAAAGACTTTGCAGAGCGGTGCGAAACCGAAAACCAAGCATCCCAAAAGCCGTCTACAAAAGGCTCTCCATGCGCCCATTCACTAAAGAAGGGTGCTGTCAGACGAATTCGAACCAGTCTCAGCTATGTCAATATCGCTACTCTTTATGCCGCACCAAGCTTGCACCACTCGGCGAGAGCAACGGTGCATGTCAGCTTGAAGGTGTCCCGGCTGGCTAGCGATCTTTCCTGGTTGAAGTGGTTGTAGACAGAAGAACGAACGGCGGCGAACTTCTGCAAACTTCGCATCCGTCTGAAACGTTGCATGGCGCGTTCGCGTCGTTGAAACGGGAGGTGTGAGTTCTCAACCCGGTTAATGAGCCACCTGCCCGTCTTCTGCTTTTCCGTCACACCGAGTTCTCTGAGTACCGCCCGATAGGATGCGAAGCGATCCGTGACCAACTCGTTCACTGTGCCGTGCCGCTTCATAAATTTCCTGAGTAATTTCAATGCCGCCGGCTTGTTTCGACGCTTGGTGACCACGGTTTCAAGCACCTCGCCTTCATGATCTACTGCACGCCACAGATAATGCCGCTTGCCATTCACTTTTACGAAGGCTTCATCCCCGTGCCATTTCGATTTTGAGTATGCCCGCAACTGTTGGAACCGTGTTCTCCGGATTTCCGATGCGAACATCGGGCCGAAACGGCTCCACCAATTTCGCACTGTCTCGTGGCTGAATTCGATGCCACGCTCATGCAGCAGGTCTTCTACATTTCGAAGCGATAGCGGGAACCGAACGTAAAGCATCACCGCAAGGCGGATGATCTCGGGACTGGTTTTGAACTATTTGAAAGAGGCAAGTCTGGTCATGAGCAAAAGCCACGCAACTGCCCTGCCCCGCTCAAGCAATGTTCTTCTGACAAGACCCCGCAATCAGTAGCGCCACATGAAAACCCTTAAAAATCAGGAGTTCAGTTGGCAGATCTGTTAGTAATTAGCTTTAAAGCATCCCTCACATCGGACGTATGCTCACCTGCCGCAATCTCAGACAAAGCAGTACGAAGATCAACGATCGCACTATTCGCCTGTCCAAATTGTTTACACTGCTTTGCGTAATCTACCGATGTTCTGAGTTCGAACATCTTTGCTTTCTGTTTTTTCGCAGTGTTTAACGCCTTAAGAAATTCTTTGTCCGCCAACTCATTCTCGCAACGTGCGAGCGCGTAGACTCGATCCGTCTCAGCCTGAGCCCATCCCTCATTCGTGTAATGCTGTTGATCTCGGGCCTGAGCTAACAAGTTTAAGGCTCCTTCCCGATCACCCATTTTCAAGGTGAGTTCCGCAACTAAAGTCAGAAAGAACGGCTTGTAGTTTCCCGCACCACTGTCCCACCACGCTTTCGACGCTTGGTATAGTGCGTCGATCCTTTCTTGTTTTGGTGAAACATAGGCATTTACCCAACTTCGCCACAAGGTCGCAGTCACAGACATGAACGTGAATGAATGCCTGTCTGAAATCTCCTCAAGCTGCTCTACCACCTCTAGGACTTTTTCTGGCTCACGACGCAGCAGGTAAAGCATGCACAGATAGGTCAGTGACTGCGCGATGCTGTGAGCATGTTCTAGCTTCTGTGCACCCACCACCGCGAGCTTTTGAACCTCAAGCGCTGTGTCAGGGTCTCCGCGCATCCACATTGCCAAGCTTAAAAAGCACGAGGTGATCGCCGCATGGTCTGATCCATAGATGTAAGCGAGGTGTCCATCTCGTTTCCGGCTGTAGAGTTCAAGTGCTTTGTTTAATTGCTCGTATGCTGGCTCTAGGTTACCGATGTGGAACAATACAGCACCCATTGCGCGATGCGCCACCATCTGATGCTGCGTCTCACGAGTCGAAGCTGCTAAGTCCAACAATTGCGCCGCGACGTTCCTAGCCAAATCATACTCGGCACGCACCAAATGGAAGGAATACAAACCATTCAGAACTGGGAACAGATGCTCTGTTTCTTCAACGCGCTCACACAAGTCGCGTATTCTTGCGTAAACAGTACCGGTTTCATCGGCGGCTATTCCTTCGGTCGATCGTAATACACCGGCCCTGAGAACCTGAATCTCAATTTCCCTGCGGTCCCGCTCAATACCTTGATCCAGTTCGCCAAGTTGCTCAAGTGCCAAGGACAGTTGTGTGCTTGCCTCTGTGTTGGCGGACCGCTGGACTGCTCGCTGGCCTGCAAGGTAACGGTAATCCACGGCTTCCTTACTCATTTCCGCCATAGTGTAATGATGAGCCAGAATTTCCGGACTTGCATCACCAGTTTGAGCCGACGTGTCATTCAAGTGTTGCGCGACACTAGAGTGTAGAACTCGACGTTCCCGCTTTAAGAGACTGTTGTAGGCGGTGTCACGAATAAGGGCATGACAGTAGCTGAAGGTTTTAAAATCCTCTTCGCCAGAAACTGTAACTATCCCTGCCTCTACCAGAAGCTCCAGACCTGCACGCAGCGCATTATCGCTAATGTCGGCCACTTTAGAGATCAACTGATACGTAAACTGAGGTCCAATGACAGCTCCGATCTGTGCGATCTCTTTGGCAGAACTCAAGCGGTCAAGGCGCGCCATTAATGCATCATGTAAAGTGCTGGGCACCGAGTTCGCCGGAGAAGCGCCACCCATAGTGTACGTGTCTCTACCCTTAGTCAGGTCCCCCGCTTCAAGGAGATCTTTGGTTACCTCCTCGACGTATAGAGGCACGCCGTTAGATCTTGCCGCGACCACGTCATACATCTCGTCAGCGACCATCTCGCCTTTGGCAACTTCGTCGACAATGCTCTTGACCTGTTGAAAATTTAGTTGCTTCAAGTCGATTTTTGTCAGGTTCGATTGAAGTATCCAACCTGGGTCGAACTCGGGTCTGAATGTCATAACGACCAGCACCGGAAGTTCACGAATTCGGTCCACGATCCGATCCATCAGCAATTTGGTCGTTGGATCTATCCAATGAGCATCTTCAAACAGGAAAAGTACCGGACAATCCGCAGCCGCTGACGAAAGATTGCTCAGTAACAAATCCAAAGATTGATTCATGATCTGCTGAGGTGTCAGCTTCAATGGCCCCAAACGATCTTCAAACGGTAGGGAAAGAAGCGACGCCGCCAACTTCAAAGCTTCGTCCGATTGATCGCTCAATACGTCGCGAATTTTTTCAAGCTTAACGTGGTCGGGCTCATCAGCGCAAAGATCAGCAGCGTTCTCAAGTTGGCGAATGACAGGATACAGTGCGGTCGCAAAATGATATGGAGAACACTGATATCGCGCTTGCGTGTGGGGCAATTCGGAAATGTTCTGTCGAAATTCCTCGACCAGACGCGATTTGCCAATTCCTGGCTCGCCTGACACCAACACAACCTGCCCCTGACGATCACCAGCTAGCGCCCACTTCTCGTTCAGCGCTTCCATTTCTGCAACACGACCGACCAACGGCTTGAGCAAAACATCGTCGATCGCCATAAACCGGCTGACTGTTTCGCGCTCTCCGGTCACTTGCCAGGCTTCGACCTCTTTAGCAAAACCCTTGAGCTTGAACGCGCCGCGCAGATTGTATTCAAAAGCTTCACCGGCCAACTGATGTGTGGTTGGGGCGATGATCATCGTCCCCGATTCCGCCATTGCTTGAAGACGTGCGGCCAGATTGGGCGTCTCGCCCATCGCCGTTCCGTCCTCAAACATTTTCTCGCCTCGCAGATCACCAACCACAACCAATCCAGTTGCTACCCCAATACGGACATTTAGTTTCGCGTGGGTGCGAACATCCGGCATCTCATTAATGATACGTAGACCCGCGCGAATAGCTCGCTCCGGATCATCTTCGTGGGCGTGAGGAAATCCAAAAAAGACCATAATCCCGTCACCATAGTAGCTGGCAATATGGCCATCAAAAGCTGCGACAGCCGCAGCACAGGTCTCCTTAAAGAGTCGAAGAACATCGGCCAGATCTTCCGGATCAACGCGTTGCGCAATTTCCGTTGATCCGACAAGATCGATAAACATGACCGTAAGCTGACGCCGCTCTGCCACGATCTCGGGGCTGGCGGTTTTTCTGGGCGGTTGCAGCCCATTTTCCGTGCTATCGCGAACGGCCTTCAGAAACCTCCTCCTCGGCCCCAGAGGCAGCCCAATCGTTAAAAGGTCTTCGTCAGTTAATTCAGACAGGTCACCAAGCTCGATTTCATGTTCAGCAAAGGCGGCAGCATACTTGGACAAACCATATTTCTTTAGCCAAGACTCGAGATCGGACATAAATTAGTTTTACTTGCGGTAATAGCAGAACCACTACATTTGCCCTACCAGCAAGCATCTCCTCATTAGCTTAGCCCATGATCGGCCCCACTGAAGTGGTCCAGTTTGATTGTTAGTGCATGAATGGCCTTTGGTCCATCGGGACGACGGTTTCCGGCGTGGGTGGGCGATATTCAAGAGGGTGCTTTCAGACAAATTCGAACCAGTCTCAGTTTGCCGTGGAATCCGCGAACCTATTCGGAACAAAGCTGACGCCACTACGCGAGAGCGACGGTGCGTGTCAGCTTGAAGGAGTCTCGGCTTGCGTGCGATCTTTCCTTGTTAAAGTGATTGTAGACGGAGGAATGGACGCATGCGAATTTCTGCAAACTTCGCATGCGTCTGAGACGCTGCATTGCGCGTTCGCGTCGTCGAAATGGAAGATGCGAATTCTCGACGCGGTTATTGAACCACCTGCCCGTCCTTTGTTTTTCGAGTACACCCAAATCTCTGAGTGCCTCCCTGTAAGAAGCGAAGCGATCGGTGACTACTTCTTCAGTTTTGTCGTGCCGCCTCATCAATTTCCTGAGGAACTTCAATGCGGCCTGCTTGTTTCGGCGTTTGGTGACGACTGCCTCCAGCACTTCGCCCTCATGATCTGCAGCCCGACAAAGACAATACCTCTTGCCATTTACCTTCTCGAAAACTTCGTCCACGAGCCCCTTCCATTTAGAGAACTCGCGCAGCTGCTGAACACGCTTTCGTATGATCTCAGCAGCAAACATCGGGCCAATCCTGTTCCACCAATATCGGACGGTTTCGTGGCTCACCTCAATTCCCCGTTCCTGCAATACGTATTCCACGTTTCGAAGCGACAATGGGAAACGAACGTACAGCACTACAGCCAAACGAATGACCTCGGGGCTGGTTTTAAAGTATTTGAATGCGACTGTTTAATCATGAGCGGCGGCTACGAGAGCACCCTACCCGCCTCAACCCAAGTTCTTCTGACAAGACCCATGCTAGACTGGCTCTGGATAGATTCGCACATTCTCAAAGGTGTTCAAATGGTTATGTATTCCAAACTTCGTGACATTGGCCGTGATGGGTTCCCAGCGGGCAAGAGCGCGCCTGGGCAGGCGGGATGGATTTCTTCGCATCTCTTGAAGCTTCGTGAACAACTATTTGTAGAAATTGGAAAAGATCGCAATCCTAGAGGTCTGGTTATTGGCACTTGGAACATCAAACACTTCGATGGCGGTTCGCCGAGACTAGAAGAAAGTTTTTACTATATTGCGGAAATCATAAGCAACTTTGACATCTGCACCATCCAGGAGGCCAAATCAGTTGAGGCCGTAAGGAGGCTCACCCGGCTTCTTGGTCCAAACTGGGAATTCTTTGTTAACGACAGTGCAAGCGGCGGCCGCGGAAACCATGAAAGGGTCGCGTTTGTTTATAACACCGATAGAGTTTTCTTTCGGTCCTTAATTGGCGAGCTCGTATTGCCTGACAGTGATGAAATTAGCGGAAGGCAGTTCGCGCGAAGCCCATTCTTTGCTGCATTCCAAGCTGGGTGGTTCAAATTCACTCTGTATTCGGTCCACATCGTTCAGAAGGACAAAGAGGGGCAGCCTTCCCGCCTCGACGAAATAGAAAGCGTGGCAAAGACGCTTGTCGAGCGTGCCAAGAGAGAGGATGGCGTTCAAATTCTACTGGGTGACCTCAATATCGATAGGACCGAAGATCCGGAACATAGGGCTTTGACGGACAGAGGTTTCGTCGTTCCTGATGTAGGGCCCACAAATTTGCCGCTTACCAAGGTTTTCGATCACATTGCGCTTACTGGCCCAGAAGATATGACTCAGTTCGTCAGAGCAAAAACATTTGATTGGCGCGGTTCGGTTTTCAGGAACGATCAAGCGGAGATTTACAAACCAATTGCTGCAGAGATGGCGCTCGCCAACAGCCGCGCCGCACCGGGTGATGATTGGGACGAGAAATTCAGTGGTTGGACGACCAACGAAATGTCTGACCACTTGCCTGTATGGATAGAGATATTGACCGATTTCAGCGACGACTATCTCAGCCGTACAACTGAGCTGGCTGTAGAATTGGAAGGCTGAAGACAAATCAAGCGAGGAATGCGAATTAGAGTGTGCAAGGTCGCCTCGCAGCAAACTAACAGCAGCATCTCGGCGAATGTCTGCTTTGACGGGCCGCAACGCAGCTAGGCCTGGAGAATGTGAACGGCAGCTTATCCCTCCGGAGGTGCTGTCAGACAAATTCGAATCAGTCTCAGCTAGGCCAGTAGAGTTGTCCTTTATGCCGTACCAAGCTTGCGCCACTCGGCGAGAGCAGCGGTGCGTGTCAGCTTGAAGGTGTCTCGGCTGATGAGAGATCTTTCCTAGTTGAAGTGGTTGTAGATAGAGTGAATTAGTCTCGATGTGACCTGACACCGCCCCCAATTTTTCAAATTGGATTGGGGGCGGTGGTTTCCTTGAAGGGAGATGGTTGTCCGTTTTGATGGTGGTGCCAACCAAACCATCGAAACGAGGAAACCACGATGTTGATTACTACCGCCAAGATCATCAAACACAAAACTGGCTTGCTGAATCTGGCCGAGGAACTGGGCAATGTCTCGAAAGCCTGTCAGGTGATGGGCTATAGCAGAGACACGTTTTCGTGATCAACGGCGCACCACAGGTAGTGCCGCCGACCGTCTACTTTTACGAAGACTGTGCCGACATGCCTTTTCGATTTTGAGTATGCCCGCAGCTGCTGGACCCGTTTTCTCCGGGTCTCCGCCGCGAACATCGGACCGAAACAGTTCCACCAATACCGTACTGTCTCGTGGCTCACTTCAATGCCGCGCTCATGCAACAGATCTTCCACGTTTCGAAGCGATAGCGGGGACCGAACGTAAAGCATCGCCGCAAGGCGGATGATCTCGTGACTGGCTTTTTAGAGTATTTTAAAGAGACCGGTCTGGTCATAAGCAAAAGCTACGCAAATGCCCTGCCCCGCTCAAGGAGAGCTCTTCTGACAAGACCTGTTCAGCTCGTTTTCGAGACGAGAACCATCCCGTCGCTCGGAAATCGACAGGTCCTGAGCCTAGTAAGTTTCAGATCGGAAAAGAGGCCATAATCCACTTGCCATAGCTACTAAGGCGTAGCGTCCTATTTGACTATCACCCGGGCAAATCGTGATACTCCTGTCAGAAGAATAGTGATCGGCGCCCACTACCGTCCGGCAGCGGCCAGGTTCTTCGCTAAGGCGCATTCCTCACGCGGGATCCCTGGTAAGATCGTAATCGACAAGAGCGGAGCCACCGCGGCTGGAACTCCCGCAACAGAAGCGGTCCGTCACTATCACCTGAAAATTCGCACGATTATCAAAAATTAATAGATAGAGCTGTCGTCTCCTTATGGCTGGTTCGAGATCATCAAACGGAGCATATGTTAACGGACACAGCTATTCTTCAGGAGCATGCATGAGCACCAAGTACTTTGCGCCACACGGTGGACATCCCGGGCAAGACCAACTGTTGACGGACCGCGCTGTATTTACTGACGCTTATGCTGTGATCCCCAAAGGCACAATGCGGGACATTGTGACCAGTTTTCTCCCGTTCTGGGACGACACGCGCCTGTGGGTAATCTCACGTCCGCTGAGCGGTTTTGCCGAGACATTTTCACAATACATCATGGAAGTGCAACCCGGCGGTGGCTCTGACCGGCCCGAGACGGACCCCGAAGCCGAAGGCGTATTGTTCGTGGTCGAAGGCACCGCGACCTTAGTCGCTGAAGGGTCTGCCTATGAACTGACGCTCGGAGGCTATGCCTATCTGCCCCCGGAAAGCGACTGGACCCTGCGAAACCAAGGGAATGAAATTCTGCGTTTCCATTGGATTCGAAAGGCTTATGAAGCCGTAAAAGGCCTTGGTAGACCCGACATCCTTGTCCTCAACGAAAATGAGATCGCGCCAACACCCATGCCCGGGACAGATGGAAAGTGGGCTACAACGCGATTTGTCGACCCAAGCGATCTGCGCCACGACATGCATGTAACCGTGGTGACCTTTGAACCCGGCGCGGTCATCCCCTTCCTTGAAACCCATGTCATGGAGCACGGTCTCTATGTTCTGGAAGGTAAGGCAGTCTACCGGCTGAATAACGACTGGGTCGAAGTGGAAGCCGGTGACTATATGTGGCTACGGGCGTTCTGCCCTCAGGCTTGCTATGCGGGTGGCCCGGGTAAGTTCCGCTACCTGCTTTACAAGGACGTTAACCGGCATATGGCGCTGCGACCGGGATCTGCCGCCTACCCGCAGCACCGGCGCCTCAGGCCTGCAGCGGAGTAACTGTTCCACCGATGGCCAGTGTTAACTGATGTGCCGCCTCAATGACGGGGCGGCTTAGCCTTTCAATCTCGGCCTCGCTGACCCGGCTTATCGGCCCGGACACAGAAATCCCTGCCACTGCCTCTCGGTTGATATCGAAGACCGGCGCCGCAATACATCGCATACCCGCATTTTTTTCTTCATTGTCCACAGAGAAGCCCTGCGTCCTGATGGATGCGAGGTTCTCTTTCAACGTGTCTGGATTGGTAATCGACCGATCCGTGAATGCCTGAAGCTCGACGTTGGACAACAGCCGGTCCAACCTGTCTTCATCCATAAAGGCCAGCAATGCTTTCCCGATCCCCGATGCGTGCATTGGGGACAATGTGCCAGGTGGAAAGAACGCACGGATACTGGCGTGTGTTTCCACTTGGCTCAGAAACAACACTGCGCCTTCTTTCTCTACCCCCAGATTGGCGGTCTCGCCGGTGGCTTCCATGAGTTTTCGCATGACTGGTCTGGCCCGGTCCACAAGGCTGGTACGGCGCAAGAATCGTGAACCAATAACGAAGGCACGGGGCCCGATGTGCCAAACCTGCTCGACATGATCGAATTCTACGAGCCCTTTGCCTTCCAACGTCACGAGAATACGATAAACAGTGGCCGGTGACTGACCCATTTCGTCAGACAGCGCGGTCAACGCTTTGCCTTGCGCCTCGCTCAAATACTCAAAAACTTCCATCGCACGGTCGAGCGACTTGATTGTATTTTGCGCTGTCTTGTCGTCCCATCCCCGTGGTCTTCCACGGGCTTTTCGGCGGGCTCCGGGAGTATTTTCTTGAGAATCCATAAAAACCCTCCAATTGCTTGTGAAAGACGAATTCATCATATGAAAAATTTAAACCGCTGACAAATATAAAATAAATAGTAATCTTCGTTTTTTGAAAGGCAATTTCAAAAATATATCCGACTAAGCGGCTGGAGCTTATTGTGTGGGCAACGACGGAAGGAGACCATCCATGAGCTTTCAAAATCCCGTTTTCATCCCGGGCCCGACAAATATCCCGGAAAGCCTGCGCAAGGCTTGCGATATGCCCACGATCGACCACCGCTCGCCGCTGTTCGGGCAGATTCTGCATCCTGCGCGCGCGGGTGTGCAGAAAATTCTGAAAAGCGACAGTGCCGAAGTCTTCATCTTCCCTTCGACCGGGACCGGCGGTTGGGAAACCGCGCTGACCAACACTCTGTCCGCCGGTGACAAGGTTTTGGCGGCGCGCAATGGCATGTTCAGCCACCGCTGGATCGACATGTGCCAGCGCCATGGTCTGAATGTCGAGATTGTCGAAACCCCTTGGGGTGAAGGTCTACCAGCTGATCGTTACGAAGAGATTCTGACCGCCGACACAAGCCACGAAATCAAGGTTGTTCTTGCCACGCATAACGAGACGGCAACTGGCGTGAAGTCGGATATCGCTGCTGTCCGCAAGGCGTTGAATGCGGCCCAGCATCCCGCCCTGCTGTTTGTTGACGGCGTATCGTCTATCGCATCCATGGATTTCCGTTTTGACGAATGGGGCGTCGACGTTGCTGTCACGGGCTCACAAAAGGGTTTCATGCTGTCCGCGGGTCTGGCCATCGTCGGCTTTAGCCAAAAGGCAATGGAGGCGACCAAGACGGGTACCCTGCCCCGCACCTTCTTTGATGTGCATGACATGGCGAAGGGCTATGCTAATAACGCCTACCCTTACACGCCTGCAGTTGGCTTGATGAACGGCCTCAATCAGGCCTGTGATATGCTGTTGAACGAAGGCTTAGAAAACGTCTTTGCCCGACATCATCGGATTGCCGAAGGGGTTCGCGCCGCCGTTGGTGCCTGGGGGCTGGAGCTTTGCGCAGCCGACCCGACGGTGTATTCTGACACTGTAAGCGCGATCCGCACCCCGAGCGGTTTCAATGCAACCGATATTGTTACGCACGCAGCAGAAAAGTACGGCGTTGCTTTCGGTGTGGGACTCGGCGAAGTCGCTGGCAAGGTATTCCGGATTGGACATCTTGGAAGTCTGACGGACGTCATGGCTCTGTCCGGGATTGCCACCGCCGAGATGTGCATGGTCGATCTGGGTCTGAATATACAACTCGGCTCCGGTGTAGCCGCTGCGCAAGAATACTATCGCGGTCATTCAGCTGCCGTTCAAAAGGACGCCGCGTGATGAAGGATTGCACTATGTACATCCCAACCTATGAGGACATGCTTGCGGCGCATGATCGGATTGAACCATTTATCCGCCGCACGCCGGTCCGGACTTCAGACTATCTGAACGAGCTGACCGGGGCGCAACTGTTCTTCAAATGTGAAAACTTTCAGGAACCAGGTGCGTTCAAAGTGCGCGGCGCCACAAACGCGGTGTTCGGCCTTGATGAAGAGCAGGCAAAGAAAGGCGTTGCGACGCATTCTTCGGGCAACCACGCCTCATGCCTGTCCTATGCAGCGATGAAGCGGGGTATTCCCTGCAACGTCGTGATGCCTCGTACAGCGCCACAGGCAAAGAAAGATACGGTTCGTCGCTATGGTGGCAAGATCACCGAATGTGAGCCCTCAACCTCGTCGCGCGAAGCGACTTTTGCCGAGGTCCAGGCGGCAACGGAAGGTGACTTTGTCCATCCCTACAACGATCCCCGTGTAATCGCCGGACAGGGCACATGTTCGCGTGAATTCATTGAACAGACAGATGGATTGGATGCGGTTGTAGCACCGATCGGCGGCGGCGGCATGGTGTCGGGCACTTGCCTGACCTTGTCAAACCTTGCCCCCGAAACAGCGATAATCGCGGCTGAACCAGAACAGGCTGACGATGCCTATCGCAGCTTCAAGGCTGGCCACATTATCGCAGATGATGCACCGAAGACGATTGCCGATGGTCTGCTGGTCCCACTGAAAGACCTCACGTGGCACTTCGTTTCGAACCACGTATCCGAGATCTACACGGCCTCAGAGCAAGAGATCATCGATGCAATGAAGTTGACGTGGAAACACCTGCGGATCGTGATGGAGCCATCCTCAGCCGTTCCGCTCGCCACAATTCTAAAGAACCCGGATGCCTTCAAGGGCAAGCGGGTTGGCCTGATCATCACCGGAGGCAATGTCGATCTGGACAAGCTGCCCTGGCTGAATGCGTGACAGAAATTCAGCCGACATCAATCTCGACATAGGAATACGGAAATGAAAGATATGACCAATCTCGACCAATTCGAAGTAGGCTATGACATTCCGGCCAAGCCCGGAATGGACGAAGCAGATATCCAAACCCCCAGCCTGGTTCTGGATCTCGACGCGCTTGAGCGGAACATCAAGAAGATGGGTGATTACGCCAAAGATCACGGCATGCGTCACCGTGTGCATGGGAAAATGCACAAGTCGGTGGACGTGGCCAAACTGCAGGAGAAACTTGGCGGAGCCGTCGGTGTTTGTTGTCAGAAAGTCTCGGAGGCTGAAGTATTCGTACGCGGCGGTATCAAGGACGTTCTTGTGTCGAACCAGGTACGCGATCCTGCCAAAATCGACCGCCTTGCCAGCCTGCCGAAGCTGGGCAGCCGCATCATTGTTTGCGTTGATGATCTGGACAACGTTGCGGATCTTTCGGGTGCTGCTGTTGATCACGGAACGCAACTTGAGGTTTTCATCGAAATCGACTGTGGCGCCGGCCGTTGTGGCGTGACGACGACACCCGAAGTTATCGAGATCGCCAAAGCGGTTGAAGCTGCCGAAAACCTGAAGTTCACCGGCATTCAGGCCTATCAGGGTGCTATGCAGCACCTCGACACCTACGAGGCGCGCAAGGAAAAGCTCGATACAGCCATCGCGATGGTGAAAGACGCCGTTGAGGGCTTGAAAGCGGAAGGCATCGAATGCGAGCTGGTCTCGGGCGGTGGCACTGGCTCTTACTACTTCGAATCAAACTCGGGCGTGTACAACGAACTGCAGTGCGGGTCCTACGCGTTCATGGATGCCGACTATGGCCGTATCCTTGACAAGGACGGCAACCGGATCGACCAGGGCGAATGGGAAAACGCCTTCTTCATCCTGACCAGCGTCATGAGCCACGCCAAGGCGGACAAGGCAATCGTTGACGCGGGCCTCAAGGCGCAATCCGTTGACAGCGGTTTGCCCGTTATTTTTGGACGCGACGATATCGAATACATCAAGTGTTCGGACGAACATGGCGTCGTCATGGACCCGAACGGGGTGCTCAAGGTTAACGACAAGCTCAAGCTGGTGCCGGGGCACTGCGACCCGACCGCAAATGTGCACGATTGGTACGTCGGTGTTCGCAACGGTAAGGTCGAAGCCGTCTGGCCAGTATCCGCCCGCGGTCGCGCTTATTGAGTCGAGCAATATTAAGGCAGGAAAATCCGGCTCGAATGTAGCCTGATAGCCGCCCGTGTGCCTTCCCTCCCTTCGGGAAAAGCACGCGGGTGCACCAATTCTGAGTGGAGAAAAAAATGTTGATCGTACCCGAGCGCGAGATCGCTGACCTGATGACCCGCCAAGCGGCCTTTGACGCCGTCGAAAAGGTCTTTGCTGCCATGGCGTCCGGCGACGCCTACAACTTCCCCGTCGTGCGAGAAGCGATCGGGCATGAAGATGCCTTGTATGGCTTCAAGGGTGGGTTTGACCGCGCCGGACTGACACTTGGCCTGAAAGCGGGCGGCTACTGGCCAAACAATCTGGAAAAACGCGGACTTATTAACCACCAGTCCACCGTGTTCCTTTTCGACCCCGACACAGGCAAACCCTCAGCCATGGTTGGGGGCAACCTTCTGACTGCCCTACGCACAGCGGCGGCATCGTCCGTATCGATCAAACACCTCGCGCGTGAAGACGCAAAGGTGATCGGGATGATCGGCGCTGGCCACCAAGCGGCTTTTCAGCTTCGTGCAGCGTTGGAGCAGCGCGTTTTCGAGAAGGTGATCGGCTGGAACTACCACCCAGAGATGCTGCCGAATATCGAAAAGGTCGCCAATGAAGCCGGTCTTCCCTTTGAGGCGGTCGAGCTTGACGGCATGGCCGAGGCAGATGTGATTATCTCGATTACATCCGCATTTGCACCGTCGCTGATGGTGGATCATGTCAGCCCCGGCACACATATCGCCTGTATGGGTACTGACACGAAGGGCAAACAGGAAGTTGAAGCGGCCCTGCTGGTCAAGGCGACGGTGTTTACCGACGAAGTTGCGCAATCCGTTACCATCGGTGAAGCACAGCATGCCGTCGCGCAAGGCCTGATCCAAGAAAGCGACGTGGCCCAGATTGGCGCGGTTATCAACGGCACAAATCTGGGTCGGACATCGAATGATCAGGTCACCCTGTTTGATGGCACGGGTGTCGGTCTTCAGGATCTTGCGGTGGCATCGTCCGTCGTTGACCTTGCCGTCCAGAAAGGGATCGCAATCGAGGTCGATTTCTAATCACAATCCGGTGCAGCTTGTCTCGACGCGCTACTGTTAAGGATGTTGTCTGGATCTTGTGAACGAGAAGGACAAAAAGAACGCGGCGTGCCAAGGCGTGCCGCGTTTCGTCTTGCATTGGGCTTCAGCGCTTTATGCCAGAGCCATCAGGCATGATCGTCATGTCCAATGGAGACCAGACCGTGACCCGCCATACCCCCGGAAACCTCTTCCGTCGCCTCGTCCGAAAGCTCTTCGGGAAGAACCAGACTCAACACAATAGCGATAACCGCAGCGGGAAGAATGCCTGATGTGGCAAGAACCTTTAGGGTCCCCGGAAGATACTGCAGCGCCCCCGTCTCAAGCTGCAATCCCAAACCAAGGCTGAGGGAAATTGCAAAAATCACCATGTTGCGGCGGTTCCAGTTCACGTCCGACAGCATCGAGACACCCGCCGCGACCACCATGCCGAACATCACGATGACACCGCCACCAAGGACCTCGATCGGGATCGACGAGATAATCGCACCAATTTTCGGAACAAGGCCGCATACGATCAGGAAAAGCGCGCCGATTGTCACCACCATTCTGCTCATGACCCCGGTCATGGCGATCAAGCCAACGTTTTGACTGAACGATGTGTTCGGCAATGCTCCAAAGAAACCAGAGATCGCGGCACCGATACCATCGGCGTAGGTTGCACCCTGAATTTCCTTGTCGGTCGCTTCGCGCCCCGCACCGCCCTTGGTGATACCGGAAACGTCCCCGACGGTTTCAACCGCCGAAACAAAAGACATCGCACAAAAGCCAACGATGGCCGCAACTGAGAACTCAATCCCGAAATGCAACGGATTCGGCAGCGCGAATGAGGCTGCACGACCAACATTGCCCAAATTGACCTGCCCCAGAACAAAGGCCACCGCGTAGCCGACCAGCAGGCCGATCAGAACTGCCGACACCGACAACATGCCCCGCGCAAAGAACTTCAAACCAAGCGTGACAACAATTACGATTCCGGCCATGAACCAGTTCAAGCCAGAGCCATATTCCTCGGTCCCGATAGCAGGCACACCACCGGCGGCATACTGGACGCCGACCTTAACCAACGCCAACCCGATCATGGTCACCACTAGACCTGTGACCAGTGGCGGAAGAGCAAAGCGAATGCGGCCGATGAACAACCCAAGGAAAGCGTGGAATAAACCACCGACGACAACGCCGCCCATCAAGACGGCAATGGCGTCGACACCCTTTCCCACGACAAGCGGTATCATGATTGGGATGAAGGCAAAGGAAGTCCCTTGAACGATGGGCAGCCGGGCGCCCACTGGGCCGACACCAATGGACTTAAACAATGTCGCGACACCCGCAAAGAACATCGACATCTGAATCATGTAGATCATCTGCGGAAAATCGGGGCTGTTCGATCCGAACCCAAATCCGGCTGCGCCACAAACAATAATGGCTGGCGTGACGTTTGACACGAACATCGCCAGCACATGCTGAATTCCCAATGGCACCGCTTTTATGAGTGGCGGAGTATAGTTCGGATCGCGGAGCTGTCCCGGCGTTCCGATTGTTGCATCTGACATTTGGTCTGTCCTCCCTTAAGGTTCGCAAGCCGGCTCCTCTTCCGGCGACGCACCTCATTCCGTGATAGTAAAAGCCTCCTCGAACCAATGTTCTTCGAGGTTGGGCCCGGCCCCAATTCGGTCGACCACCGCAAAAAGTCCGGGCGCATGAAGTGGGGTCAGCACACCATGCCATGTGTTGCGGTGATAGTTCACGCCCTGCCCAGACGCTGTTTTGAATGCGATAGGCTGTCCCGGCGTGCCGTCTACATCCGGGGCCACAACCACGACAAAGGGCTTGTCCGAAAAAGGTAGAAAGGCCTGGCTCCCATCCGGGTGGCGTTCAACCATTTCCAATTTGATCGGCAGGCTAAAGGCTTCGGACTGAAACACGCTAATCCCGGCTCGTCCATCATGGAAATCCAGCGCGGCGCGGTCGTGATACCGCGCGCACTTGCCCTGATTTATGTACTTGTCCACATCGCCGGCCACTTCGATGACATCACCAAACGGCGCAAACGCCTCGGAGGTCAAGGGCCTGAGTTTCAGAGCAGCAGTCATCCCGAAAACTTTTCAATCAGGCGCAATTCCGCAATCCGCTCGACTTGGCGGCAGGCTTCGGTGAACTCGGTGTCGCGGTCGCTGTCGATACGACGGTGAAAAGCATCCAGAATGCTGGCTTTAGTGTTGTCCTTGACGGCAATGATAAAGGGAAAGCCGAACTTGGTCGTGTAGGCCTCGTTCAGCGCCATGAACGTCGCGCGCTCTTCATCGGTCAGCATGTCCAGACCCGCACCGGCCTGTTCCGCAGTACTTTCCTTGGTCAGACGCCCGGCTGCGGCTAGCTTACCCGCCAAATCCGGGTGGGCAGTCAGAACACCAAGGCGTTGCTCCTCAGAGGCTGTTCGGAATATTCGTGCCAACGCGTTGTGAACACCTGCAGCATTGTCATGGGTTGGTCCGAGCTCAAGATCATACGCACCTTCGGCAATCCACGGGCTGTGTTCGAACACGCCCCCGAATTCGGCAACGAAGGTGGGTTGGTCCATTTCGGACGGGGACAGGCGCTGCATCGGGGGGTGTTCCTTTGCCCAGTGGTCGGCTATCTGTTCGCGCGTCGCAAACCAGACACCGTCGTGTTTCCTGAAGTAGTCCAGCGCTCGTTTCAGCGCCATGGCGCGACCTGGTCGACCAATCAGCCGGCAATGCAGTCCAATCGAGAGCATTTTCGGCGCGCCGGCCTCACCCTCTGCGTAAAGCATGTCAAAGCTGTCCTTCAGATAGCTTTCGAACTGCTGCCCATTGGTGTACCCAGCCTGGATCGCAAACCGCATGTCATTGCAATCCATGGTGTAAGGCATGATGAGCTGATCCTTACCCCCCGCCTTGGTCCAATACGGCAAATCGTCGGCATAGCTGTCGGCGATATAGGCAAAGTCACCTTCCTCAGCGGCCAGGTCGACAGTGTTCATGGAACAGCGGCCTGTATACCAGCCCCGCGGCGCTTGGCCCGTGACTTCAGTGTGCAGGCGGATCGCTTCACGTATCTGAGCCCGTTCTTCCGCCGGCTCCATATCCTTGTGTTCAACCCACTTCAGACCATGGCTGGCAATCTCCCAACCTGCATGTTGCATGGCAGAGACTTGGGCCGGAGCGCGCGCCAACGCGGTGGCAACGCCATAAACGGTGACAGGTAAATCCTGCAAAAGCTGATGCACCCGCCAAAAACCGGCGCGGCTGCCATATTCGTATATGGACTCTATATTCCAGTGCCTCTGCCCGGGCCAAGGCGCCGCACCGGTGATCTCGGACAGAAATGCCTCAGACGCGGCATCTCCATGCAGTACGTTGTTTTCACCGCCCTCTTCATAGTTCAGTACGATCTGGACCGCGATCTTGGCATCATTTGGCCAGTTGGCATTGGGTACTTGTCCGCCGTAGCCGGTCATATCTCGTGGATAAGGCTTCACATCAAATTCCTTCTTATTGAATTGATCAATACCCCAGACAATCAACGATGTTTTTCAAAAAATTCGCGAAGCTGCCTTAGGACAGACACCCTTTGCCACTTGCACGGTTATCGGAATACTAAATTAAAAACTTGAGGAATGCTTCTAATGACCGGCTATCTTACGACACATGTACTGGATACGGCGCGGGGATGCCCCGCCGAAGGCTTGAAAATAGATCTGTTTCGGATTGAAGGTACAAAGCGCACAATACTGAAATCCCTAGTCACCAATGCAGACGGGCGCACCGATGAGCAGATTCTGCCCGCAGCCGAGTTTACAACTGGCGAATACGAGCTGGTTTTCTACGCCGGAGAATATCTTGATGCTTCGGGCACACCACACGAAGAACCACGGTTTCTGGACGTGATCCCGATCCGCTTCGGGATGTCCGAGCACTCGCACTACCATGTGCCACTGCTTCTGTCGCCGTTTGGATTTTCAACCTATCGCGGCAGCTGAGGCCCCTACCAGGACGTGTTTGCTGCTGCAATCGAAGAGCCAATGCGTTCTATTACAAATTCCATGAAAAGTCGCGTTTTGGGATCCTGCATGCGGCGGTGCGTAAACAGGCACGCCATTTGTATCGGTTCCGGTGGTGTCTTTCGCGCCACCGGAACCAAGTTTCCAGCCTTGAGGTGCTGAGCAATCTCGAATATCGGCTTCATTGCAATGCCATGACCGGCCAGCGCCCAGTCCGTCAGCACGTCGCCATCGTCTGACTCATAGCGCCCCGAGACGCGGAACCGTTTTGGACCGGTATCTGTTCTAAGCAGCCATTGAAATTCGGTCGCTCCAGGAAAGCGAAGGTTTAGGCACTCATGCGAATCGGCGATAATTTCCTCGCCACTTTCAGGCATCCCACGTTTTTTGATGTATTTCGGGGATGCACAAAGAACTCTTTCCACATCTGCAATCTTTCGGATGCGCAAATTGCTGTCCTCTGGCTGACCCAGAAAAAAGGCCAGGTCCAGGCCTTCGGTCGTCAGATCCACCTTTCGATCAGTCAATCGAAGCCTGACACTCACTTCAGGGTATTCAGCGAGAAACTTTGGCACCTGAGGCGCAATCAATCGCCGGCCGACACCCAATGGCGCCGCAACGTAGAGCGAACCCTTAAGGTTCTCAGTAATGTTGACAATTTGCGCTTCTGCGCGATCGACCGCTTCAAGAATGTCTGCCGCCCCGCGATAAAACGATTTTCCTTGCTCAGTCGGCGTGAGGCTGCGCGTAGTACGTTGAAAAAGACGTACGCCAAGGTGCTCTTCCAGTTGTGATATTCGCGCCGACGTTACCGCCGGTGAAACCCGCAAGTCACGGCCCGCAGCGGACATACTGCCCAATTCGTAGACCCGGACAAAGGTTCTGATGTTATCAAGATATGACATTTTTTTGCATTTTTTGATACTGCTTGGTCTTTACCAGCAATACCAGAACAAAACAGTCTCGCCTAGAGTGCAGGCAACTATAGAAACTTAGGAGCAATGCCATGTATGATCTGGCCGTAATGTGGGAGTGGATCGCTTTTTCGGTCCGCTGGCTGCATGTGATCACCGCGATGGCGTGGATTGGCGCGTCATTCTACTTTATCGCGCTGGACCTCATGCTAAAGCCGAACCCAGCCCTGCCGGACGGGGCCTACGGCGAAGAATGGGAAGTGCATGGGGGCGGGTTCTACCACACCGTCAAATACCTTGTGGCACCAGCCCGGATGCCTGAACACCTGACCTGGCATAAATGGCAGAGCTATACGACGTGGCTCTCTGGTGCGGCACTGCTCATGATTATCTACTGGGTCGGCGGCGAGTTGTTCCTGCTTGATCCAACAAAAGTGGACCTCGCCTTGTGGCAGGGGATCCTGATCTCTGGCGGATCGCTGACTATTGGCTGGCTGCTCTACGATCAGATGTGCAAATCCAAGCTGAGCGATCACCCGACAGTTCTGATGCTGCTGCTGTTCGTGATTCTCGTAATTATGTCATGGGGTTACAATCAGATCTTCACGGGCCGCGCCGCACTTTTACATCTTGGTGCCTTCACCGCGACGATCATGACCGCCAACGTGTTCTTTCAGATCATGCCAAACCAGCGGATTGTAGTTGAAGATCTCAAAGCAGGCCGGACGCCTGATGCCAAATACGGCAAAATCGCCAAAGTGCGCTCTACTCACAACAACTATCTGACTTTGCCAGTCGTGTTCCTGATGCTGTCGAACCACTATCCACTGGCTTTCGGCACAGAGTATTCGTGGATCATCGCCAGCCTGATCTTCCTGACTGGTGTCACCATCCGTCACTACTTCAACACGATGCACGCAACCGGAAAAGGTCCGCACTGGACTTGGGCTGTCACGGTTCTGCTGATGGTCGTGATCGCGTGGTTGTCTTCGGTAAGGCCAACTGAGACATGGGAGGACGCCGAAGCACGCGAATTGACCCCTTATGAGCAGAAATTTGCTTCGGCTGCGGGATTCGAAGAAGCCTACGACACAGTCCTGGGCAATTGCTCTATGTGCCATGCACGCGAACCGGTGTATGGCACGATGAAATGGGCTCCGAAACAGGTTTATCTTGAAACACCCGGTGATGTGGCGCGCCAAGCTGACCAGATCTATCTGCAGGCCGGAATCAGCCACGCAATGCCGCCCCCATCGGCGGTTCAAATGGATGAAGAAGCGCGCCAGACGATCATCGCGTGGGTGCGTGAAGTTAGGCAACAATAGACCCCTTCCATCAGAAGCATGACAGATAAACTGGGTTCCCTCGCCCAGTTTTTTGTTCTCTGAGGGCTACGCAAAAATCCGTTTACTGCGCTGCGCTATATGTTCGACGAACAGACGCACCTTTGGGTCCTGAAGTTTTTTGTGCGGGTAGAGACACCCAAAAATTGTCGGCAATGGCGGCGTATCCGGCAAGACCTCTATCAACCGGCCAGCCTCCAGATGCTCCCGCACATCGAAACGCGGTTTGTTGACGATCCCCTTGCCCGCCAATGCCCAGTCCGTCAGCACGTCGCCGTCATCCGCGTCGTACTTTCCGCGGACTTCAAGTTTTCGCGGCCCCATATCGGTCTGTAGCATCCAGAAATATTCAGGCGATCTGGGATAACGCAACAGAAGGCAGTTATGCGGCGTATGCAACAAATCACCCGGCGTCTTGGGCACACCAAAATTCGACAAGTAATCCGGTGAGGCGCACAACACGCGATCACAATCCGCGAATTTCCGCAGCTTCATCGTGGAATCGCCAGGCTCTCCGATGAAGAACGCTATATCCAGACCGTCGGCCAGAATGTCTACCTTACGGTCGGACAGGCGCATGCGAATCTCGGTTTCCGGGTAGCGGTCTGAAAACTCAGGGACCAACGGCGCAACGATTCTGCGCCCAACGCCCAGTGGCGCGGTGATACGGATTGCACCACGCGGGGCATCTGAAAAGCTGGCTACTCGCGCTTCGGCATGGTCCAGTGCCAGTAAAACAGCCTTGGCCTCGTCATAAAAGACGGTTCCCACTTCGGTCGGTGTCATCGACCGGGTCGTTCTGTTGAAAAGACGCACGCCCAGATGGTTCTCCAACTCTTTCAATCGCTTGCTGGCCACTGCGGGCGTCAACCGCAAATCACGCCCTCCGGACGTGATACTGCCCAGCTCCATCACTCTGACAAAGACCCGCAGACTTTCGATGTAAGACATTCAGTCCTCCCTGTGCGGAAAGACTGCGCCATGGATCTCTCTTTTTCAACGTTCCGTTGAAAGTATTTGCTGTTTGCGGCGATTTTCCGACTCAATCTTTACTTTTATGGTCCCGGTGACCCCCACCGGAAGGCAGGGCAGAGGGAGAATTTCATGACGCATCGCACCGACATCCAGTTTGTCCTGAATGGCAGGGATGTTTCCGTTCCAAATTTATCGGCTGACCAAACACTTCTGGATTTTTTGCGGCTGGAGCGCCGCCTGACAGGCACTAAGGAAGGCTGCGCCGAAGGCGACTGCGGCGCATGCACCGTACTTGTCGGACGGCTTGGCGGCGCTGGCCTGACCTACGTCCCCGTGAATGCGTGTATCCGGTTTCTGGCCTCTGTCGATGGGTGTCATGTCGTAACCGTCGAACATCTGTCTGGCCCCGACGGTCGTCTGCACCCGGTGCAACAGGCCATGATCGACCATCACGGCAGCCAATGTGGGTTCTGCACCCCTGGGTTCGTGATGGCGCTGTATGCCCTTTGGATGCAAACACCCGAACCATCTGAGGCGCAGGTTGAAACCGCGCTGCAAGGCAACCTGTGCCGCTGCACCGGATATCAACCAATCATTCGCGCCGCCGTCGCTGTCAGTCGCTATGGTACCCCGGCATCGGATCACCTGAATACCGAACGAGATGCCATGACCGCGCGTCTGGCGGCCTTCAAAGACGGACGGCGTGTTGTATCCGGACCCAAAGATAGCCTGAGCATCCTCCCGTCCAATGTCGATGATCTTGCCGAGTGTCTGCAAGCCTATCCAAATGCCACGATCGTTGCCGGCGCCACGGATGTCGGTCTTTGGGTCACCAAGTTCCTGCGCAACATCGGGCCCGCTATTTTCACGGGTCACCTCGAAGACCTGAAAACCGTCAAAAGACAGGGGTCCCTCCTCCTGATTGGTGCTGGCGCCAGCTACACCGATTGCCAAGATCTCCTGTCAGAGCACTTGCCACACCTGTCCTCCTACTGGGATCGCATCGCAGGGTGGCAGGTGCGGAATATGGGAACCGTCGGAGGGAACATCGCCAACGGGTCCCCCATCGGAGATACGCCGCCGGTTCTTATTGCCCTTGGTGCGGAAATCACTCTGCGGCGGGGCACAGAATGCCGGACGCTGCCATTGAATGAGTTCTTCATCGACTACGGCAAGCAGGACCGCCAACCTGATGAGTTTGTCACAAGCATCCATGTCCCTCTGCCGGGGCCTAACGATCTGGACGCGGCGTACAAGATTTCGAAGCGTCGTGACGAGGACATCTCCTCAGTGGCTGTCGGCATCCACATGACAATCGAAGAAGGTACCATCAGCAATGCGCGCATCGCATTTGGTGGCATGGCCGCCACGCCGAAGCGTGCATCGGCTGCCGAGGCGGCGCTCAATGGTCGGCTCTGGTCGCGCGAGAGTTTTGAAGCCGCTGCCCTAGCACTGCCGCAGGATTTCTCGCCTCTGACCGATTGGCGGGCGTCATCTGACTATCGGATGCTGACTGCGCAAAACCTGCTGCGCCGGTTCTTCCTTGAAAACGACGCCCAAACCGACACCCCCGTTCAACTGGCTTATGCCTGATCAGGAGACGCAACAATGAAAGATATCGTTTCCATCATGGGATCGGCCCACACCAACGTGAAGCATGACAGTGCGATCAAGCACGTTACTGGACAGGCCGACTATACCGACGACGTTACATTACCCGAAGGCGCGCTGCACGCGTATCTCGGTGTTTCTGACGTCGCGCACGCCAAGCTTTTGGACATTGATTTTTCCGAGGTTTTGACCACACCCGGTGTAGTCGGGGTGATGACTGCGGATGACGTACCGGGTGTCAATGATATCAGCCCGACCCACCTGAACGACGAACCGGTTTTCCCGACCGATGCCATTCAGTTTCATGGCCAGCCTCTGTTCGCCGTGGTTGCTGAAACCCGCGACATTGCGCGCCGCGCTGCAGAGTTGGCAAAGATCGACTACGAAACCCTGTCCCACGCGCTGGACCCAATTGCCGCGCAAGAAGCCGGGTACCCGCATGTCACGCCCCCCCTCAAGCTGGAGCGCGGTGACGTCGCCCCCGCACAAGCCGCTGCACCCAACCGGATCAAGGGCCGGATGAGCGTTGGCGGGCAGGATCATATGTACCTCGAAGGGCACATTGCCTTTGCCGTTCCGGGTGAAGACGATGATGTTGTCATACATTGTTCCACTCAGCACCCGTCCGAGGCGCAGCATATGGTGGCGCATGTTCTTGGCGTGCCGTCCAATGCCGTAGTCGTCAATGTGCGCCGAATGGGCGGTGGATTTGGCGGCAAGGAAAGCCAGATGAACCTGTTCTGCGCCGTTGCCGCCATGGCTGCCAAAAAGTGGAACCGCGCCGTCAAAATCCGCCCCGACCGGGATCAAGATATGACGGCGACCGGTAAACGCCATGACTTCGTGATCGATTATGATGTCGCCTTTGACGACGATGGCCGAATTCAGGCGGTTGAAGGCAGCTTTGCTGCGCGTTGCGGGTTTTCGGCAGACCTTTCGGGTCCAGTGACCGACCGCGCGCTTTTCCATGCGGACAACGCCTATTTCTATCCGAATGTGCGCCTGAACAGCCATCCGATGAAAACCAACACAGTGTCGAATACCGCGTTCCGCGGGTTTGGCGGACCGCAAGGCGTGATCGCGGCAGAACGGATGATCGAAGAAATCGCTTATGCCACCGGGCAAGACCCGCTGGATGTGCGCAAGGCCAATTTCTACGGCACCGAGGACCGCAACATAACCCCGTATCACCAAGAGGTCGAAGACAGCATTCTCGACCGGCTGGTTGGAGAGTTGGAAGAAACCTCGGAGTACCGCCAGCGCCGACAGGACATCATCGCGTTCAACAAGACGTCACTGATCCTGAAGAAAGGCATCGCGCTGACACCCGTCAAGTTCGGCATTTCCTTCACCGCGACCTGGTACAATCAGGCTGGTGCCTTGGTTCATGTCTACAATGACGGCTCGATTCACCTGAACCACGGCGGCACCGAAATGGGGCAAGGTCTGAACACCAAAGTTGCGCAGGTCGTGGCCGAGGCCTTTCAGGTTGATTTCAACCGTATCAAGATCACCAAGACAACCACCGAGAAGGTTCCCAATACCTCAGCGACAGCGGCCTCCAGCGGGACGGACCTGAATGGGATGGCGGCATTGAATGCGGTCGAGCAAATCAAATCGCGTCTGGTCGAATTTGCAGCTGAGAAGTGGAATGTTGCCCCTGCCGACGTAGTCTTCCACGCCAATCAGGTCCATATCGGGCAAGAGATCCTGCCCTTCGATGCATTCATCAAGCAGGCCTATCTGGCGCGTGTGCAATTGTCTGCGGCCGGGTTTTACAAGACCCCGAAAATCCACTGGGACCGGGCCAAGGGTCAGGGGCGCCCGTTCTACTATTACGCATATGGTGCGTCGTGCTCGGAAGTGACGATTGACACTCTGACCGGCGAGTACCGAGTGGACCGTACAGATGTGTTGCATGACGTCGGGCGTTCCCTGAACCCGGTGCTCGACAAGGGGCAGGTCGAAGGTGCCTTTATTCAGGGCATGGGATGGCTGACCACCGAAGAGCTGTGGTGGGATGATGCTGGCCGTCTGCGCACCCATGCGCCGTCGACCTACAAGATCCCGCTCGCGTCGGACCGTCCGCGTATCTTCAATGTGAATCTTGCCGACTGGTCGGAAAATCGCGAGCTGACCATCAAACGTTCTAAAGCTGTTGGTGAGCCGCCGTTTATGCTGGGTATTTCGGTGTTCGAGGCCCTGTCCATGGCCGTAGCCTCGGTTGCCGACTATCGGGAATGCCCGCGCCTTGACGCGCCAGCGACGCCCGAGCGTGTCCTGATGGCCGTCTCGCGGCTGCAAGAGGGGCCCTGAGCCATGACTGTCGCCGGTTCCCTGAATGAATTTCTGTCCAAGCAGCACAGCGTGATCCGCGTCGAGCTGGCGCGCGTGCGCGGGTCGTCGCCGCGCAATGAAGGGACTGAAATGTTCGTGGCACCAGGAGCGTTGTGGGGCACCATTGGCGGTGGACAGTTGGAGTTCATGGCCATCAACGCCGCGCGGGATATGTTGCGCGATGGTGCGCTGCACCAGGATCTGGATATCCCCCTTGGTCCTGAAATTGGGCAATGCTGTGGGGGCCGGGTCGAATTGCACCTGACGCGCATGCGTGCGTCAGACAAATGGGCGGCAACAGAACGCGCCGCGCGGCGGGATGAGGCCTTGCCCCATGTATACGTGATGGGTGCGGGTCATGTGGGGCGTGCGCTTGCCAATCAGCTTCAGCACCTGCCAGTGCGCTGCATCCTTATCGACACACGGCCAGAGGAAATCGAACTTTGCACGGCAAATGTCGAAACCCGGGTGAGCGCAATTCCCGAAGCCGACATTTGGAGCGCGCCCGCAGGCAGCGCCTTTATCGTTCTGACCCACGATCATGGGCTGGATTTCCTGCTGACTTCAGCAGCGCTGGAACGTCGGGACGCCGCTTATGTGGGGATGATCGGATCCGCTACC
This sequence comes from Ruegeria sp. CH8, assembly GCF_056536985.1. Classification (NCBI taxonomy): domain Bacteria; kingdom Pseudomonadati; phylum Pseudomonadota; class Alphaproteobacteria; order Rhodobacterales; family Roseobacteraceae; genus Ruegeria; species Ruegeria sp. CH8. The sequence goes on along the minus strand of NZ_JBQFQR010000003.1, from coordinate 126,365 downwards.
AAGCGGGTAAAGCTCAGAAACTGGGCGCACAAAAACTGTGACGGACAGTCTATCGAACACTTGAATTGCCCCATTGGGGCAAGCGGTAGCCGCGATAAGCGGCCCAGCATCATCGCCGCCTTCGTGGTGGCCGAAGTGATGGCTGATTTGACCTCTGAAACTGCCGCGACCGCCCCGACCGGGGCAAACCAGGCGCCCCTTGTGGGCCACCATCGCGACCGGAAAGGGAGAACGGCCTGACATCTGTCGGGCAATTCCGGTCAAATCAGAGGAGGAGACCGTCATGGACGGGAGGACCTACGAATACAAGCTGTTTACCCGCAGCGATTTCAGCGCTTTCTGGGCGCTTTTTACGGACAACCTTGTAAACTTGCTGATCCTGTCCGGGGTCTGTCAGTTCGTGTTCCAGATGCCAGCGGACATCGTCTTTGGCCGCATCGTCCCAGGTGCCGCTATCGCGATCTTGGCCGGTGTCGCGGTTTACGCATACCTCGCCAAATATGCGGCGAACAAACGGGGTGAAGATGTAACCGCCTTGCCCTACGGCATCTCGACGCCGGTTATGTTCGTCTACCTGTTTGGCGTGATCGGTCCGATCTACTGGGCCACCAACGACCCGATGCTAGCTTGGCAAGTGGGCATCGGTGCTGGGTTCATGGGCGGCATCGTCGCGGCTTTGGGTGCCTTCGTTGGACCATACCTCAAGCGGATCACACCCCGCGCCGGGATGTTGGGCACGCTATGCGGCATCGCATTGGTCTTCATCGGCTCGGTGCCTCTGGCCGAAGTCTTTGAAAACCCCATCATCGGCTTTACGTCGCTACTGTTTATCCTTTGGGGTCTGATCGGTCGGTTCCGCCTTCCGGGCAACGTCCCTGCCGGTCTGGTCGCGATTGCTGCCGGTACCGTTATTGCCCTTGTTCTTGGTGAAGCCGAAATTGACACAAGCGGCCTCGGCTTTTACCCGCCAATTCCCTACATTGGAGATCTCATCGCGGGTGTTCAGTACCTGTTTGCCAATCCCGAACTCTTTCTGGTTCTGATCCCGGTTCAAATCTACAACTTCATCGAAACGATGAACAACGTGGAATCGGCCGAGGCGGCAGGAGACCACTATCCGGTCGGCGTGTGTCAGGTGACGGATGGCGCGGGCACCATGTTGGGTGCTCTTTTTGGCTCGCCTTTCCCAACCACAGTCTACATTGGTCATCCCGCCTACAAACGGCTTGATGCACATGCCGGGTACATCGTCGGCGTGGCCGTCGTAATCGCTGCAGCTGCCTTCCTCGGTTTTCTGTCTTTTCTTGCCGGCCTGATCCCGATTGCTGCTGCAGCCCCTGTATTGGTCTTTGTCTCGGTAAGCCTGATCACCAATACCGCCTGGGCTGTGAAGCCAATGCACATGGCTGCGGTGTCTTTTGCGATCCTGCCCCATATCTCGGCCTTTCTGATGGTCAAATGGGGGTCACTGATGAACGCATTGCGCAGTAGCGGTGTCGAAGGGTTGCCTTCGCTTGGTGACGAAGGCTTGACCGCGGCACTTCTCATGGAGGGCGCCCACTACGAAGGGCATCTTGCCCTGAGCCAGGGTGCAATCATCACAGGCCTGATCTGGGGCGCCATTGTGGCGGACGTGATTGATGGCCGTTTCCGGATGGCCGGTGCGTTTGCTTTCGCTGGCGGACTGATGTCTTCGGTCGGTGTTATCCATTCGTACACACTGCAGATGCCTCAATTCGACGGGATCACCGTCGGTTACTTGATCATTGGCGCATTCCTCTACGTCTACCCGATGTTCGCCCCCAAAGAGGATCTCGAACATCGTGTTATCGTACCGGATGAGCCTGATCTGATCGACGAAGACTCTCCGGCGCAACAGGCCTGATCAACAGCGGGGCAGCCGCATAGCTGCCCCCTACCCTTTCCCTAACTTACGCACGAGACCTTTCATGACACAGAGATTGCTTCGCGGTCGTCTGCTGACCTTCCATCGCGAACCCCTGAACGGCGAAGACACCGGTGCCTATACCTATCTCGAGGACGGCGCCCTGCTGATCCGGGACGGAATAATCCAGGAAACGGGACCCTTTGCTGAGGTGAGTGCAACTTCCGGCGATGTCCCGGTGACGGACCATAGACCACATCTGATGATGGCTGGCTTCATCGACACGCATATCCACTTTCCACAGGTACAGGTGATCGCCTCATGGGGCGCGCAGCTTCTGGACTGGCTGAATAACTACACCTTCCCGGAAGAAACCCGATTTGCCTCGTATCAACACAGTGCACTGATGGCGCGGGCATTCTTCGATCAACTCATCACCCATGGCACGACCACCGCGGTTGCCTTTTGCTCGGTCCACAAGACTTCGGCAGACGCTTTCTTTACCGAGGCGACCGGACGGAACATGCGGATGCTTGGCGGCAAGGTCCTGATGGACCGTAATGCACCCGAAGGTCTGCAGGATACGCCGCAAACCGGGTACGATGACACCAAAGCGCTAATCGCGGACTGGCACGGCAAGGGCCGCAACGGCTATGTCATCACCCCTCGGTTCGCGATCACGTCAACGCCGGAACAGATGGCAATGGCACAGGCTTTAGCGCAAGAGCATCCGGATTGTCACATCCAGACACATCTGTCGGAAAACAAGGATGAGATTGCCTTTACCAAGCAGCTTTATCCGCAAGCACGTGATTATCTGGACGTCTACCAGTCTTATGGCCTGCTGGGCCAAAAGACCTTGCTTGGGCATTCCATCCACCTGGAACCGCGCGAGATCGACGCGCTGGCAGAAACAGGCGCGCATCCTGTATTTTGCCCGACCTCGAATCTGTTCCTTGGCAGCGGCTTGTTTGATCATGAGGGGCTGAGCGCAAGCGGTATATCAAGTGGGATCGCCACAGACGTTGGTGCAGGCACCAGTTACTCGATGCTGCAGACCCTCAATGAAGGTTACAAGATTCTACAGTTGCAAGGGTCGGCTCTGCATCCCCTGCAAGCGTTTCACTGGGCAACACGCGGAAATGCCTGCGCTCTTGGCCTGGAAGATAAAATCGGTAATCTCGACCCCGGAACCGAGGCAGATGTCGTGGTGCTAAATGCCCGCAGTACAGCCGCCATGGCGCTGCGTATGGATCGCGTTGGAAGTCTCGCAGAAGAATTGTTTGTCCTGCAGATGATGGGTGATGATCGCGCGATTGAAGAAGTCTACGTTTCAGGAACACCGAGCAAGATTGCCTCAGAACAAACCACCTGGAATGATGATGTACAAATCGTTTTGTAGTTGGGCCTGTAACAAGGGCATCTGCTGTAACTTTTGACCATTGATCTGCCTGTCGTTGGCCCTAGGTCGACGGTCGGCAGTACGAATGATGCGACAAACTTAAGGGGGTCAATGGTTGATTGCACAAGTTTTGGTTTCGCGGGTACGGAGCCCGTGCTGCCGTCAAAATTGACCACCTGCATGAGTACTCTTTCAGTGTTCATCGTCCGGGGTTTTCGGGCAGATGGCGTCCTAACCTAAGAGAGGGTCTGGCCCATCTGGCTGCTTTGACCATGCAGCAGATTTTCTGTGAAGCAAGACGCGGGTTTGAGGTTTTACAAACACTCATTGTATCGCTGGTAATTATAGTGATCGACAAAAGCGTCGATCATTTTCTTGAGATGATCAACGGTGTCCACTGAACCAGTTTGTCACCGCTGGTCAGGTCAGCCGATTGCATCGTCGTCCGGGCACTCGTTAGCAGCCTGCCAATGGTAGATTGGTGGCGTGCCCCATTTGTTTTGGAACACTTTGCAAAGTCTGCTTTCTGCGCATAGCCGCCGTTATCAGCCACCAGTGCCGGAGCGGCAGCGTAGGTCTTCTTGGTGGCTTCCCTGTGTCTTATAAGGGCCCGGATCTTGCCCAAGAGAACGAACGGCTTCGACGAGAGACCCGCATTCTCAAGGAGGAGAGGGATACTCTAAAAAATGCGGCAGCCTTCTTCGCGAGCCACAAGCCATGAGAAAGGAGAAAACGCTTTCCGTTATTTCTGATTAATCAGCTAAGGACGTTTGCCTCCCCTGCATCCATATGCATTGGCTGAGATCCACGCCTTAGGTACTCGTGCAAACTACACTTGGGCCCGTCTGACCGCAGTAGCCGCTTGTTGATCAAACGCCAGGAATCCAGATCAAAACTGGGAAAAAATGTATCGGCATCTCCAACCTGAATTTCGACCTCGGAAATCATCAACCTATCCGCTAGTGGGATCATCTCTTCATAAATCCGCGCTCCGCCGATGCCATAGATTCGATCATATCCCGCATCGGAGGCAGTCTGAATGGCTGCGGACACCGAGGGGGTCACGATATCCGCGGCATCAGATTGCGAAGATACAACGATATTTAGGCGCTTTGGCAGTGGTTTTACCGGAAGGCTTTCCCAGGTGTTACGTCCCATTATCAGCGCACCGCCAAGCGTTTCCCGCTGAAAGGACTTCAAGTCCTCGGGAAGATGCCAGGGGATATCGCCATTTCGGCCGATTGCGCTATTTTTGGCACGCGCCACGATCAACGTAATCATTGCCTAGACCGCCACTGGCGCGTGGATCGCGGGTTCGGGATCATAGTTAACGATCTCAAAGTCTTCGTAGCGGAAATCAAATATAGACGGCACATCGCGTTTAATGCGAATAGTTGGCAGCCTCTTCGGCTTGCGAGTGAGCTGCAATTTCACCTGATCCATATGGTTGGAGTATATGTGGGCATCGCCAATAGTGTGCACAAAATCACCCGCTTCGTAACCAGTAACATGAGCGAGCATCACAAGAAGTAATGCATAGGATGCAATGTTGAATGGAACGCCAAGGAACATGTCGGCTGACCGCTGGTAGAGTTGAAGGTGCATGCGACCGTTCAAGACCCGAACTTGCCAGATTGTATGGCAAGGAGGGAGTGCCATGCGCGGAACATCTCCGGGATTCCATGCAGAGACAATGAGGCGGCGACTATCCGGTGCGGACTTTATCGTTTCGACTAGCTGCGTGATCTGGTCAACTCCCCTTCCAAAGTAAAGGGGTTCACCATCCTTCACCTGCCCGGTCGGTTGAAGTGTGGGGAAAGCTCGCCATTGATGGCCATATACAGGACCCAGATCACCATTTTCGTCAGCCCATTCGTCCCAAATCGTAACACCATTATCGTTCAAATATTTGATGTTGGTGTCGCCGGCCAGGAACCACAAGAGTTCGTGAATAATTGAGCGCAGGTGTAGCTTCTTGGTAGTTACCAAGGGAAAACCTTCCGCCAACCGATAGCGCGACTGCAAACCGAATAACGAGATTGTACCCGTACCCGTGCGGTCGGTTGATTCTTCACCACATTCCAAAATGGCGTTCAATGCATCTAGATACTGCTTCAACTGTGCCCTCGTCTTTCTTTCTGCAGCTTGGACGTCATCGCCTCATAGCTAATACCATGGCGCAATCACATCGACGTTCTCTCAGACCTAATCTCGGATCGAGATCTGTCTATGAAGCGCGGTAAATCAAACAGAATCTAGCCGCCCCACCCATCCTCGTTTGAAAAAACCTGTCATTACGGAAATGGGGAATAAGTCTCTCATTTTTTCACAAATTGCTGATTTAAAACCATTTATCACAAAATAGGAAATTCTAACATCACCTAAAATCTTCCAGTACCACTGGGAGTAGATATTCGCGGGCAGGTTCATTCGCGCCAATTCACGCGCCAGCCCCTGCTGACCATCCTGACTGATCATCGCCTCGTAATTGTCATAGCACCGCGCACTGTCGGCCTTGAGCATCTCAAGAACACGCGCGGCCTCTTCCCCTCGCAGCGAGTCGCCACGGCCCTGGTTGTTCACCTCGGACTGCGCGGCCACGTGATCGGGTGCCGGAATGTAGAACTCGCGGTCCAATATCGAGCAGCGCGCGGAGTATTCGTTCACATTCGCCGTGCGGTGACGAATCCATTGCCGGGCCACGAACACGGGCAGTTTGACGTGCAGCTTGATCTCGCACATCTCAAACGGTGTTGAGCGCCAGTGCCGCATCAGATAGCGGATCAGGCCCTCATCGTTGTGCACCGATATTGTGCCTTTGCCGTAGGACACCTGTGCCGCCTGACAGATCGCCGCGTCATCACCCATATAGTCGATCACACGCACATAACCGTGATCCAGAACTTGATGGACAGTGTAGAGGTGCTCTTCCATACCCGCAGCAACAACGCGGCGCGTTTGATGCGATAGCGCCCGTTGCGCTTCGATCTCGGCCAGTTGATCAGAGGACAGCGGCATGAAACTTCCTTTCCAGCAATGAGTCGCCCACCACTATATATCGGCAACATACTGACCGGAACCGCGATATGTGCGATCATTTCCGCAATTTTCAAATTGTGTCCCCGCTGCCCCTCGACTTGCTTAACCGGCGCGCTAAGCTGCTGCGCATCACCTGAACAGAAAGGAAGCCACACATGGGGCTGAGATATCTTCACACCATGATCCGCGTGAAGGATCTGGAGAAGTCGATGGCGTTTTTTGAGCTGCTGGGCTTGAAGGAGACCCGCCGCTATGACAGCGAGTCGGGGCGGTTCTCGCTGATCTTCATGGCGCCTCCGGGACAAGAGGATCGACCGATCGAACTGACCCACAACTGGGACGGAGACGATGCGCTGCCCAGTGACAGCCGCCATTTTGGGCACCTGGCCTACGGTGTTGATAACATCTACGAAACCTGCCAGCACCTGCAGGACAATGGCGTCTTGATCAATCGCCCGCCGCGCGATGGCCGCATGGCGTTTGTGCGGTCCCCCGACAATATCTCGGTCGAGCTGCTGCAGAACGGTGACGCGTTGGAACCCGCAGAACCCTGGGCCAGCATGGAAAGCACCGGTCACTGGTGATCCGCTGGCTGACAGCGCTGGGGCTTGCCGTTTTGGCAAGCCCGCTTCGGGCCGAAACCTGCCGCCTGGCCCTGGCTTTGGCCATGGATATATCAACCTCGGTAGATGCCACGGAAGACGCCCTGCAACGGCAGGGGTTGGCTGCCGCTCTGGTCGCGCCCGAAGTCACCGAGGCGTTCTTTTCCTCACCCATGCCAGTTGCGCTGGCCGTTTATGAATGGAGCGGACGTTCCACGCAGCGCATCATTCTGAACTGGACGATGATCAACACGCAGGCCGACCTGCTGGCAGCGGCAGCGACCGTACAGCAATCGGTTCGATCCGACAGCGGTTCAGCCACGGCGATGGGACATGCGCTGGCCTTTGGCGCAACCCTGATGCAGCAGGCCCCGCCTTGTTTGTTTCAAACCATTGATCTGTCGGGGGATGGATCGAACAATGACGGCTACGGCCCGGACTCGGCCTATCGGCACTTTCCCTTTCAGAACACGGTCGTCAACGGGCTGGTCATCAATGCCGCCGATTTCGAGGGAGAGTTGTACTTGATCCCTTTTTTCGAGAACAACGTCCTGCACGGTCCCGGCGCTTTTCTGGAAGTCGCGCAGGGGTTCGAGGATTTTGAACGCGCCATGCGGCGCAAGTTGGAACGGGAGCTGAAGGGACTGCAAATAGGCGCGCTTATGGACGACATCAAAGGTATGCAGAGATTGTCCCTGCCCGCCGCCCCTGATCAGTAGATATACCGGATCTGCGCCTGGAATGACTCAAAAATTTGATTTAATTTGTACTTTTGAGCGTAGGACACAATACAGGTCCTTACTGTGTCCTAGTTTGCGTTCCTTGAGACCTTGAAAAACCACTTAATTGGTGGGGCACATACTTGCGGTAAACACCACAGTTTTTGATCTCACCCCACCCCCTGGATACCCCCAAATCCATTCTGGCACGAAGGAGCACGACCCCTCGACAACATGGTAAATTTTTTCGCCGGTGTTAATGGCAATTTACGCGACGCACGAAGCGGCTGACGCTTGTCCCTTGGTGTCTCATGTGAGTAGGTTGAGAAAAACCGGCCAACAGGACGCAAAAGTTGAACGCAGTTGAAATCGAACAGGCCATCACAGAACTGGCCGAACAGGCATTTGATCCGAGCGAGTTTCCCTTCGCTTTCCTAACAGCGTTTGGGAACAAGCCTCCGACAATCAAGAGACTGCGCAGCGGTACGTCGAACAAGTCGGATGTCGGTGGTGTCCTCCAAACCAACAACATCCATATGAAGGTTGCAGCTCGGGGGATGGTTGCGACCGTGCTGCAAGAGTTACGTGGCAGCTCTGCCACGCAGAACAAACGGCATAAGGTCCGGTTCCTACTGGCGACCGACGGAGACCAGTTCGAAGCTGAGGACCTGACAACAGGCGAGACCGTTGCTTGTAACTATCGCGATTTCCCTGATCACTTCGGGTTCTTTCTGCCGCTGGCCGGTATCAGCACGGTCAAGCAGATCAGAGACAGCGCGTTCGACATCCGGGCCACGTCGCGACTGAACCGCTTGTACGTCACTTTGCTTCAAGACAATCCAGACTGGAGCGATGAAGCGCGCCGTCATGACATGAACCACTTCATGGCCCGCTTGATCTTCTGCTTCTTTGCCGAAGACACCAATATTTTTGCCGAAGACGATCTGTTCACTTCCACGATCGCGCAGATGAGCGAAAGGGACAGCGGCAACACCCATGAGGTCATCAGCAAAATCTTCCAAGCGATGGATACACCGATCGCTGATAGAGAGGGTGCCGATCTGCCTCGGTGGGCGGCGAAGTTTCCCTACGTAAACGGGGGATTGTTTGCGGGCAATACCGACGCTCCGCATTTCAGTCGAATTGCGCAGCGGTACCTTTTGCACATTGGCAATCTAGATTGGACACAGATTAATCCTGACATATTCGGGTCGATGATCCAGGCCGTCGCAGATGAGGAGGAACGCTCCAAGCTGGGGATGCACTATACCTCAGTCCCGAACATACTGAGGGTGCTGAACCCGCTCTTCCTTGATGATCTGCGGAAACACGTCGACCTTGCGGGAAACAGCCCCGTCAAGTTGCTGAACCTGCGCAAAAGGATGTCCAATATTCGCGTCTTCGACCCAGCCTGCGGGTCGGGCAACTTTCTGGTGATCGCCTACAAACAGATGCGCGAGATTGAGGCAGAGATCAACAAACGAAGAGGCGAGGAGGGGCGCGAGAGCGATATCTCGATCCAGAACTTCCGAGGCATCGAACTGCGAGATTTCTCAGCCGAGATAGCCCGTTTGGCTCTGATCATCGCCGAGTATCAAGCCGATGTGATGTTCCGAGGCCCCAAGGTGGCACGGGACACCTTCTTGCCACTGGATGCGAAGAACTGGATTACTTGCGGCAACGCCCTGCGGCTGGACTGGTTGGACGTATGTCCACCTACCGGAAAGTCTGTGAAACTCACCTCAGAAGACCTCTTCGACATACCGCTGGATCAGGCTGAGATCGACTTCGAGAATGAGGGCGGCGAAACATATATCTGCGGAAACCCGCCTTATGTTGGACGAAAGTACCAATCTCCAGAGCAAAAATCCGAGCTAAAACACGTTTTTCGAGGCAGAGCTAAGGATATTCTGGCACTGGACTACGTGTCTGGCTGGTTTATGAAGGCTGCTGACTACATGGCTGTAACTGAGACAGACACGGCTTTTGTTTCAACGAACTCAATCTGCCAAGGGGTGCAGGTATCTGGGCTTTGGCCAACACTTTTTTCTGAAGGCGTGTCCATTTCCTTCGCGTTCAGGTCATTCAAGTGGTCAAACTTGGCCAGCCACAACGCGGGTGTCACCGTCTCCATAATAGGGCTGACCAAGTCTAAGGGGCTACGAAGGCTGTTTCTCGATGACGGAGACCAAGGTATCGCAATGCGGGAAGTCGGCAACATAAATGCCTACCTGGTCGCTGCGGACAACGTTTTCGCCAAGCCGATAAACAAGGTCAGAGATAACAGAACGCCGATGCAGTTTGGTAATCACCCTTACTATGCAAATGCTCTGATACTAACACCTGGTGAAGCGCGGAATTTTGTTCATGAGAACGCTAAATCGGCGTCATTCGTTCGTCCACTTTATGGTTCAAAGGAGTTCATATCTGGCACGCCACGCTACTGCATTTGGATTGAAGATGATCGACTAGACGAAGCCAGAAGTCTACCAGATATCGCGAATAGAATGGACAAGGTCAGAGAGGCAAGGCTGTCAAAAACGAAGGATGGTCAGGCTCTGAAATTGGCTGACCATCCCCATCGCTTCCGCGACCAGCACAGTGCAAAGAATGGTATGTTGGTAGTGCCTATAGTCAGTTCCGAGAACCGTGAATATCTACCTGTTGGCGTCGCTAGTCCTGAGGCCATCGTTCACAATAAAGCGTTCGCCCTTTACGACGCTCCTCTCTGGAACATGGCAATGATTGCTTCGCGCATCCATTGGGTCTGGATTGGCACAGTTTGCGTAAGAATGAGAACCGATTTTTCCTACTCCAACACCCTCGGGTGGAATACATTCCCTGTCCCCAAACTCACTGAAAAGAACAAGGCTGACCTGACACGGTGCGCCGAGGATATTCTGCTGGCTCGCGAGGCGCATTTCCCCGCTACCATCGCTGACCTCTACGCCCCTGACGCCATGCCCGATGACCTCCGATCCGCCCACGACCGCAACGATGAAACGCTTGAGCGCATCTATATTGGCAGACGCTTTAAGAACGACACTGAACGCCTTGAGAAGCTGTTCGAGCTGTACACCAAAATGACAACCAAGGTGATTTTTTAAGATGGTCAGGAGGAGCGCTCATGAACGGACGAACAGATACGGGAAAACATTTTCAGTCCGTGAGCACGAGATGCGCTGGGGCGCGAACCCGCGTCTGTCTTGGAAGGGCGAACAAGCCTACGTCAACGGTTCGATCGTCTATCGAATGACCTGTCCCAGATGCCGGAAGCCAGTTTTCTTTTACAGAAACGAGAACGGCAGCCGTGTGTTCTTTGATGCGCTTGGCAAACCTTGGCCCAAACATGGTTGTATGCAGGGCGGCCGCAAGTTGCGCATCAGCACTAAAGGCGTGATGCCCGTTACCCGCGATATGCTGATGCCGGAGGCAGATGATAAACTCGACGCAAAGCCTGTTTTGGACATGGACGCTTTAAAACAACTTAGCCGCCCGAGCAAAAAACAAAGAGCATTGCGCAACAAAGCGCAGGAGCAGCTTGAGAAGCAAAAGAAAAACGAAGCCAAGAGGAAACGAAATCTCGAGGCCAACAAGGCTCGTTGGGAAGCGGAAGGCGCTCCCGCAAAGAAACCCAAGAAGCAAAAACCGTTCAAGGTAGAGATCAAGAAGGCGAAGAAGAGGAACTAACGCATGGTCAAATCTGTCCCTTCAGTTTCGATTACCTACGCGCAGACTGGCAGCGACCAGAAGTCGAATGAACTTGGCATGCGTCCGATGCAGGAACGCGCGTTTGAAAAACGCGGCGAGCAATACCTGTTGATCAAATCTCCACCGGCGTCGGGGAAGAGCAGAGCGCTGATGTTCATCGCCCTGGACAAGCTTGAAAATCAAGGCCTCAAGCAAGCAATTATCGCTGTTCCAGAAAAGTCTATCGGCGCCAGTTTCAACGATGAACCATTGTCGAAATTCGGTTTTTGGTCTGATTGGTCCGTCCTGCCCCAGTGGAACCTATGCAATTCATCCGCAGGGGAAAGTGGCAAAGTCGATGCAGTCGGTCGGTTCCTAAACAGTGAAGATCGCGTATTGGTCTGCACGCATGCGACGTTCAGGTTCGCGGTAGACAAGTTTGGGGCGGAGGCATTCGATGGAAGGCTGATCGCGGTCGATGAGTTCCATCATGTTTCAGCCAATCCCGAAAACAAGCTTGGCGCACAGCTGAAGGAGATGATTGACCGGGACAAAGTTCATATCGTCGCAATGACCGGCAGTTATTTCCGTGGGGACGCAGAAGCAGTTCTGACACCAGACGATGAAGCGAAATTTGATACAGTTACTTACACTTATTACGAACAATTAAACGGATATCGCTGGCTAAAGCAGCTTGATATTGGTTACTTCTTTTACACCGGCGCGTACGCGGATGACATCCTCAATGTCTTGGACCCAACCGAAAAGACGATCATCCATATTCCAAGCGTGAACGCGCGCGAAAGCACCAAAGACAAGCACAAGGAAGTCGAACATATCATCGACGCCTTGGGAGAGTGGCAAGGTCGGGACGAAAGCACAGGTTTTCAGCTTGTGAAGACGTCTGAGGGGCGCGTTCTCAGGATTGCAGACTTGGTCGATGACACCGACTTGTCTCACCGGTCAAAGGTGTTGAATGCGCTCAAAGACCCAAGCCAAAAAAACAACCGCGGCAACGTCGATATCATCATCGCGCTTGGAATGGCGAAAGAGGGCTTTGACTGGATTTGGTGCGAACATGCGCTTACGGTCGGATACCGAGCCAGCTTGACCGAGATTGTGCAGATCATTGGACGGGCGACACGCGACGCTGAGGGAAAGACAAAGGCCCGGTTCACAAATCTCATCGCAGAGCCAGATGCTTCGAGCGAAGCTGTCACTGAGGCTGTCAATGACACCCTGAAAGCGATTGCTGCAAGTCTGCTGATGGAACAAGTTCTGGCGCCAAAGTTCGACTTTGTTCCCAAAACGCCAAAGAGCGGACCGCAGGATGGTGTCGACTATGGGCCTGAAGGATACGACCCCGATCGGACCAACGTCGGGTTTTCGGAGGAACAGGCGGCTTATCAAATTGAAATAAAAGGCCTGATCGAACCCACGACCGAACAGGCAAAGCAGGCATGTCGCGATGATCTAAACGACATCATAGCAAGCTTTGTGCAAGATCGCAGCACTGTCGAAAAAGGTCTGTTCACACCGGAAGAAGACCTCGTGCCAGAAGAAATCACACAGGTAAAAATGGGCAAGGTGATACGAGATCGTTACCCAGAACTGCCCGAAACCGATCAAGAAGCTATACGGCAACGAGCGGTGGCTGCGCTCAACCTTACGCAGCAAGCGGCACAAGCGGCACGAGTTGCAAATGAAGATCCGGAAATATCGGCGAATACAGCTTTGATTGACGGCGTGCGAAAGTTCGCAATGGATGTTCGAGAACTGGATATCGATCTCATTGATCGCATCAACCCATTCGGCGAAGCCTATTCAATCTTGGCAAAAACCATGAGCGAGGACAACTTGAGACAAGTCGCGGGCATCATCGCCGGAAAGAAAGCCAACATGACCCACGAAGAAGCGAGAGATTTGGCGACCAGGGCCATCCGGTTTAAGGAAGAACGTGGCCGACTTCCAGAAATTAAGTCTTCCGATCCATGGGAACGCCGTATGGCTGAAGCAATCGCGTTCTTGCAACGCAAGGCCGGGGAGGCGAGCAATGCCTGATCTGTCGGATGAAGACATCCTTGGTCAACTAGGCGTCGAACCTGAAGCCCCAAAACCTGCCAACCGCAACCCGCGAGATGAAAGGATCGTCGCCGGTTTTGAAGATATCCAGCGGTTCGTCGATGAACACGGTCATGCGCCGCGGCATGGAGGTGAACACGACATTTTTGAACGGATGTACGCCGTTCGCTTAGATCGACTGCGATCTTCCGATGAGTATAGAGATTTGCTGCTGTCTTTGGATCGTCAGGGTTTGCTGCAGGATGGTCCTAGTACCCTGGTCGCGCTTGATGCAACAGACGATGAACTCTTGGCCGCTTTGGGTGTAGATGAAGCAAAAAGTGACATCACTGAACTAAGGCACGTTAGACCAAGTGCAGAAAAGAAAGCAGCTGAAGACGTTGCGCGCCGCGAACGTTGCCCCGATTTTGAAAAGTTCAAACCGCTATTTGAACAGGTGCAGCAGGAGCTGAAAACGGGATTGCGCGAAACAAGGCCGTTTGAAATGAAAGCTGAAATCGAACAGGGGCGATTTTTCATTGTCAGCGGTCAGGTCGCCTACGTTGCCGAAAAGGGCGAAACGACACTGACGGATCAAGGAAGGACGGATGCACGTCTGCGCGTGATCTTTGATAATGGAACAGAAAGCGGGATGCTTATGCGGTCATTGCAGCGTGCGCTGAATGCGGATGATGCTGGGCGACGCATTACGGAGGCAACCGCAGGCCCGCTTTTCGCCGACCATGCAATCGATGGTGACGAACCCAGCGGCAAAATATATGTCCTGCGCAGCAAATCCGATCACCCAATGATCAGAGAAAATCGCGAGTTGGCCCATAAGATCGGTGTGACTAACATGGATGTGGAGAAACGTATTGCGGGCGCGCATCTGCAAGCAACATTTCTCCTATCTGAGGTCGAGATTGTCGCAACCTACGAACTCTTCAATATCAACAGGTCCAAGCTCGAAAACCTATTGCACAGAATATTTGAACCTGCGCGGTTGGACATAGAGATAATGGACCGGTTCGGAAATCCGGTTCGACCACGGGAATGGTTCTTGGTTCCATTGTTCGTAATCGATGATGCGGTTCAAAAGATTAAGGACGGTACGATCACGGACTACAGATATGATCCTAGTAAAGCCAATTTGGTTCTCCACTCTGACGAAGAAGAGGTTTTCCCCAAGTTGGCGCTGTTAGTCGAGCGAATGCACCCTAAAGTCGGATCCGAAAAGAAGGTGTTCCCAATGCAATCCAAAGAAAGCGCCGACTGGTTCATGGAAATGATTGAAACATGTTGGGGGGGGCGAGCGACGTTGATAGATTTACGGTCTCCAAAAGAGAATATTGACCTTTTTCGAGAACGAGAACTTAATTTGCTTTCACCATGGGTGATGGTGCAGGTTCGCAAAGGTACGGCTGAAGGCTTTCTCCACTCTGAAGAAAAAACAGCAAGGCAACAGGCCGTTAACTGTCTTGAATTGTTTCCAGATGCGACCGCTGAAGCCGTTCAATTCTTTTTTGAAAGCAAATCAGTTAGTGGAGGAGATGTAAAAAGTTATGTCACTTGGTATGGTTCGCGGTTTTATGACGATTACTTCGTTGACGGAAAGCCTTACGGGCTAAAGAAACTGCATGAGTGAAAACAGCTCTTTCACTGCCTGAGGCATCAAAATGACTGGCTTCATGCCAAGGCAAAACGGTCGCTAACCTAATTTGATCGGAGCCTTGTGTTGTTCTACAAAAATAACATTCGAAAACACTGACAGTTTTCGTTCATTGAATTGTATGTTTCGGAGGGAGCCAATTTGAGCAGGCGGACGAGGAACAAGTTTAACCCACTGGGAGCAAGCGGAAGAAGTGTTCCAAGTCCGGGCGGCACCAAGAAGATAGTGCCGGGCCAATATCTGAAACGAGCCGAAGCCGCCAATCAACTGAAATATGTCAAAGGTCTTCTTGTCGAAAGTGATGACCTAGCCGGAATAGCAAAAGAGCTAAACGCCCAATGGTGGAGCTTCGATGGGCTACCATGGACCGAAGAGAAGCTCAAAGCTATCAGAAAAAAACATTTGAAAAGATGAAAAACCCGTATCGCGAAGTCCGCAAACAACTCATCGCATTGGCCTTAAGCAAGCCGGTTTAGGACTGAATTTTGCAAACCGGAAAAACGCGAGGTTCACGAAGGACGGCACCTGCCCGGCCGTAAAAAAGAGGTTCAAAGGTCGCCGTTTTCTTTCACTGATGGCGTGCAACTTGGTATTCATACCGCCTTTGGTTCTGCCAATCTGGAGACCGCGTCCGCCTTTTTTACGCTCAAACTGGACGCTTTGCGGTGGGCTTTCAGATAGGTGGCGCCGCCACGTCCATTAACTGCTCGGCCAACATCCTTTTCAGCTTGGCGTACTCAGATTTCAGCGTCTTCAAACGCCGCGCGTCAGACACATCCATCCCGCCATACTTGGATCGCCACCTGTAGAAGGTCGCGTCGCTGATCCCATGCCTACGACACAGCTCCTTCGCGCCACGCCCAGCCTGATGCTCTTTCAAAATGCCAATGATCTGTTCTTCGCTGAAACGGCTTCTCTTCATCGTCTGCCTCCTCAGTTGGAGAACAGGCTAACTCCATATCACGGACATTTCAGTGGAGCAGGTCAGGTCGGGAATGTCGTCAAACCTTAGCATTCGTGCTTTCCTCTAACTGAAAGGTATAGGATTTGAAAAATGTCGCGTATTTGCTCTGGTTGCGACCTTAGGGTTGCTTGCCGCAGAAGATTACCAGTGCCAGTGCATTCGATATAACCGAACCTCGATTGCTTCTAAGAAACGCCAAGACGCACAACATACATCACACCTCACTTGATCCAGCACTAGCTGCATTTGTCTGCGGCCCCGGCTTTAAGAAGTTTCTTGAGTTTATCAATTGCACTTTGACGATCCGGAACAGGCTGGCCCGCTTCTTCGCAGGTCTCCCGTACAAACTCCCATACCGCATCTATCAAACTTGGGGCGTCTTCGAGCTTCGGAGGTTCATCATGTACAATTAAATCCAATGCGCACAGTGCTGCCCAGTAAGCTTCTCTTCCGCGAAAGCGATCAACTGTATCATCCCTCATGCGTCACCCCACATTACGTACTCGGCTTGTGAAAAATTGCGTAGCTAGAAACCCAACAACTGGGGCGCTTGTTTTTCAAATTCAACCAAGCGTTCGTACAGTTTCGATATATCCGATTTTAAAGTCTCTTCATTGGGTACGCCATCAATCAAGAACACGGGCCAGCTTTCGCTGTGCGCTGGACTGTCATCAACGCACTCCCAAACTTCAACAACACCGGGTAGATCCCCTAAATACTTCTCGACTTCATACGTATCCGCAGACAACTCAAATCTTATCGGACCGGAACTGCATTCAATCTGAAACTCTTGGTTTTCGACAAGCTCGCCCGCAACTTCTCCCACAGAAGTCATGTCGAGTTCTGAAAGTCTGCCGGCTCCTAGCTTTAACCCAAAGAATTCGTTTTGGATGGCGTACGCCAAAACGTCTTCATATTGATAATAACCTAGCTGGTCATCTTATCTGCGCTCCGAATACTTTATGTACAATTCACCTATCGAAACAGTTCGTACGGATCGGCTAGGTTGTTAAAAACCCAGCGCTGATGCAAGGCCAAATGCTCAAGATCAGATTTACTCCTGAACGCTATCCCGAACAACAATGCACCGCCAAGTCAAAACGCAGCGGCAAACGATGCAGACGCTGCCGCAGGCCTGGTTGGACCGTCTGTCGAATGCACGGTGCGGGCGGACGAGATCGCGTTGACAGACAAAAACCAGAACCAGCAACAGGACCCACAAACCAGCGCAATCGAATGCTGAAAATGGGACGACGGTTAGCGCGTTCTGCGGTCCAAGACGTGCCACGCGAGGTAAAAAGGGAATTTGCCAAAAACTGGGCCGAAAAAGTTCCGGAGCCTGATCATGAACGGTTTCTTTTGTCGCTTTGGGCCAGAATGGGCGGTAGGATGGATACTCGCGGGTGGCGAGAAGCTCAGAAACAAGTTGGCCTCTTGCATGAGACGTGAAGAAGCGCGCAGCCGCGCTGCGAACGCGGTAGGTGTAGTTTTGTGTCAAATGTAAGGTTTTGAAGCGCGAAGAGTTAACAAAATTGAAACCGGCCTTCGCGACAAAAAACATCATGCGTAGCTTTCGAAACTTAGGAACTAAGCCCGGAGGCAACCGCCACAAGTAAGAACAGTGTAATTGGTTTCTCGCCGACCCGCGATATGGCCCGGGGTGGGGTAGTGTAGCCCTGCGGAACTACCCTACCCCGATGAGAATATCTGCGCAGCGTGAATGTGAATGAACAGCATATATAAGTTCGTTCATTCACGCTTTGGCCGCCACCCACCGCACCCTCGGCTTACGGTCGTTTCCGAGTTTGGGGTTCACATGGTCCTCCTTCACGATCCACCGTTCGGCCTCCAAATGCTTGATGACTTTGCCATGATGGTATTCTTTATCCGGATCGATCTGTTTTATGACCTCTTTAAGTGAAATGGCGGCATCTGCCTTTCGATATGAAACAAACTCCGTGTCGAGGATCGGTTTAAGCTTCTGCCAGAGTTCTTCGTCGGCTTGCTCCTTACGACCGTATGGCTTCAGGGCTGGCGTCATGACCATTACCGTTTCGGTCCGTCCGTCTTGGCACTTCACAAGCTCGACGGTTTTTTCCATGAAGCACCGGATGCCATCGGGTCCGATGTTGCTTTTACCGATCGTGAGTTCGACCACTTTATTCGGGTCATGAACGGAGCGACCCTCCCAATCCTCCTTCTCGGTCTTTGTCAGGTTGTTCATGACAGCGACCACGCGACCCGCGTCGGCGAGTTCCCCTCCGTGTTTGACATCCGAAACGCCTGCCTTTTTGTTCTGGTCCAGTTTCCGAGTGTGAACGACAAGGATAATCGCCACGTCGGTTTTTTGTGCAATTTCCACAAACGCCCGAATTAGGGCGTTCTGCGCCTCGTTTGAGATTTGCGTGCCGCCATAGAGGACTGCCAGCGGATCGATGACCATAACATCGAACCCGCCTTCGACGATGAGGCCTGTCAGTTTCTTCCTGAACTGTGGATTTACGCTGACACCTTTTTCGTCTTCGATGAGCGCTTTCAAGTCTTTTCCAAAATACTTCTCCAGTTGATTTGATCCGGCGATGTGAAGCCGATCTTCGATGTGGTGATCTTCGATATGATGCTTCTGCGCCACGCCTTTCAGGGCACGCCTGATCATGTCGGTGTCATCTTCGGCCTGCATGTAGAAGACGCGCGCGGCTCGGGTGACGGTCCATCCGACGATTTCATTGCCTGCGGCGATGCCGACGGCGGTAGTTCCCATGCAGGACGACTTCCCCGTGCCTCCGGAGGCCGCCACGACGCTCACAAAACCTTTTGCGGCGAAGGGGCCGATTATCCGGTCAATGCCCCTTTCTGGGACGTCTGAGGGCCTCCAGCACGTCGTCTGCAGGAACTCCTTGGCGCTCATGGTTGCGCTTTGCGGGATCGCGACGACATTTTGCCGGAAATCGAGCCACGGCTGCCACTGGTCGTCCGCCTTTTCCCTTTCGAATGAGAAGGGGCGCCCGTCGGCGTCTTTTATATCTTTCCTTACGTCGTTTTCGTTGGTGACGGACCAGCCCTGAGGGAGGTCGCCGTTGGCAAATCCGTGCGCCGTGCGCCAGTCTGCGTCGGCATAATCACGCTGCTCGTCCTTCTTTGGGATTTTCCGGCGGGAGACGATGCTTTCGTTTTTGAAGAATATGTTATCCATCATACCTCCCCCGTGCGCTTGTTAAATTGTTTGATACGTGCGCGGGCGTTTTCGAGACCCTCGGTACTGTGTTCGATCTGCTGGTAGATTTTCTGTGGCAGTTCGGCGTATTCGCCGTCTGGCTCGCACTGGTCAAGAATGACATCGAGTTTCTGGGTGATGCTGGCGATTTGCGACATGAGCTTTTCCATCATTCGACCACCTTCAATTCGACATTCAGCTTTTCGATCCGCTGGTTTTTGCGTTCGAGGCGGCCGCGTTCGCCGAAGGCTTCGGCGTCGACATCCGTGATCTGGTTAAAGAGGTTCCATGGGTCTCGTGTCATGTTGTTGTATTGGACGACGTGCTTGAAGCCGGATGCGATGGTGACGGTGATCTGGCTGTCGCCGAAGGCGTTTGTGCCCAGTTCGGCGCTTTCGATCCTGTTTTGATCGACGGTGAGGAGCTTCGCCACCCCAGATATTGTAGTGTAAGGCATGCGCCCTCCTCCATGTTGTGGAGGGCGGTTTCGTATGCTAGGTGGGTAGGTACCATACGGGACCGCCTCCCGTTTGAAATTGGTCGCCGAGAGTTTTGGTAGAACCTCGGCGACTTTTTCGTTTCTGGCACATGTTGGGGTTTCTTAATAGTTACACGATATCAGGGTCTTACCCTGGATTGGGGTTACTTTAGGTCTGTATCGTTATCCAGCCAGCAGTCGCGCGATACGGCTTTTAGCCGACGGGTAGGCGTTAGAGATACGGCCTCTATGTAACGATAAATCGTCGGCTAACTTGGGAGCAGTAGAACGGCTGATGAATTAACGCTACGAGGACCACATGACGCAACGCCAAGAAGCTCTCAAAACAGGCATGATTGAAATTGACCACATTATCTCAAAGCGCCGTGATGCGCGTGAGGACTTCCACTGGCGCAAGGACAAGGTGCCAGGGTCGAACTGGGCGGTGGCCCTTAGGGAACGCCTAATGGCGGCCATAAGCGCCGTGCGCGTGATGTTCGACGAGCAGTTGCCGTTACTCGACGACTGGTGGGATCAGGACCGCGAATTATGCCACGCTCGGTGGCGTGTCTAGGATGTGCTGCGCGCCGAAGCCAAGCTGGAGGTGGCCGTGTGGCGCAAGCCGAAGGATGCCGAACGGCAGCGCGAGAAGCGTCCCAGGGCGCGGGAGGCCAAGCAGACCGACTGCGCTCACTGCGGGGAGCCCCTCAAGCCCCAGCGCTCGACCGCCCGCTTCTGCTCGACCAAGTGAGTGCCGCGTGGCGGCTCATCGCAGCACCTCAACCCAGTCGACCATGGCCTGACGGCGCTCTTCGAGGCGCTGGGAACGGTTGTAGACACCTGCAATGCCTTTGCGGGTGTGGGCAAGCTGTCTTTCGATCAGATCGTCGTCAGCGATCCCCAATTCGGCCCAGTGCGTGGCCAGCGTCCGACGGAGGTCATGCGGGTTGAACGGATCGATCCCAAGTTCCTCGGCCCACTTTACTGACCAGCCTTCTTTGCCATTGAACTGCCCGCCATAGGGGCCATTGCGTCGGCCATTGGGGAACACCCACGGGCAGCGTTCCTTGAGGACGGTTTCCATTAGCGGGTCGACAATCGGACAGGAATGCGGCTTGCCATTCTTCATCCGCGATCCGGCGAGATCGATCGTGTCGCCCTTCAACTCCGACCACCGCAACTCGGCCACCTCCTGCTTCCTGAGGCCTGTGACGATCAGCCAGAGCATGATGGCGGGCGCGCTGTTGAGCGACGGGGCATATTCCCTGCAGTGGCGGTAGAGCTTTCGAACCTCGTCGAGTGTCAGCACCCTGTCGCGGTGCTTGGCCGCTACAGGTGGCTTGCGCGGCATTGGCGATCTGTCGACCAGCCGGACGCTCTCGGCCCAGTTCCAGAAATGTGAAGCGACCCGAAAGAAATTTCGAGCGCCTGCTGTCGCTCCCCATGACGACACCATCAGCGCACAGTCGTCTGGTCGAACCTCTGTCAGGGGAATGTGACCGATGGATGGCTCCACCTTTCTGCGCCAGTGGCTCATATCGTCTTGCGGACGTTTTAGCTGGCACTGCCTTAGCGGCCAGTACAGTGTTTCGAACACTTGCTGAGTGGTCTGAGTGCCCTCTACAGGCTTGTGTCCGTCTACGGCTGCATGAGCAGCGGCTGCGCGGCGCCTAGCCTCCTTGAGAGTAATCTCCCCGGCGCGCCCAAGGGCCTTCTGAGTCTGCTTACCATAGCGGCTGTATCTCACGACGTAAGTGCGAGCGCCTGCCGGCGTGACGCGTACTTCAAGTCCACGCTGCGTTGGATCGGAATGTCGCCCAACAGGAAGCTCTCTGATCATCTTTTCCGTGAAGGGTGTGTCCTTAACACGTCCACGTTTTTTCGGAAAACTGACGATCTTTCTATCTTTAATTTGCTCGGACAAGGTACACCTCTACGTTCATAAACGTAAATAATTACGTCTATAATGTACCCCACATCAGTAGATGTACCAAGGGCTTTAATCTGAACTAGTAGATATACCGGATCTGGTCTGTCCAGTATCGCTCGACCCGGCGCAGAGAGGCGGTGATGTCGTCGATCCCCTCCAGCCCCAATACACCACGGGTCTGCAATCCTTCGGCATGGCGCAGGAAAAGCGTGGACACGATATCGCGGATTTCCCGCCCGCGTGGGGTCAGACGCACCCGGACCGATCGTCTGTCGATCTCGCATCGCTGGTGGTGCATATAACCCATTTCAACCAGCTTCTTGAGGTTGTAGCTGACATTGCTGCCCTGGTAATAGCCGCGGCTTTTCAGTTCACCCGCCGTCACCTCATGATCGCCGATATTGAATAGCAGCAAGGCTTGAACAGCGTTGATCTCTAGCACCCCGACACGCTCGAACTCATCCTTGATGACGTCCAGCAACAGACGGTGAAGACGCTCGACCAAAGCGAGCGCTTCCAGATAGCTGGTCATAAACCCCTTGGTTCCAGGCGCGGAGACCTGCATTTCCATACTCATCCGATCCTCCGATTCAGTCGCGCTGTTTCAGGCAGCATGAATCGAATTCCCGAAAAATCGGTTAAGCTGGATTTTCTTTATTTTTGAAAGGTCTGCGCGATTTCCGCGATGAGGTCGGCAAAAACTGCGGGCGGCTGGACCTGACCTGTAACCCACTGATAAAGGTCCTGATCGTTTTCGTGCAGCATGGCATCATACAGGTCCAGACCGGCTGCATCCATCTTTTTCAGGTTGCGTTCGGCATAGGCTGACAGGATCAGGTCCATTTCTTTGATCCCGCGCCGCATGGACCGCATCTGCATACGCTTGATCCGTACTTCTCGTGTTTCTGTCACTGGGTCCGCTCCAGCATCAACCTCAACTTCTTTTCCAGACGCGCGGCGCGTTCAGCGCTGGCACGCATCTCACCACGGATCGCGCGCAACTCTGCAACAGCGTCCGCCAATTCCAGATCGCCCTCGCCTTCTTCGACCGGGGCTTCCATGCCCTCACCCTCACCAGTCAGCAGCCACATGATCGAGACGTTGATCATGCCCGCCATCATCGACAACCGGTTGGCGCGCGGCTCGGACAGATCATTTTCCCAAGCTGCAATCGTCGCCTTTTTTACTCCCAGGCGTCGGGCCAGCTGGGCCTGAGTCATCCCTGCTGCCTCACGTGCGCCTGCCAGCCTGTCCCCGAATGTCGCTGCGTCTGCTCCGTACCAGTCGTTTTCTTCGTTCATCGGGGTCTCCTGAATCTGCTTTTTATACTTCTTGATCGTCATTCAGGCGCACCCTATGACAGTCAGGTTGAACATACAAACCGAGGCCGACCATGAGTTTCCTGTCTGCGACACTGTCACGCGTAAAACCCTCTCCGACGATTGCGATGACAGCAAAAGCGGCCGAGTTGAAAGCTGCCGGTCGCGACGTGATCGGCCTGAGCGCGGGAGAACCCGATTTCGACACGCCGCAAAACATCAAGGATGCGGCGGTGGCGGCCATTGCAGCGGGTAAAACCAAGTACACTGCGCCCGATGGCATCCCCGAACTGAAGCAGGCTGCCTGCGCCAAGATGAAGCGCGATCATGGGCTGGACTATGCGCCCGCGCAGATTTCAGTTGGAACCGGTGGCAAGCAAACGTTGTATAACGCGCTGATGGCGACGATGAACGATGGTGATGAGGTCATCATCCCCGCGCCCTATTGGGTCAGCTATCCGGATATGGTGCTGCTGGCCGGGGGAACTCCGGTTGTGGTCGAAACGACGTTGGCGAACAGTTTCAAGCTGACCGCAGATCAGCTTGAGGCCGCGATCACGCCCAAGACCAAGTGGTTCATCTTCAACTCTCCGTCCAACCCAACCGGCGCGGGCTACAGCCGCGACGAGTTGAAAGCGCTGACCGATGTGCTGATGCGCCACCCGCATGTCTGGATCATGTCCGACGACATGTATGAGCACCTTGCCTATGACGGGTTCGAATTCTGTACCCCGGCCGAGGTCGAGCCCGGACTCTATGATCGCACGCTCACCTGCAACGGTGTCTCCAAGGCTTATGCTATGACAGGCTGGCGCATCGGCTATGCCGCCGGTCCGGTCGAGATCATCGCCGCAATGCGCAAAATCCAGTCGCAGTCCACGTCGAACCCCTGCTCGGTCAGCCAGTGGGCGGCGGTTGAGGCGTTGAACGGCACGCAGGCCTTTCTGGCCCCGAATAACGAGACCTTCAAACGCCGCCGCGATCTGGTCGTGCGGATGCTGAACGAGATCGACGGTATCACCTGCCCCACGCCCGAAGGCGCGTTCTACGTCTACCCCTCGATTGCAGGTCTGATCGGCAAGACCACCCCGGCGGGTACAGTGATCGACTCGGATGAGTCCTTCGCCACCGCCCTGCTGGAAGAGGCCGACGTGGCCGTTGTATTCGGCGCGGCCTTTGGCCTGTCACCGAACTTCCGTGTCAGCTACGCAACCTCAGATGAAGCCCTGACCGAGGCCTGCACCCGCATCCAGCGCTTCTGCGCGTCCCTGACCTGAGCCGGAGGCCCCGATGACCGCAGAACTGCCCGAATACTACTTCCGCATCCGCGAGAACGGCGCGGCGGTGTTTCGGATCGACACCGAAAACCGCCAGCGGCGGATCGAGATGGATCAGATCGCGGTCATCAACATCCGCAACGGAGAGGTCAAACCGCAAGGCCAACGCACCCTGACCGAGGCCGATCAGGCCGAAATCGCGCGTTGGATCGAGGAACGCAAAGCCCTGCTGGCGCAGCGCGATATCGACGACATTCACCGCGCGGTTGACTACATGAACCTGACGACGCAATGGGCGCAGTCTAAGGCGACAGATGAGCAGCTAGAGGATGTCACGGACCGGTTGCTGCTGGCGATGCACGATCTACGCTCTGTTTTGGTGCGCAAAAAAGCGGATCGGCTGACCAAGGGCTAATCGGGCAGCTATTCCGCTGGCACACCAACAGCGCGAACTGAACGCATCCAGAACCGCGCCATCAGCAAAACCGCAGCACAGGCAAGGCCCAGAACGAGGCCCATCCAGATGCCGATACCGTCCATGCCCCGCACGAAGCCAAAGTAGTACGAGGCCGGTATCCCTACGACCCAATAGCTGAGCCCAGCCATCACCATCGGTATCTTGGCGTCCTGCAATCCACGCAGCAGGCCCAGCGCAATAACCTGCGCCCCGTCCACCAGTTGGAACAGAGCGGCCATGGCCAGCAGCCCCGTGCCGATGGCCAGAATCTGCGGGCGTTGCGGATCGTCGGATTCCATAAACAGCGAAATCAGCGGTTCAGCGCAGGTCAGGAACAGGATGACCGTCATCACCGACACCACCAAAGACATGCCCGTCACCGCAATCGCGCCCTTTTCAAGATGCGCCCGGTCCTTGCGACCCAAGGCATTCCCGGCCCGGATCGTTGCCGCATTGGACAAGCCCAGATGCACCATGAACGTGGCAGAGGCCAAGTTCAACGCGATCCCATGCGCCGCCAGCGGCACCTGACCCAGCCAGCCCATCATGATGGCCGACATCGCGAACAGGCTGACCTCGGCCAACGTGGTCAGACCAATGGGCACGCCGAGGCGCAAGACGCTGAAAAAAAATTCCCAATCCGGGCGCCAGAAGCGTTGGAATAGGCTGTGTTCCGGCAGCACCCGCACTGCGTAGATGACGACAAAGACCAAAGACACGATCTGCGTCACGACCGAGGCGATTGCCGCCCCCATCACCCCCAGCTCGGGCGCGCCCCAGTTGCCGAAGATTAAGGCATAGTTCGTCACCGCATTCACCACTGCGGCGGTGACGGTAATCCACAAAACGATCTGCGTGCGCTCCAGCGCGGCCAAATAGGATTTCAGCACCATGACCAATAGCGCCGGGAACAACCCCCACCCTGCGACACGCAGGTATTGTGACGCGGTTTCAGCGACTTGCGGGTCTTGCTTAAGAGCGATCAGGATCGGTTGAGACCACCACAGAAGTGGCATCATCAGCGTCGCATAGATCAGCGACAGCCACAGCCCCATGCGGGTCGAGCGGCGGATGCTGGTCTCATCTTCTTCAGCGGCAGCGGTGGCCACTATGGGCATCACCGCCCAGCCGAACCCGGCCCCGAACAGGAACAGCACGAAGTAATAACTGCTGGCCAGCGTCACGGCGGCCAGCGCCTCGACCCCGTACCAGCCCAGCATGATCGTATCAGTCAGGCCAATCGCAAACTGCGCTAGATGCCCACCGATCAGCGGGAAACCCAGCACAGCGATAGCCCGGAAGTGGCCGCGATATGTCATCACCTTGTTCATCCCATCAGCCTTATGCCCGGCCAGAGGCCGGGACAAGAGGTGATAATGGAAATTTCAGGTTGAGACTATCTGTGCGCGGCCAGTTGGCTTAGCCAGTCATTTCATTTCAGGGTGCAGGGTATTGCCTAGAATATGCTCGGACCGATGGATCACGTGATGTGCCTGCCCCACGATCAGGGGATCAGGTTGACCAACGATATCGTGATCCTTGTCCGGGTAGTCCAGCGTCGACAGGAAATGCCGCATCGTATTCAGACGAGCGCGTTTCTTATCGTTCGATTTGACAATGGTCCAAGGCGCATCGGCGGTGTCGGTGTAGAAAAACATCGCTTCTTTCGCCTCGGTGTAGTCGTCCCATTTGTCGAGGCTGGCCTTGTCGATCGGTGACAGCTTCCACTGTTTAAGCGGGTCGGTCTCACGACTTTTGAACCGGCGCTGCTGTTCGGCCTGCGTGACCGAGAACCAGTATTTGTAAAGCTGAATGCCCGACCGGACCAGCATCCGTTCCAGTTCGGGCGTCTGGCGCATGAATTCCAGGTATTCATTGGGCGAGCAGAAGCCCATGACCCGCTCAACGCCGGCACGGTTGTACCACGAGCGGTCGTAGAACACCATTTCCCCAACAGTCGGAAGCTCCTGAATATAGCGCTGATAGTACCACTGGCCTTTTTCTTCCCAGGTCGGCTTATTCAGCGCCACAACGCGGGCCTGACGGGGATTCAGGTGCTCCATGAACCGTTTGATTGTGCCGCCCTTACCGGCCGCATCACGGCCTTCGAACAGCAAAACGAACCGCTGGCCGGTTTCCTGTGCCCAAAGTTGCACCTTCAGCAATTCGGCCTGCAATTGAGCCTTCTGCGCCTCGTACGCGCCGCGCGCCATCTTGCGGCCATAGGGGTATTTACCGCTCTCGAAAGCTTGCCGAATTCGCTCGGGGCTGGGCTGAGCCGGCTCGGGTTTCGGGGGCGGAACAATTTTGACGGGGGATTGTTTTTCTTCGATTATTACCGCAGCTTCCATTCAGTCTTTCCTTTTCTCACTATCCGCGGACAGGGCTAGCAGAAGACGCAGCTTTTCGCTTTGATTGGTGTCAAATTGATGCCCGAAAAACCCATCAATTCGAGGATTGAAAGGATGGTCAAAATGCGTACGGATACCATCGAACTGAACGGCCAGACCTTCTTTCTGCGGCGCTGGGGAAAGCCCGGCCTCCCGCCCCTGCTGATATTGCACGGATTTCCAGAATATGGCGGAGCGTGGAGCGATCTGGCCCCGTATCTGGCGGATCATTTTCACTGCATTGCGCCGGATCAGCGCGGCTATGGGCAAAGCTGGTGTCCTGCGGGCGTGGGGAACTACGCCGTGTCTCAACTGGTCTCGGACATGGCTGAGCTGATCGGACAGGTTGGCGGCCCGACCTGTGTACTTGGTCACGACTGGGGCGCGTCGGTTGCCTATGGGCTGGCCATGTTCCGCCCGGATCTGGTCAGTCGCCTGATCATCGCAAACGGCGTCCATCCGGTTCCGTTTCAACGCGCCATGGCCGCCGGTGGCCCGCAATCCGAGGCGTCGCAATATATCAACGCCTTGCGCGCGCCGGATGCTGCGTCGCAGTTCTCGGCTGACAATTTCGCGCGGCTTGAACACTTCTTTCGCTTCGGCATGGGGATAGACTGGCTGTCCGACGCGCGTATGGAGGAGTATCGCACCGAATGGGCCCGCCCCAATCGGATTGAGGCGATGCTTAACTGGTACCGCGCCTCGCCTCTGGTCGTCGCCAAGCCGGGAGAGCCGCGCACCGATCTGCCCGAATTGCCAGTGGACCGCCTGATGGTCCGTTGCCCGCACCTGCTTCTGTGGGGACCTGATGACAAAGCCCTGCTGTCTGAGGCCACAGCAGGGTTGGAAAAATACGCGCCCGACCTGACCCGCATCGAAATCCCCGGCACCGACCACTGGCTGCATCACCAGCGACCAGAGGCCGTCGCACAGGCCATTCTGGAATGGGTTGCGGACTGACCGCCTAGGTATGACCCCAATCCTCGGGGTCATCCGAGTTGTTCGGCGACAGGCCCAGAATATCGCCCTCGGTCGAGCACCCCAACCCAAGAACTGTCCGGTTCGCATAGGCAAAGTAGGCGCAAACCTGATTGATCTCGAGAGTCTCACCGTCATCCCAGCCGGCGTCTCTTAGGGCCTGAATGTCCGCCTTAACCATTTCCGCCGGAGCTTCGGTTAACTTGCGCGCATAGTGCATCGCCGCGATCTGCGCCTCATCCAACGGGGCATCACTCAGCGTTTCTGCCTCAATCGCCCGGCGGATAGCGTTGCCTTGATCCGGATTTTTCAGCAAGCGTTGCAGCCCGCTGAAATGATGCTCAACACAATACCCGCATTGGTTCAAGGAACTGACCCAGACGCCCAGCACCTCAAGAAACCACTTTGGAACCTTGTTGGCCGAATGATGCAGGACATTCTTGTACAGCGCCATATGGCCTTCCATCGAATGCGGTCGCAGGGAATGCGCCATCATGATGTTGTCGACGTTGTTGCCCGGCCCGGTGACCCGCTCGTATAGCTTCCTCAGCTTGCCGCTTGCTTCTTCGAACGGAACAGTCTTGATCCAACTCATATTGCCCCCCGTCATTGCGCCTTGCGTTGCAGCACCGGTTTCTTCCCAATAGTGCATGAGACGAAACTGGATTGCCTCACCATGTCGGGATAAGGTCTCAAAACACAAGAGGGGGAGTGTGTAATGGAAATGGCGGAAAAAACTGTCGCGGATTGGTATGCGAGTCACCCGATCTCTGCCCCGCACATTTTAACGAAGCTAAAGTCCCTGCGCGGTTCGCTTGAGGATGTCACCCCGCAAGAACTCTATCCCTATGATCAGGATCACTATGACGGGCTCGAGGCAAATTACCGGCTGGCAGATAAGGTCCGGATGAATGCCGGGGACAGTGTTCTAGACGTCTGTGCAGGGTTATGTGGTCCTGCGCGCTGGTACGTGTCCGAACGCGGAGTAGAGGTGACTGGCATCGACATCAGCCCCAACCGTGTAGATGGCGCAAAGGAGTTGAACGCTCTGGTCGGGCTACAGGATCAGATTCACCCTATTCTGGCCAGCGCCTTGGATCTGCCCTTCGACGACGCGCAGTTCGATGCGGCCGTAAGTCAGGAATCCTTCTTGCACATTCCGGACAAGCCCAAGGCCCTGCACGAGGTCTTTCGCGTATTGCGCCCCGGCGGACGCTTTGCTTTTACCGATTGGGTGATGCACACGCCTCTGCCCGAAGACGAGTTCGAGCAATACCGCCAGCGTTTTGCCTGTCAGTCTCTGTTTAGCATCCCCGAATACGAGTCCCAGCTTCAGCAAGCCGGATTCGAAATTGTATCCGCCGAAGATGTCACTGACCCTTGGGGCGAGATTCTGGCACGTCGGCTCAGCATGTATCAGACACTGGATGCCGAAGCCGAACGCGCAGGCAATCCGTCCAAAGGCGATGATTTCCTGAAGATGTACGCTCAATTTGTGAAAGACGTGCAGCAACACCGCATCGGTGGCGTACGTTTGACCGCTGAAAAACCTAAGTAACCTTACTTAAATCGCTGGCACTGTCCCTGGCCCCTGCTCGCGGGGTTGCGACTTTTCTACGTTCCTTACGGCCAAACGCCCACAACACCTCGGGGCCCTCTTCCCCCGGACCACATCACCTGCCATAATGGGCCCCAACCCAAAAACAAGAGCAGCACCGATGCCCGACGATCTGTTGACGCCCAGCGCGACCGCCACCTACGACGCCTCCTCAATTGAGGTGCTTGAAGGGCTGGAACCGGTCCGAAAACGCCCCGGTATGTATATCGGCGGCACCGATGAGCGCGCGCTGCACCATATGGTCGCCGAAATCCTCGACAACTCGATGGACGAAGCGGTCGCTGGCCACGCCAACCGGATCGAGGTTGAGCTGCACGCCGATTACGCCCTGACCGTACGCGACAACGGGCGCGGTATTCCGATCGACCCACATCCCAAGTTCCCCGGCAAATCGGCGCTGGAAGTGATCCTGTGTACCCTACACGCGGGTGGCAAGTTCTCGGGCAAAGCTTACCAGACGTCGGGCGGTCTGCACGGCGTGGGTGCCTCGGTCGTGAACGCCCTGTCGGATTCGATGGTCGTGCAGGTGGCCCGCGACAAAACGCTGTTCGAACAGCGTTTCTCACGCGGTGTTCCTTTGGGTCCGGTCGAGAAAATCGGCGCGGCCCCCAACCGACGTGGCACCACGGTCACCTTCCACGCGGATGAGGAAATCTTCGGCCATCACCGTTTCAAACCCGCGCGGCTGTTCAAATCCATCCGCTCCAAGGCCTATCTGTTCTCGGGCGTTGAAATCCGCTGGAAATCCCACATCGACGACGGCGAAACTCCGACCGAGGCCAGTTTCCATTTCCCCGGCGGCCTGTCGGACTATCTCAAGGAAACGATGAACGGCTCGTCCACCTATGCCGAGCAACCATTTGCAGGCACTGTCGACTTCAATGAGAAATTCGGAACGCCGGGCAAAGTCGAATGGGCGATCAACTGGACGCCCTCGCGCGACGGGTTCATCCAGTCCTACTGTAACACCGTCCCCACGCCCGAAGGCGGTACGCACGTCGCGGGCTTCTGGGCAGCGGTTCTCAAAGGGATCAAAGCTTATGGCGAGTTGATCAACAACAAAAAGGCTGCGCAGATCACTCGTGATGACCTGATGACCGGCGGCTGCGCCTTGGTGTCGTGCTTTATCAGCGAGCCGGAATTCGTCGGCCAGACCAAAGACCGCCTTGCCACGGTCGAGGCGCAACGGCTGGTTGAAAACTCGGTCCGCGACCATTTCGACAACTGGCTGGCCGCCGACACGAAATCCGCCGGCGCGATTCTGGACTTCATCATCCTGCGGGCTGAAGAACGCCTGCGCCGACGGGCCGAGAAGGAAACACAACGCAAGTCCGCCACTAAGAAACTTCGTCTCCCCGGCAAGTTGGTGGACTGTTCCAGTTCAACACGCGACGGCACGGAATTATTCATCGTCGAGGGCGACTCGGCGGGCGGGTCCGCCAAAATGGGTCGCGACCGCAAGACACAGGCCCTGCTGCCCCTGCGCGGCAAGATCCTGAACGTGCTGGGCGCGGCCAGTTCGAAACTGGGCACCAATGCCGAGATCAACGACCTGACACAGGCGCTGGGTGTGGGCCTTGGCACCAAGTTCAACGTCGACGATCTGCGCTATGACAAGATCATCATCATGACCGACGCGGATGTGGACGGGGCGCATATCGCCTCGTTGCTGATGACGTTCTTCTTCACCCAGATGCGCCCGATGATCGACGCGGGCCACCTGTACCTCGCCTGCCCGCCCCTCTATCGCCTGACGCAGGGCGCGAAACGGGTTTACTGTCTGGACGAGGCCGAACGGGACGAGTGGCTTGAGAAAGGTCTGGGCGGCAAGGGCAAGATCGACGTCTCGCGCTTCAAAGGTCTGGGTGAAATGGACGCCAAAGACCTGAAAGAGACCACGATGGACCCCAAGTCCCGCAAACTTATCCGTGTCACCATTGACGAGGACGAACCCGGCGAGACCGGAGACCTTGTCGAGCGTCTGATGGGCAAAAAACCCGAACTGCGGTTCCAATACATTCAGGAGAACGCGCGGTTTGTGGAGGAGTTGGATGTTTGAGGAACTGTTTGAAACGGAACAACAATCGCACCACGCAATTTTTCTTGAAGAACCCAGTCGATACCACTTCAAAGCCTATTGGTATTCATCCCAGAATCTACACGCTCCCTGACATTGCGTATCGGCGGATTTTTTTATCTGAGTAGTACGGCAAGGCGGCCAGCGTCGACCTTTAGTTGTTCCTCCTAGCCCTCCTAGACAAGTCATATGCTTTAGCCTTGCAGTCGTCCCATTTGATAAATTTAAGTTGCATTCTCTGGTAACAGATCGCGCTTCCCGCCACTCGGCGTTTGGAATCATGGTGTACGTAATTGTGGCATCAATCCATCTATTGTCGCCTTGCAGCAAGGTTGCGCGTGGTATGGTGGAATAGATTTGGATACGACTGGTATCAGCAGAAACATGGAAATGAGGTTCGTCACCGCCGTCAAATGGAGCGATGCTCGTAACGCCCACACGAACTTGGCAAAGTTTGTAACCGCGCTTTGGGAAAAGCACCACTCTTGTTTCTTCACCTACCGTTTCATTCAAAATCACAGCAGCGTAGTCCAGTATCTCAATGGAATCTTCATCAAGCCCCACGGAGGCTGCAATACCCTCAGTCGCCTTTTTGCAAAGAACATCAGCGCGGCATTGTTCCCACGCTTCTAGGGGGATTGTGGTGCCATAGTCGGATTGAAATCGAAGGCGCTGACAATTTTATTCTCGCTTCCTGCTTGGAGCGCATTAGGTACTAGATTTAAGACAACTAGTGCCGCAAGAACTTTTGAACAAACAGCCTTCATCAGAATTCTCCTAATGAACCAAAAAAATAAATACCCCGATAAACTTCGATACTAACACAGACGGGCAAGTTGGCAAAAAACGGAAATAGCCCTGTTGGCCGTTGTTTGAAGTTCTTTCCGCTTATAATGGCGCAAGGGTTCATACTGCGCTCTCAGACTCGCCACGTCCTTGAGCCTCTGAGACGCACTCTTGATGCTTGGCATAATACACTGGAAGGATAGCGCGGAACGATTCCGCAAGCGCCCCGCAACCCCCTTGCCTAACCCGTTGATCTCGTTCACACTTACCCTCAAACCGTCATTCAAGAACGACATTTGAGGTTCCGAGCGTCCAAGACCGAATAAGACCAACAGATATTCGAACGGGAGGACGACATGAAGACATTGACCCTCGGGCTGGCCTTTGCCCTGCTGGCCACGCAAGCCCCAGCGCAGCAGATGCTCAGCACCGCATCCCCTATTCCGGAAGGGGCCGAGAAACGGTTCTGCTATTACGACGGTATGGCCTATTCGCAGGACGCCTTTGTCCTGCTGACCGGCGACAATACTGTCACTGAAACGGTCAGCACGATCCAGGAACGTCTGCTGCGCTGTCACCGGGAAGGCGACGGCACCCT
Source organism: Ruegeria sp. CH8 (assembly GCF_056536985.1). NCBI lineage: Bacteria > Pseudomonadati > Pseudomonadota > Alphaproteobacteria > Rhodobacterales > Roseobacteraceae > Ruegeria > Ruegeria sp. CH8. Next base: position 93,212 of record NZ_JBQFQR010000003.1, on the reverse strand, counting down.
CAAGTGGAAACCGCAGAGCACGTTCTCGACCAATAACTGAGCCCGCAGGGTGGGCGTTTCAGCCCACCTTCTCGTCCAGCCAGTCGGCGATTTGGCCTGCGGGTTTCTCCCAGCCGGGTTCCATGAACAGAAAATGCGCGTGGTCTTTGACGGGCATGAAGGTCGCGCGATCTCCGTACAGATCGGCCAGCGCGCGGCAGGTGTTGGGATTTACGGCCCGGTCCTCGGTGCCCGAGACGACCAGCACGGGGCAGTCGACCTTGTCGATATCCACCTTCATCGCGTGGTGGTCGTCGAACATCCAGAAGAACATCTCAAACATCACCCGACCGCTTTCAGCGCCTAAGCGATCGAACACAGCGTGCTGCTGCGCCTCGGGCATTTTGTTCAGAGCGAAGGGGGCCATCAGGTCGAATTCAACCCGCATGGGCTGTTTCCAGAACGCCCCGCCCTCCATCAGCGCGCGCGGGATGGCACGTTCGTCGTCGGTTTCGGGCAACGTCCCCCACGCCGCGTTCGGGTTTATCAACACGATGGCGCTGGCCAAACCGCGAGACGCCACCTGCTGTGCCACCACCCCCGCGATGGCGTGACCGAGCAGCACGGGTTTGCTGTCCAACCCCTGCACGAAGTCGGCGATGTCATTGGCATAGTCCATGACGCTGGTGTCGGTCAGGCCGGGATCGGGTTCGGCCTTTGGATCTCCGCCATGATAGCGCAGGGCCGGGGTGTGCACCGTCCAGCCGCGGTCGCGGAAGAAACCCGCGTAATCTTCCATACACCACGGCCCGGCAAAGGCCCCGTGGATCAGAACAATCTCTTTGGTCATGAAAATCTCCCTCACCTCTGGTCAGTATGAGAGGTGAGGGATGGGTTCGGCAAGCCTGTTACAGCGCCGCCTTGAACAGCGTGGTCAGGTTGTCTTCGGTCAGTTCGATCGGGTTGCCACCGCAGGATGGGTCAATGATCGCTCCTTTGACCAGTTCGGGGATCGCCGTTTCGGTCACACCCAGATCGGAAAGTTTGCGCGGGATACCCAGCGCATCGTTGAACTCCTGCACAAAGGCGCGGAAGCCGTCGAAGCCGCCGTTTATGTTCAGATAGGCGGCTGCGGATTGGAACCGATCCGCGATGGCAGACGCGTTGAACTCCAGCACGGCAGGCATGCAGACCGCGTTGGTGGTGCCGTGATGGGTGTTGAAATGCGCGCCAACGGGGTGGCTCATGGCGTGGATAGCGCCGAGACCCTTCTGGAATGCGGTCGCGCCCATCGCGGCCGCGCTCATCATCTGGGCGCGGGCCTCGATGTCGGACCCGTCGGCATAGGCGCGCGGCAGGTATACCATCACCAGACGCATCCCTTCCAGCGCGATGCCTTGGGACATCGGATGGTAGTGCGGGCTGGAATACGCCTCCACACAATGCGCAAAAGCATCCAGACCGGTGCCTGCGGTGATGAACTTGGGCATCCCAACGGTCAGCTCCGGGTCGCAGATCACCACGGTCGGCAGAACCTTGGGGTGGAAGATGATCTTCTTGGCGTGCGTCTCGGAATTGGTGATGACGCTGGCGCGGCCCACCTCGGACCCCGTTCCAGCCGTCGTTGGCACGGCAATGATCGGGGCGATGGCATCGGCGTCTGCTCGGGTCCACCAGTCTCCGATATCCTCGAAATCCCAGACAGGGCGTGTCTGACCAGCCATGAAGGCCACCATTTTGCCCAGATCCAGCCCTGAGCCACCCCCAAACGCGATCACCCCGTCATGGCCACCTGCCTTATAGGCCGCGACGCCCGCATCGAGGTTCTTTTCATTCGGGTTTGGGTCCACATCGCTGAACAATCCGCGGCCCAGACCTGCGGCTTCCATAATGTCCAGCGTCGCGGTGGTGATCGGCAGATCGGCCAGGCCCCTATCGGTCACCAGCAGTGGGCGCTTCATGCCAGCCGCCGCGCAGGCCTCGGGCAATTCCTTTATACGGCCAGCACCGAACTTGATTGCGGTCGGGTAGGACCAGTTTCCAACAAGGCTCATGATGTCACCTTCTTCAAATGGTAGGATTTGGGGCGTGTGAGGTTGTGATAGCCGATGACCGACAGACCACCCCCACGCCCGGTATTCTTGCAACCGGTCCAGCACAGGCCCGGGTCCAGATAGTCGGCCCGGTTCATGAACACGGTGCCGGTTTCGATCTGGTCCCCCACCCGTGCCGCGCGATCTACATCGCGGGTCCAAAGGCTGGCGGTCAGGCCAAACTCGCTGTCATTCATAAGCGCGATGGCTTCTTCGTCTGAGGACACTTTCATGATGCCCACGACCGGGCCAAAGCTCTCATCCCGCATCACCCGCATATCATGAGTAACATTGGTCAGGATCTGAGGGGTCAGGTAGGCGCCTCCATCGTCCTCGGGGAAGGTCTCGATATGGGCAACAGCTCCGTCTGCCACAGCCTCGGCAATCTGTGCGCGAACCTCGTCGGCAAAGCGCACATTGGCCATCGGGCCGATTGTCGTCTCAGCATCCAGCGGATTGCCCAGTTTGTATCCTTTCACGATTTCAACCGCTTTGGCGACGAAATCGTCATAGAGGCTTTCATGAACGTAAATCCGCTCGATCCCGCAGCAGCACTGGCCCGAATTGAACATCGCCCCGTCAATCAACGTATCAACTGCGGCATCCAGATCAGCGTCATCCATGACATAGCCGGGGTCCTTGCCGCCCAACTCAGTCCCGACGCCGGTAAAGGTGCCTGCAGCTGCCCGTTCCATCGCCTGCCCGCCACCGACCGAGCCGGTGAAGTTCACGAAGTCAAACGCATTACCCGCGATCAGGTCATTGGTCACGTCATGGCTCAGGAAAACGTTCTGGAAGACGTCCTCTGGCACACCCGCCGAATGGAACGCTTGCGCCATCCGCTCACCCACCAACAGGGTTTGCGTGGCATGCTTAAGGATCACTGTGTTCCCAGCAATCAGCGCCGGGGCAACCGTGTTGATCGCCGTCATATAGGGGTAATTCCAAGGCGCCACCACAAACACCACGCCATGCGGTATACGCTTGATATAACGCTCGAAGGTCTCCTCCTCGCCCACCGCGATATCGGCCAGCGAAGCTTCGGCGATCTCGGCCATATGACTGGCGCGCTCGTTGAAGCCGCCGAACTCTCCGCCATAGCGCACCGGGCGCCCCATCATATGGGCCAGTTCTGGGACGATCTCGTCGTTCATCGCGCCAACTGCGGCCACTCCGGCCATCACAAGATCAATCCGCTCTTGCAAAGGCCGTGCCGCCCATGCGGCATGTGCCGCGCGGGCCCGGCCTGCAACCTCAAACGCCGCGTCCCGAGACAACACTTCCCGCTCCGCAAAAACCGATCCATCAATCGGTGAGACACATTTCAACATCTGCCCCATATCCACTCCATTTCCGAAGGAAACAGGATCCCCTGCTTCATCTGGCCAAAAATATCCCGGGGAGCGCGAGGGGCTGGCCCCTCGCTCCTACCCTCTAAGCCCGCTCGAAACCGCGTGCAACTTCCCAATCGGTCACCACGCGTTCGAATTCCTCAATCTCGACCTCCGCCGCACGGGCGTAGTGATCGACTACCTCATCCCCCATTGCCGCGCGCAACATGGCTGAGGCAAGAAGCGCCTCGCGCGCTTCGCGCAGGTTGCCGGGGATCATGCCGGTATCGCCCTGATAGACGTCACCCGTGGTCGGTGGCTGCAACTCCAACCCCTCTTCGATGCCCGCAATCCCCGCGGCCAGCATCCCGGCCATCGCCAGATAGGGGTTCATGTCGGACCCTGGAATCCGGCATTCGACCCGCACCGCCTTTGTACCGTCACCGCACAAACGATAGCCAGCGGTACGGTTGTCCACTGACCAGATGATCCGCGTGGGCGCAAAGGTGCCTTTCATAAAACGCTTATAACTGTTGATGTAAGGCGCCATGAAATAGGTGTAGTCCGGGGCGTATTTCAGCAGCCCGGCCATGTAGCTTTTCATCAGCGCCGACATGCCCAGCTCATCTTCCGCGTCATAAAAGGCAGGCTGGCCATCGGCCCACAGCGACTGGTGCACATGAGACGAACTGCCCACCTTGTCGTGATGCCACTTCGGTAGGAAAGTCGCGGCGTGGCCGTGCTGCCAGGCGATCTCTTTCACCGCGTTTTTGGCGATCGAGTGATACTCGGCCGTTTCCATCGCGCCGGCGTATTTGATGTTCAGCTCTTCCTGCCCGGTCTCGGCCTCACCCTTCGAATTCTCAACCGGAATACCCGCGTTCCACAAATGGTTGCGGATCGGGCGCATCACATGCTCTTCCTTGGTGGTCTGCAGGATGTGGTAATCCTCGTTGTACCCCGAGATCGGTTCCAGATCGCGGAAGCCTTCCTTGCGGATCTGGTCAAAGCTTTTCTCAAACAGGAAAAACTCCAGCTCAGTGGCGCACATGGCGTCATAGCCCATCGCCTTCAGACGGTTGACCTGTTTCTTCAGGATCGAGCGTGGCGCATGGGGCACTTCTTCATGCGTGTGATGATCCAGCACATCACACATTACCATCGCGGTGCCTTCCAGCCACGGCACCGGGCGCAGAGTGCTGAGGTCCGGTTTCATCACATAGTCACCATAGCCCCGCTCCCAGCTGGTTGCCGCAAAGCCATCGGGGGTGGCCATCTCAAGATCCGTGGCTAGCAGATAGTTGCAGCAATGGGTTTCCTGCCACGCGCCCGCCACGAAATGCCCGGCATGGAACCGCTTGCCCATTAACCGCCCCTGCATGTCGACCATGCAGACCAGCACGGTATCCACCTCGCCTGCATCAACCTTGGCTTTCAGGTCGTCCAAACGCGCTTCATTGCCCATCCCGTTCATCCTTTGTCACCTTCCGAGACCCCGGTCTCGTGCTCCCTTTCGCAGCCGTCAGTCGTCGGCCGCGTCCTTTTCCATTTCCATCACCAAACGCGTCTCAAGAACCTGTCCACTCTTGTAGAGGATCGGATAGGCGACGGCGGCTATATGGCCGTGCAGATCTCGCATGGCGCGCAACGTCTCAAGATGCAGATCGCTGGATTGGAAGCTTTCGGTCTGCCCCCGCTCCAGCCGTTTCAGATGCGCCTTGCGGCTGCGGCGCGACATCCGTTTGACCTGGGCCTTGTCCAGAACCAGTCGGCGGGCGCAGTCCATGTCATCGACCAGCAGCACGTGACGGGCCAGAGAGAAGCTTTCCAGAATGGCCGCGTGCAGATCGGTCAGTTCTTTCCACCCCTGCGCGGAAAACTCGGTGCGCTCGGTGTGTTTGATCTGGGCGGTGCGGGTCATGCGGTTGGAAACCACGTCGCCTGCCGCCTCAAGCCGAATGGCATATTCCACCAGACCGCGCGCTGCCTTGATCTGCGTCTTGCTCATGTTCTGGCGCGGCATCCGCGCGACAAAGCGGCGGATTTCGGTAAGCTGCGCGTTCACCCTTTCATCCTGCTGCCATAGGGCCGAGATAGCATCGCTGTCATCCCGCTCATAGATATCCAGCACCGGGCGGAACATGCGTTCAACCTGCGTGACCATCTGCAACAGTTCATGCCGGACCGAGGACATCGCGACGTTCGCTCCGGATGCGCTGGGATCGCTCAACGGGCTGAGCGCATCCGTAAACTGATCCATCACGTTTGCCTCTACCTTCGGTTCCGGCAGCAGCAGGGCCATTGGTCGTTCCATCCAGTTCACGAAACCGGTGGCCAGCACAAACACAGTCAGGTTGAACCCGATATGGGCCAGGATCAACGACTGCCCTGCCCCGGCGACCATCAGCGCTTCATGCGCGCCGGTCACGTTAACCACGACCAGCATCACCAAGGCCGCACTGCCCCGCAGCAGCAGGTTGGCCCATGGAATGCGCCGGGCGGTTATAGTCATGTCGCGCGTTAGCCAGATCGGGATAAAAGCCGAACCCAGATTTGCCCCCAGCACCAGCGACAGACCGGCGGCAAAGGGGATCGCTCCGACTTGCACTAGTGTCACGCACATCAGGATCGTCGCGACCGAGCTGTGCATGACAAAGGCCAGAACCGCACCCACGATGAAGGCGCTGAAATAGTCGCTTTCCAGATATCCCGCGATGGCCGGCAAGAAGGCGCTTTCCCGGATCGGGTCAACCGCATCCCGCAGGAATTGCAGCGAAACAAGAATGAAGGCGATGCCCAGAACGATCCGCCCGATCAGCCGCACATTGGCCCGGTCGGATTTGAGGTATAGCCAACCACCCAGCGCCAGCAGCACCGGTTGCAACCACCCCAGATCGTAGGACAGCACCTGAATGACCAGCGCCGCGCCCAGATCGGCACCCAGCACCCCGGCCAGCGCAAGGCCAAACGTGACCATCCCCGCCGCGGCAAATCCAGTCAGCAGAACTGTTACTGCGGCCGAGCTTTGCAGGATCGTGGCCAGAACCATACCGGCCCCACCCGCAACAAATGTGTTCGAGTGGCGCGTCAGGATCGATTGAAACAGCGCACCAAAACGTCGCTCGATCCCTGTGCGCACCAGCCGCACGGCAAACAGCAGCAACATGGTTGCCGCGAAAATCTCGATCAAAAAGCCTGCTATAGCCATCCGTTCACACCCCGCTGATCCGGGTCGCACCACAGCGCGCCCGGAGTTTTCTTTTCTGTGTCTGAACGGATGCTAGCATTCGCAAAGTCGTTTCCTGTGGTTCGATTCCGGCGCGTGGTATCGCTAACGCGCCGGAATCGGGTCCTTTAGCTATAGCGATAGGGCCGTCCAGCCTTGAGCATTTCGGCATTATAGCGCTTGAAGATATCGACAACCTTGGCCTTGGTCTCAGACTCAGCGGCGATTTCATCCCAGAACTTGACCGCAGCTTCCTCGACCGTTGCCCATTCTTCGTCCGGTATGGTGGTCAGCTGCATCTTGGTGCCGTTGACGCGCAGATTGGCCTCTCCGCCCCAATACCACCACTGACGATAGTAGTGCGATTGATCACAGCAAACCTTGAACAGGGTTTGCAGGTCTTCGGGCAGTTCGTTCCAGCGGTCCATATTGGCAAAGAAGTGACCCGCCCAGGCGCCCGAGATGTTGTTGGTCAGGAAATAGTTGGTCACATCGGCCCAGCCTACGGTGTAGTCCTCGGTGATGCCCGACCATGCGATGCCGTCCAACTCGCCGGTCTGCACCGCGACTTCGATATCTTCCCAAGGCAGGGTGACAGGCACCACGCCGAATTGCGACAGGAACCGGCCCGCCGTCGGGAAGGTGAAGACGCGCTTGCCCTGCAAGTCTGCGAGGCTGTTGATCGGGTCCTTGGTGGCGAAATGGCACGGGTCCCATGCACCGGCGCTGATATGTTTGACGCCGACCTTGGAGTATTCCTCATCCCAAATCTCGTTCAGGCCCCACTGGTTGAACAGGACCGGCACGTCCAGCGAATAACGCGAGGCAAAGGGGAAATAGCCGCCGAACACGGTGACCTCGGTGGGCGACGCCATCGAGTCGTCGTCCGATTGCACCGCGTCGATGGTGCCTTTCTGCATGGCGCGGAACAGTTCTCCCGTCGGAACCAGTTGATCCGCATAGAACAGCTCGATCTGCATCCGGTCGCCGGCGATCTGGTTGAACATCTTGATGGCCGGGTCGATCACGTGCTCGGCCAAAGCCGGGCCGGCATAGGTCTGCATCCGCCATGTGATCGTGCCTTGCGCCAGCGCGGGCGTGGCCAGCGGTGCGGCGGCAACGCCCACCCCGGCGGTCTTCAGAAACTTACGTCTTGTCGTCATGTCAATTTCCTCTCCGTTGAAGTTTGCGTGCCCATTCACCGGGCATTCTTGTTAATTTCCATAGACATAGCCGGGCAGCCACAAGGCAATTTCCGGGAATATCATTATAATGATCAGTGCCAGTACCATCACGCCGACAAAGGGAATGATCGAGCGGTAAATGTCCTTCAACCCGATCTCGGGTGGCGCCATCGCGCGCATCAGGAACAGGTTATAACCGAAGGGCGGCGTCATATAGGCGATCTGCGTGGTGATCGTATACAGCACCCCGTACCAGATCAGGTCGAACCCAAGCGCGCCGACCAAGGGTACGTACAGCGGCGCCACGATGACCAGCATCGCAGTGTCGTCCAGAAACGTGCCCATGACGATAAAGCTGAGCTGCATCAGGATCAGGATCATCCAAGGCGACAGGCCCAGTTGTTGGGTGAACAGGTTCTCGATGGCTTTCACCGCGCCCAGCCCGTCGAACACGGCGCCAAAGCCCAGCGCGGCGAGGATGATCCACATAAACATGCAGGAAATCGCCAGCGTTTGCTTGGTGCAGTCTTCGAAGATCTTCCACGTCATACGGCGTTTAAGGACCGAAACGACCAGCGCGGTCAGCGCCCCGATGGCCGAGCTTTCCACCAGCGAGGTCCAGCCATTCACAAACGGCACCATCATGGCGGCGAAGATGATCAGCGGCAGCGCCCCTGCCCCAAGCAGGCGGATTTTCTCGGACCACGGCACTTCGTGCGCGTCTTCCATCGCAGGGCCGAGTTCAGGCTGAATACGGCAGCGAATCCAGATGTAGAGGATGAACAGGCCCGCCATCAGCAGACCCGGCAGGATGCCTGCCAGCCACAACTGCCCGACCGGCTGCCGCGCAATCATCGCGTAAAGCACAAGCACCACCGAAGGAGGCACAAGGATACCCAGACTCGACCCGGCCTGAATAACCCCGGTCACCATCGTCTTGTCATAGCCCCGCCGCAGCAGTTCCGGCAGCGCAATGGTCGCGCCGATGGCCATACCCGCAACGCTGAGGCCGTTCATCGCCGAGACCAGCACCATCAACCCGATGGTGCCAATCGCCAAGCCGCCATTTACCGGCCCCATCCACACATGGAACATGCGATACAGATCGTCTGCCAAACGGCTCTCGCTCAGCACGTAACCCATGAAGATAAACATTGGCAGCGTCAGCAGCGGGTACCACTTCATCAACTTCATCGCGGCTGAGAACGTGATGTCCTGCCCGCCTGTTCCCCACAGCGCTAATGCTGCGATGGTGGCAACCGCACCGATCGCGCCAAAGACACGCTGGCCGGTAAACAGCATCAGCATCATCAGCGCGAACATGAAGATGGCGATAAATTCCTGGCTCATGCCCGGCTCACCCCGATTTCCTGCCCGTTGATCCGGGCTATGTCTTTGAAGAATTCCGAAATCGCCTGCAGCAACATCAGGAAGAAACCGAACACCATGATGGCCTTGATCGGCCAGATATAGGGCCGCCACGCGGTCGAAGACCGCTCCAGCCGTCCGATCTCTTCACTTCCGGTCAGCAGGCCAGTGAAATACGAGACCGGCGCGTCGCCCCAATAGCCAAGGCTATAAGCTGTCGACCCCAGCCCGCCGTAGAGCAACACACTCAGATACAGGATCAGCAACAGCACGGTGAAGGCGTCGAACCACGCTTTCTTTTTGTGGCTCCAGTTGTGGTAAAACAGGTCCATCCGCACGTTCGAGCCCAGCTGGATCGAATACGGACCGCCGACGATGTAATATGTCACCATCGCGAACTGCGCCATTTCCAGCGTCCAGAGCGACGGCAAGAAGAACGTCTTCGAGATCGAAGACCACAGCAGGATGCCCATCATCACGAACAGGCCCCACATCATCACCCGACCGATCCGGTAATTGATCGCATCGACCACCCGCACATATGACGCCATCACTTTGATCACGCGAAACCCCCTTCGTCGAACCCAGCAAGGGTGCGGTCGATCCATGGCACCAGATGCTCGGCCATGGCCTGTTGCTGCTGTGGCGTGCGGATCAGATCGTTGCGGATCTCGATCATGACGTTCAGCAATCCGCTTGGGCAAGCCTGCGCATCCAGCGTATGTGCCACCCCATCCGCTGCGGAATAGGGTTCGTTCAGACGGGTCACAAAGGATGGTTGCGCGGGCACTGCCTCCAACATCGCCACTGCAAACCGATCGTCACGGCCATGCAGGATTCCAAGCTCGACCGAGCGTTGCAGGCCATGAAAAACAGGCGTGAAACTGTGCACGGTGACCAACAGCTGCAACGACGGACGGTGATGCGCGATCTGGCCCGAGACAGCCTGCGTGAAGGGAACATAGATGTTCTCAACGCGGCTTTGACGCTCCTCTACCGTCATACGGGCGTTGGCAGGGATGTCATACTGCTCACTTTTGACCGGCATGGCACCGGCAGCTTCGGGCGGGCGGTTGCAGTCATAGACCAGCCGGGACACCCCTCCATGCACCAACGGCGCGGATATCACCCGGGCCATGTGCTGGGCAACGCCCAACGCGCCGGGATCCCACGCGATGTGGCTTTCAAGCGCCTCGTTCGTCAGCCCCATATCTCCCAGAAACACCGGAATACGGTTCGAGGCATGTTCACACACCAGCAGCACCTTTGGTGCGCCGTCCGCGTTATCCGTGTGAACAACCGTTCCGAAGTCCAATGTGCCGCCCTGCGATTCCGTAAATGTGAATTGTGGAAAAATTTCCACACGATACATTCACCTGTCAATAATTTTCCTGTAAAGATTTCTCCAGAGCAAGTTGTGCTGAAAAATTCTGCACAACTTGTCGGAATTGTTGAAGGAGGACCCACAGGTGCGGGTAACAGACAGGCTGCTGGCCCATCGGGACAAGATGACCCCGTCTGAAAGGCAACTGATCAGCGTCCTGCTGGACGACTACCCCATGGCGGGTCTGGGCAGCATTACGGAACTGGCCAGCACGGCTTCGGTCTCAACCACAACCGTCGCGCGGATGCTGCAAAAAACCGGGTTTGGCGGCTATCCGCAGTTTCAGGCGGCGTTGCGGGGTGAGGTCAAAGAGATGATCTCTGGGCCCGCCGCCAAACGCGACGTCTGGCAGAACGACCTGCCTGAAGAGCATATCCTGAACCGCTATTCCCAGCAGACGCTGGCCAATCAGAAACGTACGATTGATGAGGTTGATCCGGCAGAGTTTGACAACTTTTGCACCCTGCTCTGCGACCCCAACCGGCGCATTTTCATCACCGGTGGACGCATCACCGGCGCGCTGGCGCAGTATCTCTATCTGCATATGCAAATGATCCGCCCCGATGTGCGGATGCTGCCTTTCGCGGCCTCATGGACCCATGACCTGTTGGATGTGCGCAAGGACGACGTGCTGATCGCGCTGGATGTGCGGCGCTATGAGAACTCGACCATGTTGATCGGGCAACTCTGTCAGGAACGCGAGGCCGAGATCGTGCTGTTCACCGATCAATGGCGCTCGCCCATTCACAGACTGGCAAAGCACACCTTTGCGGCGCGCATCGCAGTTCCGTCGGCCTGGGATTCGATGGCGTCTATTCTGGTTCTGATGGAATGCGTCATCGCCGAAGTACAGGAACGACTGTGGGATTCGGTCAAGGACCGCACCGCCGAGCTGGAACAGGCCTTTGACCGCACCAAACTGTTCCGGAAATTCGGCCAAAGCTCTGGCTCTTAACTACAACTGCCCGTGAGGAGTGTTGCCAGCACGCTGGCAGGTGGTCACTTTGGTGTCATGACCTTTGTGACCGAAAACCAGTTGCCGCTGCTGATCCTGTTCTTTTTGGCTGGATCGATTGGCACCGCGTTTCTGTTTCGCAAACCGGCAGGACACCGGGCTTGGAAACTAGCGGATCTGGTCTGGGTCGTTCTAGGTGGGATCGGGGCATTGGTGGCGGTTCTTGCAGGCCTCTATACCTCAGACAGCTCGCGGCTTGACCGGCAGATCGACGTAGCCTATGCTGCCACGTTGGCCTTTGACCGTGATGCGGCACGGTTCCGGTTGCGGTTCTGCGATCCAGCCTATGACCCGGACACCGCTGTCTTGTGCGACAGGGTCGAGTTCCTGTCCGCCTCAACGGCCAGCAATGCCGATCTGCCCCTGTTCATCGCCGTGACCAATGAGGTCGCTCCGCTACAAGGGCTGCATTTCCTGTTCGGGCGCCAGGAAAAGGAAGAGATAGACCAGATGGCCGCCAAGGCCGACGCGTTTAATATCGACCAGTTTCTTGTTTTCACGACGCTGGATGAAACAACCCAGACCGCTATCGACAACATGCGCCGTAAGGTGCCAGCCATCGCAGGGGATTATCTGATCCTGGCCCAAAGCTACGATGATCTGGTCGAACAGGTTGGAAAGCTGAAGGATGAATGGGAGTACCTGCAGGCCAACGCGCATATTCTGGTGCTGCAGATCATCGCCCTGTGTCTGGTCAGCTTTGCCGCGCCGTTCCGTCTGGGCAAATCCGTGGTTGAGCTGCGAACGACCCTTATCGCCGATACGCCTGCGCCAGCTGCTCCGGATCGGCCCCAAGAAAATACCGGGTCAGAGTCCACAGATTCCGCGCGCCCCGACGCAGCCACCCCACCCGCGCATAACGCTCCGCACGCGTAACCGCGCGGGTGTTCAGCAAGGTGACGCGCGGCAAGGCACGCACCAACGCCACGTCCTCCATCAGCGGCTGGTCCGGGTAACCTCCGACCTTCTCATACATGCGACGCGGCATCAGCAGCCCCTGATCGCCATAAGGCAGGCCAAACACCCGGCTGCGCAGATTTGCCCACCCCGCGACCCATGCGGGCCAGAACCCTTTTGCCCCAAAGGTCAGACGAAAGGCCGCCGGTTGGCCAGTGGCGAGGTGTTCGCCCACTTCTTTGGCCCACCCCTCTGGCAGCACGGTGTCGGCGTGCAGGACCAACAGCCACTCGGCCTTGGCAGCCGCACAACCCCGCCGCAACTGCCCCCCGCGTGAGGGCGCGCCAGTGACGATCTCGGCCCCGGCCTCTTCGGCGATTTCCAGTGTAAGGTCAGTTGATCCGCCATCGGTGACGATCAACTCGCGGATCAGCCCGGTGTGCAGGCCTTCCATCAGTGCTGGCAAGGTTTCCGCCAGGGCCTCGCCCGCGTTCAGGGTCGGGATGACGATGCTGATCGGTGCTGGCAAGGCGGATACCCTCTGGTCATGGCGGCGGGAACTCCTATATCACGGGGCCGAGGGAAATGACGAGGACCACCCGATGCCCAATCGCCGTATTCTGCGCCTTAGCGGCTCGGACACTGACAGCTTTCTTCAGGGGCTGGTGACCAATGATATTGAAGGGCTTGATGGCGGGCTTGTCTATGCGGCCTTGCTGACCCCGCAGGGCAAGTATCTGGCCGATTTCTTTTTGAAACGTGAAGGCGACGCGATCTTGCTGGATGTCGCAGAAGAGATCGCCGACGGCTTCGTCAAACGACTGGGCATGTACAAACTGCGCGCCGATGTTGCGATCGAAGATAGCGGCCTGAACCTACAACGCGGCACAGGTCCAGCGCCTCAAGGCGCTCTGCCCGACCCGCGCCACCCGGATATGGGCTGGCGGGCCTATACGCCCGCGGCTGAAACAGATGATGGCACCGATTGGGATACCATCCGTGTGCAGCACTGCATCCCGGAAGCCGGAATCGAACTGACGCCCGACAGCTATATCCTCGAATCCGGGTTCGAAGCGCTGAACGGTGTTGATTTCAAAAAGGGCTGCTATGTCGGGCAAGAAGTCACCGCCCGGATGAAGCACAAGACCGAGCTGCGCAAAGGGTTGCGAAGCGTCCGTGTTGAAGGCTCGGCTCCTGTTGGGACGGAAATCACGTCCGGCGGCAAACCGGCGGGCACGTTGTTCACCCAGTCGAATGGTCAGGGGATCGCCTATCTGCGCTTTGATCGTGCTACCGGAGACATGCAGGCCGATGGGGCCACGGTCACCATGACGCCGTAACATGTTGCCATTCCGGCACGGCTGGCTGCTGGCCGAATACCGCCCCGTTTAACCGGACCTTCGGCGCTGCCACACTGCGGTCAGTTCACTGAACGGATGCGCATATGTTTAGGTTATACCGTGCGATCTGGCGTGCCAGCGCTGGGCGGCAGATTATCCTTATTATCCTTTCCATCGCCATCGCTGCTCTGGCGGCGGTCCCGTTGGAGTTTCAGCGCGATATCATCAACCACCTTACGACAGACGATATCGCCACTGAACGGCTGATCTATCTGGGCACGGGTATGATGTCAGTCATCTTGCTGAGCCTCGCCCTGAAATGGTTGCTGGGCTACCGCGCAGGCACGCTGGGTGAGGACATGATCCGCATGATCCGGCAACGGCTGCTGGTCCGCGCATCGGACATCCGTGAAACCGGCGAAACAGTGCGCAAGGGCACTATGACCACTGCCATTTCGGCCGAGGCGGAAGAATTGGGCAAGTTCGCCGGGGGCGCATTTTCGGACCCCGTGGTGCAGATCGGCACGCTGATCAGCGTGATCGGCTATATCTCGTCAACCCAACCGGGGTTGGGCATGATCGCTTTTTCCATGATTGTGCCCCAGATCGTTATCGTGCTGATCTCACAACGCAAGGTGAACATCTTTGTGGCCGAGCGTGTTCGCATTCTGCGCAACGCTACCGACAAGTTGACGATCGAAGACATCAATGATGTCGCGCGCGACATCGACGCCCAGTTCGACGATATCTATGAAACCCGCCGCCGCATGTTCTTATGGAAGCTGTCGGCCAAATTCCTGCTGAGCGTCATCAACGGCGCGGGCACGGTCGGCGTCCTGATGTTGGGTGGTTATTTTGTTCTGAACGGCAAAACGGATGTCGGCACCGTGGTTGCGGCCACCAGCGGCCTTGGCCGAATTCAAGGCCCTACCGCCTTTCTGATTGCTTTCTACCGGCAGGTCAGCGCCAACCGCATCAAGTATGAGCTGATGATGGAACTCTTCGGCCCCAATCCCGAGCGCTATCAGTATCTGAAAGACAGGCATTAAAAAAGACCGCGCGGTCGGCGCCTGCGCGGTCTTTTCCTGTTTCGAACAGACGCGAGGTTACGCGCGTTCGGAATATTCCATGGTTTCGGTGTTCACCACGATCATCTCATCCTGGCCGATGAACGGCGGCACCATGACCTTGACGCCGTTGTCCAGAATGGCCGGTTTGAACGAGTTCGCAGCGGTCTGACCCTTCACAACCGGCTCGGTCTCAACGATCTTGCAGGTCACTTTTTGCGGCAGCGTGGCGTTCAACGCCTCAGATTCGTAAAATTCTACGACAATTGTCATGCCGTCCTGCAGAAACGGACGACGCTCACCCAGCAATTCGGCAGGCAGTTCGATCTGCTCATAAGTCTCGGAATCCATGAACACCAGCATGCCATCGGATTCGTACAGGAACTGCTGATCTTTCTGCTCAAGGCGCACGCGTTCGACCTTATCCGCCGAGCGGAAGCGTTCGTTCAGCTTCGAGCCATTGCGCAGATTGCGCAGTTCGACTTGCGCAAAAGCACCGCCTTTACCGGGCTTTACGTGGTCGACTTTGACTGCGGCCCACAGACCGTCGTTATGCTCAAGCACATTGCCGGGGCGAATTTCGTTCCCATTTATCTTGGGCATTACATAATTCCTTCACAAACGGTTGATGCGTCAGTTCCCGTCCCTATATCTGGCAGGACACCACCTGACAAGACAACGACACCTAGTGCTGCACTTGCAGCAAGCCATGCACATGACGCAACGCAACTATGCATTTTAGCTGTATCCGAATCACGTTGAATAGGTCATAAGGACCGTCACGCCGAAAATGCAAGAGCAAGAACAACAAGGAAGACGAGATGAGAGATTTCGTTGACGGCACTGCCTTTAATAATGAGCAAGGCAATCGTGCACGCAAACTTTTCGCGGCCGTTGTGTTGGCTGCACTGGATGACGCCATCGCCGATGACAAGAAATACGGCAATGGCCCCGAACAGATCGCCCGTTGGGCGCGCTCGCGCGATGGTCGCGAAGTGCTGTCCTGCGCGGGTATCGACCCGAACGAACGGGTTGTCAGCGGACTGATGGAGTTCGTTGGTCGTGGCGTGCGGACCTCGGTCGCACTGTCGCGTGAAGAAAGCGAGCGCCGCAATGCCGCTCAGCAGGCAGAAGCCGCATAAACAACGCGACTTCTGAAGGAAAAAACGCGCCTCCGCACTCCGGGGCGCGTTTTTCTTTTGCCCTGTCAAAAGAACAGCAGCCATTGGCGGGCGACCCAGATTTCAGCCGCCAACAGGGCAGCAAAGAACAGCTTGCCCGACAGGGACAACCCCCTGTTCCACAGCACAACATAGGCTCCCGCACAAACCGCTATTGAAACCGGCGCTACCCACAGGGCGTGATGAGTGCTGTCCCAATAGCTGACCGGGCTGTGAAAAACCCAATCGCTCAGCGGCCAGAATTGCGGCCGCCCGTCGCCCGCGTGCAGCAGGAAATCCATCACCAAATGCAGAAGGCCAGCGGACGCAGCCACGGTCAGGAACCGCCAACCACGCCAAAGACCGATGCACAGCACCAGCCCCCACAGGATGAATGAGTTGTCGATGGCAAAAACTGTTTGCCAGGCGGGTGAAAAATAAAGCTGATCGAACACCACCTGTTCGGGTATGCCCAAAACGAACAGCGAAACGCCCGCCATCACGTACAGCGACAGATCGGGCAGCAACGATCCCAGCAATGCGGCCGCAAGGATTCGCCCCTGGGCTGGTCGTGCAAAGGCAGCGGCACCGATCAAAAGATGCGCGGGCGTGTTCATCCGGGCTTTCCCTTTAGGCTCAAATCAGGTCATCTGCGCGCCAACGTATAGGAGACGGCTATGGTTCGCGCCATCATGATTCAGGGCACCGGCAGCAATGTCGGAAAATCGGTTTTGGTCGCCGGGTTGGCGCGCGCCTATACGCGGCGGGGATTGCAGGTCGCTCCATTCAAGCCGCAGAACATGTCGAATAACGCTGCCGTTACCGAAAACGGGGGCGAGATTGGTCGCGCACAAGCCCTGCAGGCGCGGGCTGCGAAGCGATCCACGCACACGGATATGAACCCAATCCTGTTGAAGCCGGAAACTGATACGGGCGCTCAGATCATTGTACAGGGCCAGCGCGCGGGCACTATGAAAGCGGGCGATTACCGCAAAGACAAATCCAAACTGCTCGGTGCAGCGCTGGAGAGCTTTGACCGGCTGTGCGGCGACGCCGATCTGGTGCTGATCGAAGGCGCAGGCAGCCCGGCCGAGACCAACCTGCGCAAGGGCGACATCGCCAATATGGGCTTTGCTTGCGCCGCAGACGTACCGGTCGTTCTGGTGGGCGATATCCACCGCGGCGGCGTGATCGCTCAGATCGTGGGCACGCAAGCAGTTCTGGAGGCTGGTGATCTGGAGATGATCTGCGGCTTTGCCGTCAACCGGTTTAAGGGCGATGTTTCGCTGTTCGACGAGGGGCGCGATAACATTGCCGCGCGCACCGGCTGGCCCTGTCTGGGCGTCGTGCCATGGTTCCACAACGCCTGGAAACTGCCCGCCGAGGACATGATGGACATTCGATCCCACAGCGGCGGAGCCTGCAAGGTCGTCGTGCCGCAGCTGGAACGGATGGCCAATTTCGACGATCTCGATCCATTGTCCGCCGAACCCGGCGTCTCGGTCGAAATCATTCCCGCTGGACGCCCCCTGCCCGGCGATGCCGATCTTGTGCTGCTGCCTGGTAGCAAATCCACCATCGGCGATCTGACCTATTTCCGGGCGCAGGGCTGGGATATCGACCTTTATGCCCACGTCCGCCGGGGCGGCCATGTGCTGGGCCTGTGCGGGGGTTTTCAGATGATGGGCAAAACTATCGCCGATCCCGATGGCGTGGACGGTCGCCCCGGCACGGTTGAGGGGCTGGGCCTGTTGGATGTGACCACCACCATGGCAGGCAAGAAACAGGTCACTCTGCGCACGGCGTACACCGTTCCCGAAACCGAACCGGTGACCGGATACGAAATTCACATGGGGCGCACCGAAGGTCCCGATTGCGATCGCGCATGGCTTGAGATTGAAAACCGTCCTGAAGGCGCCGCCGACCGGACCGGCCGCATTCGGGGCAGCTATCTGCACGGTATTTTCTCGTCCGATACGTTCCGAGCCCGCTATCTGAAACAGCTGGGCGCGACTTCGGACCTGTCATATGAGGAAGGGGTTGAGGAAACGCTGGACGCGCTTGCGGACCACCTGGAACAGCATATGGATCTGGACAGACTATTGGATCTGGCCCGGCCGCCAAAACGGCCCTGAGGCCTAATCCAGCTCCCGCTCGGCCAGTGCCCGGTAAATCTCGCGCCGAACCATCTTGCGAACATTGCGGGTGATGCGCTGGCCCAGAACACCCTGCAGTTCTTCCCGAACAACTTGCGCGATCAGTGCGCGTAGCGCGTCTGTGTCTATAGTCAGTGAGTCCGGTTGTGCCTCAGGCGCTTGTGGCTTGGCAGAGGTTTTAGCTTCAGGATCACGTATAAAGGTTGCCTTGGCACCTGGGTCTTTAGCACCGTCATTCCCGGCGGCATCGGTTTCAGCCTGGGCTTTCCAGGCAAGCGGTCTGTTCGGTGTGCCTGAATATGCGTCATCGCTATCGCCGTCCGGCTCCCATTGGTCCTCGGTCCGGGCAATTGCGGCCTCCAACGCCTCGATTTTGGCGCTCAGACTTCCAGCCAAGCCCTCCTCCGGCTCAGGCTTGGCTTGCTGTTCAACGGCTGGTTCAGCGTGTTTTACAATATCGCAAGCCCGCAGAAGCATCGGCTTGATAGAGTCTTCGGCCTTATAGGCCGCTTCCGTTTTTTCTGGCTGAGGCTGCTTTTCCAACGACGGTTCATTGACCCGCAGCGCGTCGGTCAAAACCAACTTGCCCGGCTTTCGCGAGTTGGTCGACGCAAGGGTACCCGGAGTTTTTCTATCTTCTTCTCTTACAAGACGTTTAATCGAGGACAAAACGTCCTCGATTCCCGCTTTTACGACTTTTTCCGTCATTGTTCTCTACCGCTCTATCCTCAGGATCGAGTGTAGCCAAACAAACCGGACCTCACAACAGGTAGTATTGCCCGTTAGTCACGACGCAACGCTTTGAGGACGCGATCCAGATCCCTGCTCTGCCTGCTGACCTGAGCCGGAGCTTTCTTGACCAGATTATAGTAAAGGGTTGGATCGTAAATCTGCACGGCCAGCCCCAGACGTTCCGCCGTCAGCAAACCTTGCGCCTGCAGCAACTGGTACGCAGCGCGGGACCGCTCGGTACGCGAGGCAACCTCGGCCAGTTGCGCATCCAGTAAGTCCTGCTGTGCGTTCAAAACATCCAGAGTTGTACGAGCACCCAAGGTTGCTTCTTCGCGGATACCGTCAAACGCAACTTGCGACGCACGGACCCGTTCGGTCGAAGCCCTCAGGCTGGCAGTGGCAGCCTGGAAAGCGGCATAGGCATCGGCAACCCCTTGGGTGATGTCCTTTTGAACGTTCAGCAGGTTTGCACGCGAAGCATCCCGCGTCGCCATCGCCCGACGTACGCTGGCTGCCAAACGGCCACCAGCATAAATCGGCTGAGTGAAACGTAGCGCGACGGTCGCGTCTTCAACGTTGTCGTCGTTGTCATAGCTTTCGGTGATTCCCGCGTCTGCGTTCAGGCTAACATTCGGGCCAAGGTTGGCGCGCTGCTGCTGTACGACCAGATCAAGCGCACGCACTTGGTGCTGCGCCGACAAAATCGCCGGGTGGTTGCGTTGTGCGAGACCTACGGCTTCCGGCTCGGACCGCGGCAGGTTCGGTAAACTTGGTTGGCCTGCCGTGCGTCCCGGCTCACGACCGACAGCATTGACGTATTCCGCTTGCGCAATGCTCAGGTTACCGCGGGCAACCGCCAAGTCAGCTTGCGAACTGGCCAACTGGGCTTCGGACAACGCGACGTCCGTCCGGGTTACCTCACCCACATCAAAGCGATCTTGAGAAGCGCGGAGTTCTTCGGCGGAAACTTCCACGTTGTTCAGGCGAATCTGCACGGTTTCTTCCTGCAGAAGAACACCCAGATACGCGTTCAGACCGCGAAAAAGGACATCTTGCTCGACATCCAGCAAGGTCTGACGGGTGGCCAGAACCGTTTCCTGCGCAGATTGCTTACCAAGGACCGAGAAGCCGCCGTCGTAAATCAGCTGGCTCAGCGTGAGTCCTGTAAAAAAGTTGGATGGCTCCGTTCGGGTAACGACATCACTCGTGGTACGGCGGGTGTAATCCTGACTGACTTCGACCGTCCAGTTGATAATCGGCCGAAGCGCCGACAATGCAATCGCGACGTCTTCATCAGCTGCGCGCAACAACGCTCGGTTCTGTTCCAGCA
This sequence comes from Ruegeria sp. CH8, assembly GCF_056536985.1. NCBI lineage: Bacteria > Pseudomonadati > Pseudomonadota > Alphaproteobacteria > Rhodobacterales > Roseobacteraceae > Ruegeria > Ruegeria sp. CH8. The sequence continues at coordinate 72,950 of NZ_JBQFQR010000003.1, read as the reverse complement.
AGCCGCTGGTATTGTAAGCTCCGATAAATGCGTCGGTCAGGTTATCAGCCCAAACCGCCCGCACCGGCACTGTACTAAGCGCGATTCCCGCAGTCAGTGCCAATGCCTTTACAAGCTTCCCCCCCGTCCATGAACGCATAACGAAATCCTTCTCAAACTAAAATTACGCTGCCCTGAGCGCAGTTTGCGCGTTTATCTTCAACTAATCAAGGCAGCGCAGCAATATGAGAAAGAACTATAGCGAAAATGCACACTCGGCACAAAATGCCTTTAAAATCGGGGCGTTGGCATTGAAGGCATGACGCCAGGTCACCCGCCCACCTGATTTATGCCCGATCCGAACGGTGCCCAGCTCTCCTTCAACGAAAAGGCAGGCAATGCGCCCATGATCCTTGAGTTGTGCGATCAGCGCATCAGGCACCTGCTCGACCCCGCCTTGAATCATGATCACATCATAGGGTCCATGCTCAGTCGCGCCTTGCTCTAGCGGTCCAACATGAACAATCGCGTTGTCGGCATCTGCTTCCATCAGGATCGTCTGCGCTTCGGCGGCAAGGGCTTCGTCTTCTTCCACGGCCACGACCAGTTGCGCAATGCGCGCCGCGACTGCGGTGGAATACCCCATCGCAGGGGCGATATCCAAAACAACCTCATCATTCGAGATATTCAGCACGTCCAGCATCTTGGCCAGCGTCCGCGGCTCCAGCAGGCAGCGCCCGTTACCCAGATCAATAACGCCCTCGGCGTAGGCAGCCTCGCGCTGCGCATCTGGCACGAAGTTCTCTCTCTGAACGGTCAGCATGGCGTCAATGATGGGAAATTTCGTGACGTCAGAAGGTCGGACCTGCGTATCAACCATCGTGCGGCGCCGAGTTGCGAAATCTGTCATTGGATCGCTCATGTTAGTCCCAAGTATGTCCGGCTTGTGCCATATCCAGACGAAACCGGCAACGGCTTGGCGTGGAAAGTTTCGTCAGATCGCAGGAACTTGGTGTCGCACTTTGCAATGTCACGGCAGGTGGGAATGGATTTTTGCAATCAACCCACTGGACGCCCCTGACGAAAGGTGCTAAAACGCCTGCCACACCACGACAAGTATTTGATTTTACTTGAAAAGGCGAGTTGGCGGAGTGGTGACGCAGCGGATTGCAAATCCGTGTACACCGGTTCGATTCCGGTACTCGCCTCCATTTAACTTCAAGTAGTTAGTTCTCCCTTATCGTTGCTACGTCCGAGACGTTTAAAATTGCGTATTCAGTTTTGTCCCCGCGACGTTGCTTTTCACGCGTCGGTAGGTCGAGGACTTCCGCGCTCTCGGCATTCGAAACAGGATCACTGCGCTCAATATCAGCTGCCACATAACAGAGCGGCCAGCCCATTTGACTCATCATTTGATTTAGCCCCAAGCCAACTTGTAGGAGCCTTGCAGCAGCAGTGCCGCGCGCACTTGGGAACCTTGACGTTGAACGACGAAACTACGTCGTGGCAGAAGAGATCGCGATGCAGCACTGGCAGCAAAAAACGAAGACTCTATCAACGAAAACACATTGATGCGGACACTCAATGGATAACCCAACAAATCAACTAGAAAACAACCTTTTGGCGTATTTTCGGGGGCAAGCCGACTTTGGAGGGCTCGGGCTTGGCAAGCTTTCAGAGAACTATGTTTGGCCGAAAAGAGGAAGTTTCCCATCATACTCACATCTAGCCGACGTGAACGAGGGAGACGGCGACAACTACGCGAAAAATATCACGCTCAAAGAACAATCTCCCCGTATTTGGATAGAAGGCAACAAACTTGAAATCGCCAAATGGGTAGTTGCTGATTGGGGTGGGATAAAAGGCAACAAGCCCGCGACCATAGCCAACTACGTTGGGGCGATTTGTGAAGGGTGTTATCCAAGCGAGCTAAAAGGCGTTGCCAGTTACTCAAAAATTCTAAGTTTTTTAGACCCTAGTGAATTTGCCATCTACGACGCTAGAGTTGCCATAAGTCTAAATGCAATTCAGCTTTTGCAAAACGAAAAGCATGGAATAGCGTTCTCTTATCTTCCTGGGCGAAACACAAAGCTGCAAAAATTCAGGAAATTGCCATCAACTCGGCGTCGCGCGTTGTTGCAAACTGGCTGGACAGCCCTTGCGTCGAACGATTGCTACACGTTCTACCTTAACACCCTAAAGCGAGTGAGATCAGAGCTGGGATCCGCACATTTATACGAACTAGAAATGTCGCTTTTCGCAGACGCTGAGGAGCTTGCAGGGCGATACATTGAGGCGTCAAAATCTGAATGAGCTAAGCTGTGGTGAACTATTACTGTTGCTTCAATCGACTACGCTAGCGTTTGCCACACATTAGTGATGGAGAAAAAGAAGGGCAGCGCTCAGCGCCGCCCTAAGCATCTGCATAACGCCGGGCAGAGAAACACATGCTAACCAAGACCTCGATATCCATAAAAATTTCGTTGCCTACAGAACAATAGCAAGTCCGACACTCGCCTCCACTTCTCTGATTTGGTTGCTGGTTTCGAACCTGCGTTCAGTGCATCATTCAGCCCGCCTGCCCTGAGGGACGACTTCGTAGCCTGGTTCTTCCGGCTCGTCGTCCAGCATCTCTGTCGGGAAGCCGGGGGCTGTGATGTTCAGGCCAGTGGCCTCTTCTAGCCGCTTGATAATGTTCGGTGACAGTTCGCGCTCTCCGAATCGTGCAATTCCATCGTCGAAGATTTTGATCATCACCGGATTGATTTCCAACGGTACTCCGGCGCGGTCGGCGACGTCCTGGAACAGGCCGATATCCTTTTTCACCAAATCCATTGTGAACGAGATATCGCGAGACCCGTTCAGGATGACCTGGCTTTCGGTTTCATGCACAAACGAAGTGCCGGACGAGATTTTGATCGCCTCATAAGTGGTGTTGAGGTCCATCCCGGCGGCCTTGGCAGTAACCAGTGCCTCAGCGCAGGTGATCAGGTTGGCGGTGGCTAGGTAATTTGTCAGCACCTTCAGAACAGAGGCCGTGCCCAGTTCTCCGGTATGCAGAACGCGTCTACCCATCGTGGTCAGAAACGGCAGAATCCGCTCGAATGTCGCGCGGTCGCAGCCTGCAAAGATCGAGATATTGCCGGTTGCCGCCCGATGGCAGCCGCCGGACACGGGGCAATCGACGGCGGCCCCGCCACGTTCAATCACCATCGCCCCCAGACGCTTGACCTCTGCCTGGTCCGTGGTCGACATCTCCATCCAGATTTTGCCGGGACCGACCTCAGGCAGCATCTGTTGCATTACAGCATCCGAGGCGGCGGGGGACGGCAAACAGGTGATGACCGCATCGCAATCCCGCATCATCTGCGCCGGGTTTTCGGCAGCTTTAGCCCCTTGGGTCACGAACTGTGTCACCAATTCGGGGTTTAGGTCGTGGACCGTCAGGTCAATTCCGTTGCGCAACAACGAGCCGGACAGTTTACCACCGACATTTCCCAGACCGATAAATCCAACTTTCATGTTTCCCTCCCGAAAGTCGCTGTTTGCGTAAAGCATCGCTGTTGCTTGGCCGAAGCGGAAATGAATAATAAAGCGCATTATGGTCAAAAATTTTTGGTGATAGTATGGATCGCCTTCCAAACCCAGCTTGGTTACGCAGCTTTGAATCCGCAGCGCGCCATCTGAATTTCACCACCACCGCGCAGGAACTTGGCCTGACGCAGACGGCGGTTTCATTGCATATTCGGTCCCTTGAGGCCGAGTTGGGGCAAAAGCTGTTCACCCGAAACGCGCGCCGGCTGGAGCTAACCGAGCTAGGGCAGTCCTATTCCCTGACGGTGCGGCGGGCGCTTTCAGATATTGCCCTGTCCACCAACAGCCTGTTTGGCCCTGCTTCGCGTCAGACCCTGACGATCCGGGCAGCGATTTCGACCGCGACCTATTGGGTAGCTGCCGAACTGCCGGACTTCTCCGCACGGCATCCGGACATCCCGGTTCGTCTGGTCTCGCACATTTGGAACGACAGCGGGACGCCCGGTGATGTGGACGTGGAAATCCGGCTGGGTTATGGCGACTGGCCGGGGGTTCGGTCCGAAAAGCTCACCGATGAAAAGCTGGTTCCGATCTGTCGAGCCGGAGACCGTTCGCCAAAACTGACAAATGGGCCGCTGATTCACATCCTTGGATACGAGGATAATTGGGCGCGGTATTTTCAAGCCATCTGCACTGCGCCCCCCGATCAACCGCCCCGGCATTCAGTGGATACAACGGTGGCGGCGCTGCAACTTGTGATGGCTGGTGCTGGATACGCTACTATCTTGGAACGGTTTGCCAAAAACGCAATTCGGCAGGGTGCGCCGATTGCAATTGCGGGTCCGGCGATTCCTTTCGCCCTGTCGCATTATCTGGTCAGTGCTCAACAGTCTGTGCAACCCACTGCGGCGGCGGGGTTGTTCTGTGCCTGGCTACGGGCCCGGCTGGCAGCGGATGCCGCTGATTGACATAGGCTGGTCGCTTTTCTGATCCTTGCGCTTTCTCACTGCGTCTCGCGCTTGACAAGGCCCCTGCCCGTGCCGCATGTCGCTTGCGTTGGTGTCCATCTTCGGATGGATGAAAAGGGAATGCGTCAGCGGTCATCCGTCAAACGCAGCCGCCCCCGCGACCGTGACCGGAGAGGGTGCCCAAAGCCACTGGCCTAATAGGCCGGGAAGGCGGGACATCCGGCAGAGGCCCACCTCTGACATCCGCAAGCCGGGAGACCTGCCAGCACCCGAAGATGAAACCGGGCGGGGTGTTCCGGTGTCGGGTCCATGTCGCAACACGTGGCCCGCATGAAACCCCGTCCCCCGCGATGAGGATTTGGGGGGATGAGAGACATGACCGAGACCGCACCAGTCGAGCTGCTGGTCTGTACCACGTGCCGCCGCGGCCTGCCCGTCGAGGACGACGCGCAACGGCCCGGCACATTACTGCATAAAGCGTTGGAACAGGCCGATCTGCCTGAGGGCATCACACTGAATGCCGTGGAATGCCTGTCGAACTGTGATGAGGGCTGTTCCATCGTTTTGCGAGGCGGGCCGGATCGCTGGACATTTGTCTACGAGCACCTCAACGAAAACGACCATGTCGAGACCATCGTGGAAGGTGCCACCAAGTACCTCGCGACCGAAGACGGCTTAGTCAAATGGCGCGAACGCCCCGAACATTTCCGCAAAAACTGTGCGGCCCGTATTCCCCCGATTGGAGCCCTGAAATGAGCAACCTCGAGAAACTCCCCGTCACTGTGATCACCGGCTTTCTGGGCTCGGGCAAGACCACTCTGGTCAAGCACCTGATGCAGAATCCGCAGGGCAAGCGTCTGGCCGTTGTGGTCAACGAGTTCGGCGACGTTGGCGTCGATGGCGAAATCCTGAAATCCTGCGCCATTCCTGACTGCCCTGCCGAAAACATCATGGAGCTGGCAAACGGCTGCATCTGCTGCACCGTGGCCGATGACTTCATTCCGACTATCGAAGCGCTGATGGCTCTGGAACCGCGCCCCGATCACATCCTGATCGAAACCTCCGGCCTCGCCCTGCCCAAGCCGCTGCTGAAGGCCTTCGATTGGCCCGATATCCGGTCCAAGATCACCGTGGACGGTGTGATCGCTCTGGCCGATGCCGAGGCCGTCGCGGCCGGACGTTTCGCCCCGAATGTCGAGGCCGTGGATGCCCAGCGCTTGGCCGATGACTCGATCGACCACGAAACGCCCCTGTCCGAAGTGTTCGAGGATCAGATCTCTTGCGCCGACATCATCCTGCTGACCAAGCCCGATCTGGCTGGCCCCGAAGGCGTGGCCAAAGCCAAAGAGATCATCGCTGCCGAAGCTCCACGTACCCTGCCTGTCGTCGAAGTCGCCGAAGGTGCCGTGGACGTGCGCGTCGTTCTTGGTCTGGAAGCTGCTGCCGAAGACGACATGGACGCCCGTCCGTCACATCACGACGGCCACCACGATCACGAGCATGACGATTTCGAAAGCATCATCGTCGAACTGCCCGAACAAACCGACCCCGCCGATCTGGTCGCCAAGATCGAACGTCTGGCAATTGAGATGAACATCCTGCGCGTTAAAGGATATGCCGCTGTTCAGGGCAAACCGATGCGCTTGCTGGTGCAATCCGTTGGGGCCCGCGTCCGTCACCAATACGACCGCCCGTGGGAGCCCGGTGAAGAGCGTCGCTCGCGTCTGGTCGTGATCGCCGAGCATGACGACATCAAAGAGGCCGCGATCCGCGATATCTTGGTGGGTGTGACCGAGGCCGCCGAATAAACCATGCATGTCGTCTTCCGCGAAAGCCACGGGTTAGAAGAAACCGAAACCCCGACCGATCTGGGCCAGAGCCCGGCGGATCTGGTGGTGCTGTCCTTTTCCGACAGCGACCTTGGCGCTTTCGCGGCGGGCTGGCATCGCGGTGGCGGCCCCGAGGGGCGGATGCCCACGATGCGTCTGGCCAACCTGACCGCGCTGAAGCACCCTCTGTCCGTCGATACTTACGTGGAACAGACGCTGGAGGGCGCAAAGGGCATCCTGATCCGCCTGATCGGTGGTGTTCCTTACTGGTCCTACGGTCTGCAGCAGGTTCTGGCTCTGGCGCAGGCCAAGGGGATTGCTTTGGCCGTCCTGCCTGCCGACGGCCGCGAGGACACGCGGCTGGATGAGTATTCCACCCTTCCCGTCTCAACCCTACGGCGGCTGGCGCATCTCTGCGACACGGGTGGCGAAGTCGCGGCGCAGGCCGCCTTGGCGCAGATGGCGTTGGCGGCGGGTCTTTATGCGGGCCCGGTTATGGGCGCCAAAACGCTGCCGGATTGCGGCGTGTGGTGTCCGGATCGCGGTGTGATCCCGGTGGACACGGCGTTCACAGGCGATGCGAAACGTATCCTCGTCACCTTCTACCGCGCCTACCTGACCTCGGCCGATACGGCCCCGGTCTCGGCATTGATCCGCAGCCTGCGCGACCGGGGGCTGGACGCGGTTGGGCTGTTCGCGCCTTCGCTGAAAGCGCCCGCAGCCGCTGCGTGGCTAAGCGAACAGGTCATGGCGCTGGAACCCTCGGCGATTATCAACGCCACCTCATTCTCGGGCAAAGGCGCTTCGGGCACGTCACCTCTGGACGCGGCGAACGTGCCCGTCTTTCAAGTCGCCCTCGCCACCTCGCGCCGCAAAGCCTGGGCCGAGGCGGAACGGGGCCTGTCGCCCGCCGACCTTGCTATGCATGTGGTGCTGCCCGAGGTGGACGGTCGGATATCGGCGGGCATTGCCTCGTTCAAAGAACCGGGCAAACGCGATCTGCATCTGGAATACTCCCGCTTTGCCCATCGCGCCGAACCTGAGCGGATTGAGGCCATCATCGACAGGGTCACCGGCTGGCTGAACCTTCACGACAAGCCCAAGGCGGATCAAGTTCCCGTGCTGGTGCTGTCCACCTATCCCGGCAAGGATTGGCAGATGGCCCATGCGGTGGGCCTCGACGCGCTGGCTTCGGCCGAGGCGATGCTGTCCGACCTGCAAAGCGAAGGCTTTGACACCGCACCAGCAGAGCCGATTTCCGAAACTCTGCTGAACGCTCGCATTTCGTGGTCACTGGACCACTACCAAGCGGCATTGACCGAGATTCCCGATCAACTGCGCGCCGATCTGCAAACCGTCTGGGGCAACCCTGAGAATGACCCGGCCTTCCTGGATGGTGCGTTCCACTTTACCGCTTTGCGCCGTGGCAAGGCGCTGGTTGCGTTGCAACCGGAGCGCGGCACGCCTGAACTGCGCGATGACGATTATCATGACCTTTCGCGCACTCCACGCCACAGCTATGTCGCGTTCTATCTGTGGCTCCGCAAAAGGCTGGGCGCGGACGCCCTGATCCATATCGGCGCGCACGGCACCTTGGAATGGCTGCCCGGCAAATCAGTCGCCCTGTCCGCCGAATGCTGGCCTGAGGCGCTGATCCGTGATCTGCCGGTCATCTACCCTTTCATTGTCAATGATCCCGGCGAAGCCGCGCAAGCCAAACGCCGGATTGGGGCCGTCACGCTGGGTCACATCCCCCCCGCCCTGAAAGAAAGCGGCACGCCGGATCGGATGGTGCGGCTGGAATCGTTGCTGGACGAGTTCTCGAACGCCGACGGGCTGGACCCCAAGCGCCGCGATCGACTGCAAGAAGACATTCGCAACGAAGCACAGGCCATCGGGCTGGAAAGCGATCTGGGACTCGATCAGGCCACTTGCACCGCCGAGGCAATCACCCGCATCGACCGCTTTGTCTGTGACATCAAGGAAAGCCAGTTCGGTGACGGTCTGCACATCTTTGGCCGCGTGCCCGAGGTAACAGGCAATTTCGATCTCGCGCCCTCGGCCCATGCCGAACGCAGTGCCCTGATCAACGCCCTGGCCGGCAATCGGATCGAAGCTGGCCCATCCGGCTCCCCCTATCGCGGTCGGTCGGATGTGCTACCGACCGGGCGGAACCTCTACACAACCGATCCGCGCTCGGTTCCGACGCGCGCCGCTTATACGCAGGGCGTGAAACTGGCCGAGGAATTGGTGCGTCGGCATCTGCAAGAGGAAGGCGATTATCCCAAAGGGCTGATCGTCGATCTGTGGGGTTCGGCCACAATGCGCACGGCCGGAGAGGAATTCGCCATGGCGCTGCACCTGCTCGGCGTGAAACCAGTGTGGGACAAGGGCTCCGAGCGTGTTTCCGGCATCGAAGTTTTGCCGATTACGGACCTCAGTCGCCCGCGCCTGGACGTGACACTGCGCGTCTCAGGCCTGTTCCGCGATGTCTTCCCAACGCTGTCGGCGCTGTTCGGTCAGGCCGTACGGGCGCTCGCGCAGCGCGATGAGGCCATGGATTGGAACCCCTATGCAGGTCAGGCCCCGGCCGCTCGCGTCTATGGCCCGGCACCAGGCAGCTATGGCCTGAACATGACCCATCTGTCCGAGACCTATACGGATGAGGCCCGCATACAGGCGGGGGAAGCATGGCTGGAGGCCAGTTCCTTCGCGCTGGAAGGCGAGCATATCGCGCAAGACAAGGATGGCATCACCCAGCGCGTCGCCAGTGCCGACAGTTTCGTGCACCTGCAGGACCTGACCGAGACCGATCTGCTGCTGGCCAATGACTATGCCACGCATGAGGCTGGGTTCGCCGCTGCCAAGAAGATCACCGGTGGCAGCGCGCAGCTTTACCATTTGGACAACACGAACCCGGAAAACCCACGCGCCCGCACCCTGCCCGAAGAGATCAGCCGCGTTGTACACGCCCGGGCCGCCAATCCCGGCTGGATTTCGGGTATGCAACGTCACGGGTTCCGCGGCGCTGCCGAGATCGCCGCGACGCTGGATCACATGGCCTCGTTCGCGCATCTGTCCGACACCGTCGCACCGCATCTTTTCGACCTGTACCACGATGCGACTCTAGGCGACGAAGAGGTTGACGCCTTCCTGCAAGAGGCCAACCCACTGGCCCACCAAGCCATGAAGGATAGGTTCCTTGCACTGCTGGAAGCCGGGCTTTGGAACACACGCCGCAATTCGATCCGCGCCAATCTGGAGGGGTTGGAATGAGCGCACCAATCGTCCAAGGCTGGTGCCCTGGCGCACATCGCCCGATGATGTCGGGCGATGGTTTGGTGGTGCGGGTGCGTCCTCGGCTGGCCCGGCTAAGCGCCGCGCAGGCGCTTGGTCTTTGTGAACTGGCAGAACGGTTCGGGAATGGCACCATCGACCTGACCAACCGCGCCAACTTGCAATTGCGGGGCGTGAAAGAGGCCGATCATCAGTTGTTACTGGCAGAACTGGCAGCGCTGGACCTGCTGGACGCGGAACCCGGCATCGAAGTTCGGCGTAATATCCTTGTATCGCCCCTTTACGAAACAGGTGACCTGACCGCCCGGTTGACGCAGCAGTTGATCAACCGATTGGGCGAACTGCCTGCCCTGCCTGCGAAATTCGGCTTTGCCATCGATACCGGCCCCGAACGTCTAATGGCTGGAGACTCGGCGGATATCCGGCTTGAGACCGGTGCCGAAGGTCTGATCCTACGCGCCGACGGGTGCGAAACCGGATGCCGCGTGACAGAAGCGGACGCCATCGACCGAGCGATAGCTCTGGCCGAGTGGTTCGCCGAGCATTTGACAACCGAAACACGCCGCATGGCGCGGGTGGTTGCAGCGCAGGGCTTGCCGCAGGACTGGCAGGGCAGCGCACCGGCGGCCATCGGCGCGCCATTGCAACCCGGAGCCTGTGCTTTGGGCGCGCTATACGGCGCGGCCTTTGGACAACTGCCCGCGCGGCGGCTATTTGGCCTGATCGAAGACACCGGCGCGTCAGCACTGCGCGTGACCCCATGGCGGCTGATCCTGCTGGAAGGCGGAGCGGCGATCCCCGCATCGGCCTTTGTAACCGATGGCTCCGACCCGCTGATGACAACCGATGCATGCCCCGGCGCGCCATTCTGCCCGCAGGCGCAAGTAGAGACACGCGAGATCGCACGCGCACTTGCACCGCGCATCAGCGGCAGTCTGCATGTCTCGGGCTGCGCCAAAGGATGCGCCCGGATGGGCGCGGCTGATGTCACTTTAGTCGGCCACAACGGACGATTTGATCTTGTCAAACAGGGTCGTGCGGGGGATGAGCCCAGCCAGCACGGCCTGACCGAAGAAACACTTATGACCATGGACTTCACCTGATGCCCTATGAATACGAAACCGACGGCGCGGCGATCTACAAAGAAAGCTTTGCCACCATCCGGTCCGAGGCCGATCTGGCCCGGTTCGATGCCGACGAAGAGCAGGTCGCTGTCCGCATGATCCACGCTGCCGGGATGGTTGGGCTGGAAGAGTTTGTCCATTTCTCGCCCGGTTTTGTGGCAACCGCCCGCACCGCTCTGGAAAACGGCGCGCCGATCCTGTGCGACGCGCGCATGGTCAGCGAGGGCGTGACCCGCTTTCGCCTGCCCGCCGATAACGAGGTGATCTGCACCCTGCATGACGAACGCGTGCGCCCGCTGGCCGCCGAGATGAGCAACACCCGTTCCGCCGCAGCGTTGGAACTGTGGCGCCCGCATCTGGCAGGTGCTGTGGTCGCCATCGGCAACGCGCCAACCGCGCTGTTCCACCTGCTGAATATGCTGGAAGACCCCGATTGCCCGCGCCCCGCTGCCATCATTGGTTGCCCGGTGGGCTTTGTCGGCGCGGTCGAATCCAAGGACGCTCTGTGGGAGGCGCAACCAGTGCCGTCCTGCATCGTCAAAGGCCGTCTGGGCGGCAGCGCCATCACCGTAGCCGCCGTCAACGCCATCGCGAGCCGCGCCGAATGAGCGCGGGCAAGATATACGGTGTTGGCCTCGGCCCCGGTGACCCAGACCTGATGAGCGTCCGGGCCGACCGTTTGCTGCGCAATGCCCGCCACGTGGCTTTTTTTCGTAAACCCGGACGCAGCGGTCAGGCGCGCAAGATCGTCAACGGCATGATCCCCGGCGACGCGGTGGAATTCCCTATGGAATACCCGGTCACCACCGAAATTCCGGTGACCGATCCGCGCTATAACGAACTGCTCTCGGCCTTTTACCAAGACTGCGCCGCGCATCTGAAAACCCTGTCGGATAAGGGCGAGGATGTGGTGGTCCTGTGTGAGGGAGATCCGTTTTTCTACGGCTCTTTCATGCATCTTTACAGCCGCTTGCGAGATGAAGCTGAGGTAGAGGTCGTGCCCGCCATAACCGGCATGTCCGGTGCATGGACGGCGACCGGCGACCCGATCACATGGGGCGACGATGTGCTGACCGTGCTGGTCGGCACTCTGCCCGAGGACGATCTGGCGCAGCGTATGGCGCAGACCGACGCTCTGGTTGTGATGAAGATCGGACGCAACATCGACAAGGTGAAGCGGGCGCTGAAAACGGCCGGTCTGTATGACCGCGCCTGGATCGTGGAATTTGCCCAGATGCCGAACCAGACCGTGACAAAGCTGTCTGATACTTGCGACAAGGTCACCCCCTATTTCTCGATCATCATCGTGCATGGTCAGGGGCGACGGCCATGAGCGGTTGGGTCAAAATCGCAGGCCTCGGGCCCGGCAACGAGGATCTGGTGACACCCGAGGTTTCCGCCGCACTGGCCGAGGCCACGGATATAGTTGGCTACATCCCCTACGTCGCGCGCGTGGCAGAACGCCCCAGCTTGACGCTGCACGCCAGCGACAACCGGGTCGAAATCGACCGCTCGCAGCACGCGCTGCAAATGGCGGCCGAAGGCAAACGCGTGGTTGTCGTCTCCTCGGGCGATCCCGGTGTCTTTGCCATGGCGGCGGCAGTGTTCGAAGCGTTGGAGAACGGCCCCGCCGAATGGCGTAACATCCCCATCGACGTCCTGCCCGGCATCACCGCGATGCTGGCGGCGTCGGCTCGGGCAGGCGCGCCTCTAGGGCATGATTTCTGCGCCATCAACCTCAGCGACAACCTGAAGCCCTGGTCGCTGATCGAGAAACGCCTGCGTCTTGCCGCGCAGGGGGATTTCGCGATGGCGTTCTATAACCCGCGCTCAAAGTCCCGTCCCGAAGGCTTTGTGAAGACGCTGGAAATTCTGCGTGAGGAGTGCGAGCCCGAGCGCCTGATTCTGTTCGCTCGCGCCGTATCCCGCGCGGATGAAGCGATCCGGATTTCAACGCTGGCCGAAGCAACGCCCGATATGGCTGACATGCAGACCGTGGTCATCGTTGGTTCGTCCCTGACCCGCTTGATCGAGCGGGACAGCACCCCGATCGTCTACACTCCGAGGTTCACGACAGAATGAACCAGCCAGTCCAGAACCTGTGCGACACTCGACAGTTCGGTCCGCTGCGGCAGGGCTGGACGGTCGATCATCAGCACCGGCACGCCAAGCGCCCGCGCGGCGTCCAACTTGGCGCGCGCGCCGGTGCCGCCTGCGTTCTTGGACACCACCAACTCAATGCCATGCTGCTGCATCAGCGCACGGTCATCCTCAACGGTGAACGGCCCGCGCGAAACAACGACATCACAGTCCGGCAATGGCAGCGCGCCCGGTTCATCGACCAACCGCAGCAGGTAGTGGTGCTGGGGCTGGGCGGCAAAGTCCTCAAGATGCATTCGTCCAACGGCCAGAAAGACGCGCCGCGGCGCACCGGACAGAGCGGCGACCGCGCTGTTGATATCCGCAACGTGATGCCAGTTGTCACCCTCCTGAGCCGTCCATACCGGGCGGGTCAGCGCGGCCAAAGGCACTTGGGCGTCGCGGCACGCTTGAATGGCGTTCCCGCTCATCTGCGCGGCAAACGGATGGGTGGCATCAACCACATGAGTCACCGAGTGGTCCCGCAGGTAATTTGCCAATCCGTTAACACCGCCAAACCCTCCGATACGCACCGGCAAGGGCTGCGGGCGTGGGTTTTCAACGCGACCGGCGTAGGAATAGGTGGCTGGAATGCCCTGTTCGGCAAAAGCTTTGGCCAGTGCATTGGCCTCGGTCGTGCCACCAAGGATCAGGATGTGTGTCATGCATGAATCTCCGTGGCTGACCGTTCTGGGTTTGGGCGAAGATGGACTGGATGGCCTGCCGCCCGCAAGCCGTCAAGTGCTGGAACGTGCCGAAATCATCATGGGCCCGCCGCGCCACTTGTCGCTAGTGCCCGAGACCACCGCACAGCGGGTGGAATGGCCAGTACCTTTCGCTGACGGCTTGCCGATCCTGACCGAATTCCGGGGACGACCAACCGTTGTTCTGGCCTCAGGCGACCCGTTCTGGTTCGGTGCGGGCTCGGTCATCGCGCGCAATTTCGAGGCCGGAGAATGGGCCGCCCTGCCCGGCCAGTCGACCTTTTCTCTGGCCGCAGCACGGTTGGGCTGGCCGTTGGAAAGCACGCTGACTTTCGGCCTGCACGCCGCACCGTTGACCCGGCTGCGGCCGCATCTGGCACGAGGCCTGCGCGCCATCCTCCTGTTGCGCAACGGCGCTGCGGTGGCGGAACTGGCGACCTACCTGACCGAGACCGGATTTGCGGACAGTGCCCTGCACGTCATGGAAGCCCTCGGCGGGCCTCGCGAACGCGCACGGTCCGTGTCACTGACTGAAGCTTTACTGGGCAGCTTTGACCACCCGGTCTGCGTCGGGCTTGAAGTCGCGGGCGAAGGGCGGGCATTCCCGAAGGCCTCGGGCAAACCGGACGAGATCTTTGAGACCGATGGTCAGATCACCAAACGCCCGGTTCGCGCGCTGACTCTGTCGGCGCTGGCGCCGCAGCGCGGCGAGCATCTGTGGGATATCGGCGGTGGCACCGGTTCGATCAGCATCGAGTGGCTAATGTGTGATCCGACTCTGACGGCCACCACCGTCGAGCCCCGCGCAGATCGCGCCGAACGCATTCGCCGCAATGCCGATGCACTGGGACAAGACCGTCTGAATGTGTTGCACGGCACCGCGCCGGTTGTACTGACCGAACTTGCCCCACCTGATGTTGTCTTTATCGGCGGCGGACTAAGCAGCGAATTGCTGGAGTGGCTGCATGGCGCTCTGCCTGCGGGTACTCGGCTGGTCGCCAATGCGGTGACGTTGGAAAGCGAGGCGCTTTTGGCACAGTGGCATGACAAGCTGGGGGGTGAATTGCTACGCATTGAACTTGCGCTGGCTGCAGCGCTTGGCCCCCGTCGCGGTTGGAAGTCCGCCTATCCAGTGGTGCAGTGGAGCGTCACCCTATGATCGTCGCGGGATTGGGATTTTCTTCGACGGCCACGGTGGACAGCTTGCGCGCGGCCTTCGACCGCGCCAGCGCGGGCCAGGCCATCGACGCGTTGGCTACTGTCGCTGACAAAGAAGGCCACGCCGCTCTTACCGAATTCGCTGCGACCTCTGCCCTGCCCCTGCATTTCATCGCGCCCGCCGATCTGGCCGGGCAGCGCACCCTCACCTGCTCGAACCGCAGTCGCGCCACCTATGGCACCGGCAGCGTGGCCGAGGCATCCGCTCTTGCCGCCGCCGGATCCGGCGCGCGACTGACTTCACCCAGACATATCTCGCACGACCGGCTTGCCACCTGCGCCGTCGCCATCGGAGGACAAACATGACCGTTCATTTCATCGGCGCCGGACCGGGCGCCGCCGACCTGCTGACCCTACGTGGGCGCGATATCATCGCCTCGTGCCCGGTGTGCCTGTATGCCGGGTCACTGGTGCCCGAGGAAATCCTGAGCCACTGCCCCGAGGGTGCAAAGATCATCAACACCGCGCCGATGGACCTGGACCAGATCATGGCCGAGATCGAAACCGCGCATAAGGCCGGACAGGATGTGGCGCGCTTGCATTCCGGTGATCTTTCGGTTTGGTCGGCGATGGGTGAACAACTCCGCCGCCTGAAAGAGATGGGCATCCCGGTCAGCGTTACTCCCGGTGTGCCATCCTTTGCCGCTGCGGCTGCTACCCTTGGCGCTGAATTGACTCTGCCCGGATTGGCGCAGTCTGTGATCCTGACTCGGACACCCGGACGCGCGTCGTCGATGCCCGAAGGCGAGACGCTGGAAAACTTCGCCCGCACCGGAGCGACTCTGGCCATTCACCTATCGATCGGCAATCTGGACAAGGTGATCGCCGACCTGACCCCGGCTTATGGCGCGGATTGCCCGGTCGCCGTCGTGTATCGTGCCAGCTGGCCGGACGAGCGGATTATCCGCGCCACTCTGGCCACCTTGAAAGAGGCGCTGGACGAGAGCATTTCGCGCACCGCGCTGATCATGGTCGGGCCCGCGCTGGCTGGCGAAGGCTTTGACGAAAGCTGCCTGTATTCCAAGGACTACGACCGCCGCTATCGTCCGCAAAGCGCTGACAGCCCATGGTCAAGCTGGAGCCACGGCGATGACTAACCCTCCGGGCCTTCTGATTTCTGCGCCCTCTTCGGGCACGGGTAAAACCACAGTCATGCTGGGCCTGCTAAGGGCGCTGGCAGAGGACGGGCTGGCCGTTCAACCGTTTAAGAGCGGGCCGGACTATATCGACCCGGCTTTTCATCAAGCGGCGGCGGGGCGGGCCTCGTTCAACCTGGACAGTTGGGCGATGGGCGGTCCGCTGCTGAGCGCCATATCGGCGCAGGCCGAGGGTGCTGATATCGTGGTCGCCGAAGGCTCGATGGGGCTGTTCGACGGCGTCGCCAAGCCCGGAGAGCTGGGGCACGGGTCGAGCGCCGAGACCGCACTGCGCATGGGCTGGCCTGTTGTGCTGGTGCTGGATGTGGGTGGTCAGGCGCAATCGGCTGCGGCCACGGCGCTGGGGTTTCGGATGTATAACCCGGACCTGCCGTTTGCGGGCGTAATCCTGAACCGCTGCGCCAGCCCTCGGCATGAGCGGCTGACGCGGCTGGGGATGGAGCGGGCGGGCCTGCCGGTTCTGGGCGTTTTGCCCCGTCGCGGAGACCTGACTTTGCCAGAACGCCATCTGGGTCTAATCCAGGCGGTTGAGCACCCCGATCTGGAAAGCGCGATTGCCGGTTATGCGGCGTTTTTGCGTGAAAACGTGGATCTGGAGGCCATCAAGGCGGCGGCTTCCTCAGGCCCGAAGGGGCCATCGTCAACCGCGCTGCCGCGCCCTCCGGCGCAACGGATCGCGTTGGCCCGGGATGCCGCGTTTTCCTTTACCTATCCGCACCTGTTAGAAGGCTGGCGCGCCGCAGGGGCCGAGATTCTGCCGTTTTCACCGCTGGCGAATGAGGCCCCGACAGAGGATGCTGATCTGGTCTGGCTGCCCGGTGGGTACCCCGAGTTGCACGCTGGGGCGTTGGCCGCAGCAAGGACCTTCCTGACCGGGTTGCGTAAGCACGCTGAAACCAAACCCGTTCACGGAGAATGCGGCGGGTACATGGCTCTGGGCCAGGCGCTAATCGACAAAGAAGGTGTTCAGCACCAGATGGCCGGTCTGCTGGGGCTGGTGACCTCGTATGAGAAGCGCAAGTTCAACCTTGGATATCGCAAGGCGGAACTTTTGGCCCCGATGCCGGGCTATGCGTCCGGCGCGGCTCTACGCGGGCATGAGTTCCACTATTCATCGATTGTCGAACAACCGGACGCACCGCTGGCCCGGGTTTTTGATGCCGAAGGAGCCGAGGGGCCGCAAACCGGATCGGTGCGTGGCAACGTCACTGGAACATTCTTCCACCTGATTGCGGAGGCCACGGCATGAGCGGCTTCGTTTCCTTTATCGGTTCAGGCCCCGGTGATCCGGAACTGCTTACGTTGAAAGCGGTCGACCGGATGCAAAAGGCCGACGCGGTTCTGTTTGACGACCTGAGCAGCGGCCCGATTCTGGAGCACGCACGCAAAGATTCGGATCTGGTCGGTGTGGGCAAACGCGCCGGGCGGCCCTCGCCCAAGCAGGACCATGTCAGCCGCCTGTTGGTGGACTATGCCAAGACAGGTGCCCGCGTGGTGCGGTTGAAATCCGGCGATGGCGGATTGTTCGGACGGCTTGAGGAAGAACTGGTTGCCCTGCGCGAAGCCGGGATCGAATACGAGATCATCCCCGGCATCCCCTCTGCCGTGGCCGCCGCAGCTGCGGCTGGCATTCCTCTGACGCGACGCCTGACCGCCCGTCGAGTGCAATTCGTCACCGGCCATGATGTCAGCGGTCAATTACCGGAAGACCTGAACCTGCTCGCGCTGGCCGATCCAGATGCAACCACGGTCGTGTTCATGGGCAAGCGGACATTCCCCCTGTTGGTCGAGACCTTGCACGAGCATGGCCTGCCGTTGGACACCCCTGCCCTGATGGCTGAGTCCGTTTCGACCCCTGATCAGAAACTGCATCGCGCCACCATCGGCGCATTGTCGGAAAAACTGGCAAACGAAATTGGCACCGCCCCGGCACTGATCCTCTATGGTCCGCTGGCAGAGTTTGACGATGTATGATCTGACCCTGATCGGTATCGGCACCGGCAACCCGGATCACGTGACCTTTCAGGGCGCGCAGGCGATCCGCGATGCGGACCTGATCCTGATACCCCGCAAGGGCGAGAACAAGGCTGACTTGGCCGGGTTGAGGGAAGAGATCATCGGCGCCGTAACCGACACGCCGCCGCAGATCGCCTATTTCGACATCCCGAAGCGTCGCTCGGACGATGGGTACCTGCGCGGTGTGGATGAATGGCACGACGCGATTGCCCTGCGCTGGAACGAGGCGATCCAAGGCCATCCAGAGGCGCAACATGTAGCACTACTAATCTGGGGCGACCCATCGCTATACGACAGCTCGCTGCGGATCGCCTCGCGACTGGATCCACAGCCGGGCACCCGAGTGATCCCCGGCATCACAGCGCTGCAGGCGCTGACGGCGGCCCATGCGATTCCGATCAACGATTTGGGCGCGCCCTATGTCGTCACCACGGGTCGCCGCATTCGGGATGAAGGTTGGCCTGTAAATGCCTCGAAAGTAGCGGTTATGCTGGACGGCGAATGCTCGTTCCAAAGCCTTGAGGTGCAAGACTATGACATCTGGTGGGGCGCCTATGTGGGTATGAAGGAGGAACTACTGATCAAGGGACCTCTGACCAACGTGGCGCAGCAGATTCTGGACACCCGCGCCCGTGCGCGGGCCGATCACGGCTGGATCATGGATATCTATCTGCTGCAGAAACGCACGGGATTGTGAGAGCGCCGCACCCGGTTCTCTGTCATCAATAAAGCCAGTCAGGGTGTTGGAGGTGACAAGAATGCGCGTTCTTTGGGCTTTGCTTTGCTGTCTGGCTTTGCCGGCTTGGGCCGAAGAACCTCTGGTCGGCTGGGCGGTTTACCAAACTGACAAAAGCTATGAAGACCTCGTGGCAGACACCAAGGCTGCAGTGAAAGAAAACGGGCTGATCGTGGTCACGCAGGCCGGCCCGACCAAGGCGGCGGCCGCGCGGGGCATTACTATTCCCGGCAATTTGGTGATCGGGGCCTTTAACAACGACTATGCGGTGCGCGTGTTGGAAACCTCAGTCCGGGCGATGATCGAGGCCCCGATCCGGTTCTACATCACTGAAAACGAGGACGGGACTGCAACCCTGTCCTACAAAACACCCAGCTTTGTTTTTGCTCCTTACGTCTATGAGGGTGGCGAACCGCTGAGTGCCATCGCCACCGAACTTGACACAAAGTTTCAGGCGGTGGCGGAAACCGCAGTCAAATAGTCACACTGACGTGAACCCGCTTGCGTCTGGGCGCGTCCTCCGCAATCTCCTGTGAAACAAGATTTCGGAGCTTGACTGATGCAGGACCTATCCCCCCGTGCGGCTGATCTTTTGGCACAACGCCTCTACGAGGCGGGATGTCGCCACGCCTTTGGCATGCCGGGAGGAGAAGTTCTGACGCTGGTGGATGCGCTGGAACAGGCGGGGATCAAATTCCACCTGACCAAGCACGAAAACGCCGCCGGGTTCATGGCCGAGGCCGTGCATCACCGCGACGGCGCGCCTGCAATTCTGGTCGCCACTCTCGGCCCCGGCGCAATGAACGGAATCAACGTGGTGGCAAACGCGTTGCAGGACCGGGTGCCAATGATCGTGCTGACCGGCTGCGTGGATGCGGATGAGGCACTGACCTACACCCATCAGGTTATGGACCACGCACAGGTCTATCGCTCGATCACCAAGGGGACGATTACCCTGACCGCGCAAGGGGCTGATATCGTCGCTGACAAAGCGGTATCGCTGGCCAACCAGCCGCGCCCCGGTCCGGTGCATATCGACGTTCCGATCTCGGTCGCGGATACGCGCGTGTCCGGCGTCAAACGCCGTCGCTTGACCAAACCCGCCGCCGTCGCACCCGAAGGGAATTGCGTTGAGAAAGCCCGCCGCTGGGTGGCCGAGGCCGAGCGTCCCATCGCCATCGTGGGTCTGGACGTGCTCTATGACGACTCGCGCAATGTCGTGCAGGCTTTTTTGGAGCATTTCAGCATTCCTTTCGTGACCACCTATAAAGCCAAGGGTGTGGTGCCCGAAGATCACCCCCTGTGTCTGGGGGGCGCCGGTTTGTCACCGCTGGCCGACAAACATCTGGTGCCGCTAGTCGAACAATCCGATCTGGTGCTGTGCCTCGGCTATGACCCTATCGAGATGCGCCCCGGCTGGCGCGAGATCTGGAACCCCGAGGAAAAGCGCGTGATCGATATCTCTGCTGTGGTCAATGACCACTACATGCATCAGGCCGGGTTGAATCTGGTCGCCCATACCGGCGCCACGCTGGAGGCCATCGCCAAGGGTAACCCAGCCCGCGCGACATGGCCCGGCGGTGAGCCCGCCCGGGTCAAGGTCGCCTTGGCGCAGGCCTTTCCCGCCGATGACGACTGGGGGCCGGCGGCAGTGATCGCAGAGACCCGCGCCGTTCTGCCCGCTGAAACACTGGCCACTGCCGATAGCGGCGCGCATCGTATCCTGCTCAGCCAGATGTGGGACTGCCACGAGGAACGCGGGCTGATCCAGTCCTCGGCGCTCTGCACCATGGGCTGCGCGGTACCGATGGCAATTGGCCTGAAACTGGCCGAGCCCGACCGCCCGGTGATCAGCTTCTCGGGCGATGCCGGGTTCCTGATGGTGGCCGGAGAGCTGTCGACCGCCGCTGAAATGGGCGGCAACCCAATCTTTCTGGTCTTCGTCGATGCCAGCCTTGCGCTGATCGAGTTGAAACAACGGCAGCGGCAGATGGGCAATATGGGCGTGGACTTCGACCGTCATGACTTTGCCGCCATGGGCCGGGCCTTTGGAGGCAACGGCCATACTGTCCGCAATCGGCAGGAACTGCGCGCCGCTCTTGATGCCGCCGTCAAGGCCGATACATTCACCGTGATCGCCGCCGAAATTGACCGTGGAGGCTATGATGGCCGTATCTGAAGGACCGCTGAGGGGCGTCAAAGTACTGGACCTCAGCCGCATTCTGGCCGGACCAACCTGCACGCAGTTACTGGGCGACCTGGGCGCCAGCGTCATCAAGACCGAAAACCCGGCGACGGGCGGTGACGATACGCGGCAATGGGGCCCCCCGTATGTTGAGGACGCGGACGGCAACCGCTCGGATCTGAGCGCCTATTTCATGTCGACCAACCGCAACAAGAAATCGGTGGCCATCGACATCACAACGGCTGAGGGTCAGGCGCAGATCAAACGACTGGCCTCGCACGCGGACATCTTGGTCGAGAATTTCAAACCCGGTGGGCTGGCGAAATACGGGCTGGATTACGCGACCCTGTCGCAGGAGTTTCCCAGCCTCGTTTATTGCTCGATCTCGGGTTATGGCCAGACCGGGCCAAACGCGTCCAAACCCGGCTATGATCTAATGGCACAGGGCTATGGCGGGATCATGTCGCTGACCGGCGATTCCGAAGGTGCCCCGATGAAGGTGGGGGTCGGCATCTCTGACGTCATGTGTGGGATGTATGCAACCGTCGGTATTCTGGCTGCGCTGCGCCACCGCGATCAGACCGGAGAAGGCCAGCAGATCGATCTGTCGCTGGTCGATACGCAAGTGTCTTGGCTGATCAATGAGGGCGTGAACTATTTGACTTCAGGCGAAGTGCCCCAACGGCGCGGCAACGGGCATCCCAATATCGTACCTTATGACGTTTATGAAACCGCCGATGGCCACGTCATTCTGGCCGTGGGCAATGACGGCCAATTCCGCCGCTTTTGCGATTTCATCGGTCACCCGGAGCTTGCCGACGATCCACGCTTTGCCACCAACCCGGCGCGACTGGAAAACCGTGACGCCCTGAACGCGGTGCTTCGTCCGGCGGTACGAACCTATGCCACCGCCACGGTCATCGCCGAGCTTGAAGCACGCAAAGTGCCGGTTGGTCCCGTGCAAACGCTGGACCAGGTTTTCGCAACAGATCAGGTCGCTGCGCGACAAATGCAGATCACCATGCGGGCTGCCCCGGGCGAGGTACAGTTGATCGGGAATCCCCTGAAACTGTCGCGCACTCCTGTAACATATCGCAGTGCGCCGCCCGTATTTGGGGCGGACACTCAGAGCGTTCTGAACGCTGAAAATCCATTCGAAGATTGAAACACAGTGCCCGTTTCGGCGGCATGTTGCTGAAACATGCCGTTGAATCGGCGGTTTTTTTCACGTTTTCCACACACGGCATTTCACCAATTCGAGAGCAGCGGCGATACTGATACGACGCCGCGGAAGTCTCTGCTAAATCAGATATTGTAGAAATTCATAATTGGATCGGACCACAAGCATGAAACAAGATGTTTTCGGACAGATGAACACCCTCAGCCAGCCCGCAAGCGTCGAGGCGTGGAATGGTGTTCTGCTTGGCTTCATGGCGCATTCGGCCACAACGCCACAGCATCTGGGCAAAGTGCTTGAGCTTGAGCCCGACTTTGCACTGGGTCATGCGATCAAAGGTCTGTTCATGGTTCTGCTGGGCCGCCGCGAGATGACAGCGGTCGCGGTTGAGGCTTTAACGGCTGCAAATACCGCCAAGGAACGGCAACCCGTTTCCGCGCGCGAGCAGTTATATATCGATGCGCTGGGTCTGTATCTGGCGGACCTGCCCTCGCAGGCTATTCAGAAATTCGAGGAGATTCTACGCGCCCATCCGCAGGACACGCTGGCGATGAAGCTCAGCCACGCAACACGGTTTGTTCTGGGCGACGCGGCGGGTATGCGACGGTCCATTGAACGGGTCATGCCGGCTTACGCACCCGATCATCCCGGACGCGGCTACCTGCTGGGCTGTCATTCCTTCGCGCTGGAGGAAACCGGCGCCTACGAGAAAGCCGAGATTGCCGGACGTCAGGCGCTGTGGATGGTTTCCGACGACTCTTGGGGCCTGCACGCAGTGGCCCATGTGCATGAAATGACCGGTAACGCGCAGCTGGGTTTGGACTGGCTGGCAGGACGCGAGGACGCTTGGACCCACTGTAACAACTTCCGTTATCACGTCTGGTGGCACAAGGCGCTGATGCATCTGGATCTGGGTCAGGTCGATCAGGTGATGGAGCTGTATGACAACTACATCCGTCAGGATAAAACCGACGATTACCGCGATATTTCGAACGCGACCTCGCTGCTGTCGCGGCTGGAACTGGAAGGCGTCGATGTTGGCAACCGCTGGGAAGAGCTGGCCGATCTCAGCGCCGCCCGGACCGAGGATGGCTGCCTGATCTTTGCCGATCTGCACTACCTTCTGGCCCTGACCGGCGACAACCGCACCGACGCGACCAATAAAATACTGAGCCGCATCCAGAAGGACGCGCAGCGTAATCAGGGGGACACCCCGATCCGCATGTCCGATCCGGGCATAGCAGCCGCCAAAGGGCTCGAGGCCTTTGGCGACGGACTCTATGGCCAAGCCTTCGACTTTTTGTCGAGCGCCCGAAATGGTATGCAACTGGCAGGTGGCAGCCACGCCCAACGTGATGTATTCGAGCGCATCACAATTGATTCCGGCTTGCGCGCGGGTCGTCTGGATGCTGTCGAGCACATACTGGACGATCGCCGAGCCAAACGCGCCGGCGGAGAAGACAATTACGCCTTGGCGCGCCGCGCATTGATAGACGCGGCCCGCGATGACCGAGACGCACAAAGCGTACCGGCTGAATAAAAAACAAAAAAAGACCAAGAAGGACAGAATACGTATGGCGACAGCTTCGCCCGCTTCTGATTTTGCGCCTGTGGCGGCCTCGACGGCTGCCCCTGCGCGCACGCGCGACCCGCGGCTGGATTTCTATCGCGGCATCGCGATGTTCATCATCCTGATCGCTCATATTCCGAATGATCCATGGGCCAAGTGGATTCCAGCCCGGTTTGGGTTCTCGGACGCGACCGAGATTTTCGTGTTCTGCTCGGGCATGGCATCGGCAATCGCATTCGGCGGCGCGTTTCTGCGCAAAGGCTGGTGGATGGGCACGGCCCGCGTCGCCTACCGAATCTGGCAGGTCTACTGGGCGCACATAGCGCTGTTCTTCTTTGTCGCCATGACGATGGCAGCGTTGGATCAGAGCGGGATGTTTGAGAAAAGCTACATCTCGTCGCTGAACCTGCAGTTTTTCTTCGAAGAGCCGGCACCGCAAATCGTCGGGATATTCACGCTGACTTACGTCCCGAACTATTTCGACATCCTGCCGATGTATCTGGTTGTGCTGGCAATGATGCCGCTGGTTATGGGCCTGTCCCGGATCGGATTCTGGGCGGTTGCCTTGGCCTCGGTCACACTGTGGCTGATCGCACAGACCGATGTTCTGGACCTACCTGCCGAGCCATGGTCTGACCGTCAGTGGTTTTTCAATCCCTTCGGCTGGCAGTTACTGTTCTTCACCGGGTTCGCTTTCATGCGCGGCTGGATTCCGGCGCCTCCGGTGTCGAAGACGCTGATCTGGGCAGCGGCTCTGTTCCTGATCTTCTCGATGCCGTTTGGTTCTTGGAAGGTGTTTACCTGGATCAACGCCGCAGCCCCTGATCTGGCGGATGAAATCCGCAAGGTCTGGCCGGTTACCAAGGAACTGCGCGACAAGACCGACTTTGGCCTGTTCCGTTACCTGCACTTCCTGTCGCTGGCCTATCTGGGCTGGGTCATCGCAGGTGAACACGGTCACCGCCTGATCGCCACCGGGCACGGAGCCGCTGCCAAAGTCTGGCAGTTCCTGCTGACCGTGATCACCAAGGTCGGACAGCAATCGCTGGCAGTGTTCGTATTTTCCATGGCAGCAGCACGACTTATCGGCGTCGGACTGGACGTTAGTGGGCGAGATGTTGCCAGTGTGTTCGTCGCTAACATGATTGGCTTTGCGATGATCATCGGCGTGGCCTACATGGCCGCTTGGTTCAAGTCACAACCTTGGAAGTCAAAGAAATGAATTTTACACGCCGCGCATTTTTGGCCTCGACTTCGGCGCTTGCCTTTGCGCCTGCCACCTTTGCCACCGGTGGGGAAACCCCGTTTGACCGTAACGAAGTCATTGCCATGGCACGGGAACTGGCCAGCCAGCCGTACGCCGAACGCGAGATGGTGCCGCAGGAGTGGCAGGATCTGACGTATCAGCAGTACCGATCGATCCGGTTCCGTCTGGACCGCGCGCTGTGGTACGAGACCGAGACACCCTTCAACGTCGATTTCTTCACACCCGGCCTGTACTTTCCACGCACGGTCAAAGTGATGACGGTCGAAAACGGGATGGCCGCGCCCGTCGCCTTTGATCTTGGAATGTTCGACAAGTCCGAGGATGTGCCGGAATTGCCGATCGACGACACGCTGGGCTTTTCCGGCCTGCGCTTGCGCACCGAGATGCACCGTCCCGGTAAAACCGACGAGTTCTGCGTCTGGCAGGGGGCGAGCTATTTCCGTGCGATTGGCCTGCACGAGGTCTACGGCCTGTCGGCCCGCGGTCTGGCGCTGAAAACCGGCGACCCGGATGGTGAGGAGTTCCCTGAATTCATCCGCTTCTGGCTGGAGCGTCCCAAACCCGGCCAGCGCGACATGGTGGTTCACGCGTTGATGGACAGCCCCAGCGTCACCGGTGCCTATCGGTTCAACGTCACCGCAGGCGCGGATTGCGTGATGGATATCGAAGCCACCCTCTTCCCGCGCGAAGAGCTGACCCATGTCGGCATCGCCCCTGGCACGTCCATGTTCCTGTTCGACCAGACCAACCACAGCCGGTTCGACGACTTCCGTCCTGCCGTGCATGACAGCGACGGCCTGCTGATCCGGAACGGCGGCGGGGAAATTCTGTGGCGGCCACTGGCAAATCCGACCCGCTTGCAGATTTCATCTTTCGTTGATACGAACCCGCGCGGCTTTGGTCTGATGCAGCGCAAGAGGCACTTCTCGGATTACGCAGATCTTGAGGCGAACTATCACAAGCGTCCGAGCCTGTGGGTCGAACCCGGCTCGGATTGGGGCAAGGGCTCGGTCACACTGGTCGAAATCCCAGCCGATCAGGAAATCTACGACAATATCGTCGCCTATTGGCGTCCTGCCGAACCCTATGCTGCAGGCACCCAGGTGGACCTGAGCTATCGCCTGATCTGGGGAGAGGAGCCCCAGCGCACACCGATGCCGCGTGTGATCAACACGGCAATGGGGGAAAACACGTTTGGCGAAGGACGTCTGGCCGTCATCGATTTTGAAGAAAGTGAGTTGTTCGACGACCCCGAGGCGATGACGATCTTTGTTGACTCACCCCATGCCGAAACCTCCGAGGGCGTGCTGCAGCGCAACCCGGACACCGGCGGCCTACGGCTGGCTTTCTCGTTCCAGCCGGGCGACCGCGACCATGTGGAGTTGCGCGCACAGTTGCTGAAAGACAAACAACCGGCCTCTGAGGTCTGGCTATATCGTTGGACCGCATGACCCAGGAATTGCACATCATGCCCCCCGAGGCGCCTTTGGCCATGCCCGCGCAGGATTTCAGCGCGGACTTCCGGGATGCACAGGTACCATCGGGTCAGCGCCCCTCGGCCGGGTTCTGGCGCGCGCTGGCGTTCTCTCCGGCCATGGCGGCCACGCTGGGCCTTTTGTGGGTCATGAGCGATTGGTTCGGGGCTGAGGGCATCAACCTGATCGAGGGCATCCTGCTTGCGCTGATCTCGTTCAACTTCTTCTGGATTTCCTTTACAGTCTGCACCGTCTTGCTGGGCATGGTGTCCTTGTCGCGGCAAGAGCAGCCGAAACGCGAAACCCGCCCGCAGCCGCTGCGCGTTGCTCTGCTGACGCCGGTTTACAACGAAGTGCCTTGGAACGTGCTGGGCAACGCCCGTACGATGCTCGAAGACCTGCGCGCACGCGGCGGTCAGCACCACTATGCCATGTTCATCCTGTCCGACACCCGCGACCCCGAGATCGCGGCGCAGGAACAGGCCAGTGTCGAGGCTCTGCGCACCACCCTCGCCCCCGGTTTGGAGCTTTACTACCGTCGGCGCGAGGAAAACACCGACCGGAAAGTTGGCAACATCGCCGATTGGGTCAGCCGTTGGGGGGCCGATTGGGATGCGATGCTGGTGCTGGATGCCGACAGCCTGATGACCGGGCGGGCGATCACGCGCCTGACGGATTCGCTGGCGCGTGATCCGGGTGCCGGTCTGATCCAAAGCTACCCGCAACTGATCGGCGCACAGTCGGTCTTTGCCCGGATGCAGCAATTCGCCAACGGCGTCTACGGCATTGCCTTTGCCGAGGGTCTGGCGCGCTGGTGTGGACAGGAAGGAAACTACTGGGGCCACAACGCAATCATCCGCACCCGGGCCTTTGCCACAAGCGCAGGCCTGCCGAAGCTGCGGGCTTATAATGGTCAGGAAAAGCTGATCATGAGCCACGATTTTGTCGAGGCCGGTCTGCTGCGCCGCGCCGGATGGGGCGTGCGCTTCCTGCCGCGCATCCGAGGCTCGTATGAGGAAACTCCGCCCACGTTGATCGACCACGCCCTGCGGGATCGTCGCTGGTGCCAAGGCAACCTGCAGCACCTGAAACTGCTGGGCTCTACAGGGTTCCGCGCCGTATCGCGGTTCCACATGTTCCACGGCGCGGTCGGATATCTGATGTCGCCGCTGTGGTTTGCGCTGTTGGTGATGTGGGCGCTGATCGGTCAGGGCGAGGATGCCTCGGTCCTGCACTATTTCAGCCCCGACAACCCGATGTTCCCGCAATGGCCCGAGATGTCGGAAACCCGCCACGTGCTGATCATTCTGGTGATGTACGCGATGCTGCTGGCGCCCAAGGTACTGGGCGTTCTGGCCCTGCCCCTGAGCGGAGTGCGCTATGCCGAGTTCGGCGGCGGGTCCAAGTTCGTGACATCCTTCCTGGCCGAGGTGCTCCTGTCGATCCTCTACGCCCCGATCCTTATGGTACAGCAGATGATCGCTGTATTCCGCACAGCGCTTGGCATTCAAAAGGGCTGGTCCCCGCAGGCGCGCGATGGCGGCACCTACAGCCTGCGCACCCTGATCCTGTGTCACACGCTGGAAACCATCAGCGGCCTCGCACTGAGCGTCGGTATCCTGTCCGGCCTCGTCTCGGTCTGGCTGGCTCCGATCGCGATCAGCCTTGCGCTGGCGATACCACTGTCCGCGCTCAGCGGTGTCTCGGCTGGCGCGGCACGGCGTATGGTCGGGATGAGAGAGGACTTCCGCGAACCCGCGATCACCCGCTCGGCCCGGCGTCACCGGAACGAACTGAAACGTCTGATCGAGGGCAAAGGCGTGATGACCCCGGCAGAATGATCAACCGCCGGGCAAACCTTCGTACCAATCTACCATCATGTCTGCCCAGCCCTCGGGCACTCCGTGACCGCCGGGGAACAGCGCGAATTCCAGCGCGCTGCCTTCGGCGCATCCGGTCCAATAGCGGCGCATGAACTGGCCGGTGGTGGAAAACCCGCTGGGTTTGGTGTCAACGCACTCGTTGGCAACGCGCCAAATCTCCAGACCGGCAAAGATGTCGCCCTGATGGAACCGGCCACCGCCCAGCAGACGCCCCTCCAGCGGCACCACATTGTCGGTCCAACCATGGGTGTGAAACAACCGCACCGGACCGTCGCAAGCCTCGGGATGTGGTCGCCAGAATCCACCCGAGACGGGCACATAGGCTGAAAACGTATCCGGCGCGGCGCAGGCAAGGTAGTAAACCATGAACGCACCGGCAGAAAACCCGCCCAAAACAACCCTCTCGGAGTCGGTCCCAAACCTTTCCGCCGCGTCCTGAACGGCTTCGGTCAGAAACGCGGTCTCATCTCGCTCGCCAAATCCCGGATAGAAGTTCCAGCTTTTGATACCGTCGCGGTTAGGTCGCTCAAGCCCTTCAGGCGCCATTACGGCATAGCCGCGCGCCAACAGAGGCTCGACCATGCTGCGGTTCTTCATTGTCCCTGCACCGCTGCCGCCATAGCCGTGCAGGAACACGACCAGTGGTGGGTTTTCAACCTCGGGCAGTTCGATGTGATAACCGCCCGATGCGGTTTCGCACATACCCTCCTGATCGGCACACGCGGCAAGGCCAGCCTGCCCCGCCAGCACCAACCCGGTTGCCAGCGTCAATTCACGGATCATCCAGTCTCTCCTGTATTGCGCTGAACCGGCAACCCGGCGCGCACCCATCCCGGCCCTGCGGCCGACCCCAACATACCCTCGGGCACATCTATGACATTTGTGAACCCTGCTTCGGTCAAAAGGTTGCTCAGACGGGCCGAACGCACCCCGCGGGCGCAAATCAACGCGACCCGGGCATTGCGTTTTCCGCCGGTGAGCTGCGCCAGCGCCTGCTCAAAATCATCACGCCGCATATCCAATGGATATGCTCCCTCACCAACGCCCGTTGCCTTCCATTCGCGCGGGGTTCGGATATCCACCAACAGGACATCGCCCGACAACGCCTGCTCATACGCGTCAGCAACGCTCAATTGTCCGCCTGAATAGTCCTGAGGAATCAGGCGGTATTGCCGGATAGCGAAACCGGCGGTGATGGCAGCGCCCCCGCCCAACAGAACCCATCTTCGGGCTCGGTTCACCTTTTCTCCCATACAATGCCCTCCTGAGCCGTCAGGCCGGTTTTATCACAATCGCCCAAATGCCGCTGCGCGGAAAATCAATCCCCTGATCAAGTTCACGTCATTATTTCACTCGCGAAAATGGCCATGATGAATGGCCATGGAACGCAGTGAAAAACTTGCAATAGCTGGACAGTCAGAAAATTATCCTTACAAAATCAAGACTACTATTGACCGCTCAGACCGGAGTATCGCACTTGTCCCTATTCCTCATCGCGGCCCTTCCCTTCCTCGGAGCTGTTTTCCCAGCCCTTCTGATCCGGGCAGGACGAAACGCAGCAGCCTCGGCGGCGGGCTTGACCACTTTTCTGGCGCTCATGGGGCTGTTGATCCACATCCCCTCGGTCATGCGCGGAGAGGTCGTCACCGCCCGGTTCGACTGGATCCCGGCGCTGGGTCTGAACGCGAACTTCATGTTGGACGGTCTGGGGTTTCTGTTTGCCCTGCTGATCCTTGGCATCGGCCTGCTGATTATCCTCTACGCGCGATTCTACCTTTCGCGCGAGGACCCGATGGGGCAGTTCTATACCTACCTGCTGCTGTTTCAGGGCGCGATGGTCGGGATTGTTTTGTCTGACAACATCCTACTTCTTCTTATTTTCTGGGAGCTTACATCGCTTAGCTCATTCCTGCTGATCGGGTATTGGAAACACCTGCCCGAGGGGCGGCAAGGTGCTCGAATGGCGCTGGCCGTGACCGGTTCCGGCGGGCTGGCGATGATCGCGGGGATGCTGATCCTGGGCAATATCGTGGGGTCTTTTGACCTGAGCGTCATTCTGCAGAACAAAGAGCTGATCCAGTCCTCGCCCTATTACATGCCCGCTCTGATCCTGATCCTGCTGGGCTGCTTCACCAAATCGGCGCAGTTCCCGTTCCACTTCTGGCTGCCGCACGCGATGGCTGCGCCAACACCTGTTTCGGCTTATCTGCACTCGGCCACGATGGTGAAGGCCGGGCTGTTCCTTATGGCGCGGATGTGGCCGGTTCTGGCCGGGACGGATGCGTGGTTCTATATCGTTGCGACCACGGGGCTAGTGACCATGTTGATCGGTGCTTGCATTGCGCTGTTCAAAGATGACCTTAAGGCGCTGCTGGCGTTTTCGACCGTGTCCCATCTGGGTTTGGTGACGATGCTACTGGGCTTTGGCACCAAGATTGCTGCTGTGGCCGCGATCTTCCACATCATCAACCACGCGACGTTCAAGGCGGCGCTGTTCATGACCGCCGGGATCGTCGATCACGAGACTGGTACCCGCGATATTAAACGTCTGGGCGGGTTGCGGCATCTGATGCCGATCACCTTTACCATCGGCACGATTGCCGCCCTGTCCATGGCCGGTCTGCCGCCGCTGAATGGCTTCCTGTCCAAGGAAATGATGCTGGAGGAGACGGTCCACACAACATGGCTAAACTCGCACTACCTAGTACCGGGTCTGGCGTTGCTGGCTGCGCTGTTCTCGGCGGCCTATTCCTTCCGCTTTGTCAGCCATGTCTTCCTTGGCCCGCAGCGTACTGATTACCCACACCACCCGCATGACCCGCCTGTCGGCCTGTGGCTGGCCCCGGCTTTCCTTGTAGTGCTGGTGGTGCTGATCGGGTTGTACTCGGCAGCGATTGTCGGGCCTTTGGTCGCAGTTGTGTCCAGTGCCGTGATCGGTGGTGAGAAACTGCCCTATTACTCGCTGAAGCTTTGGCATGGGTTCACACCCGCGTTGTACATGTCCGCCGTGGCCACCCTGGGCGGTCTGCTCTTGCTGGCCCTGCACCGCCGGGGAGAGGCGTTGTGGAACGCCCTGCCTCGACCCGAGGCCAAGACAATCTTTGACGCTGTGATCGGTGCCCTGACAGCGCTGAGCCGCTGGGTCACCGATACGCTGCATAACGGCGTGATCAGCCGCTATGCGATTATCCTGATCGCTTTCACCGTCGGGCTTGGCTATTACGCCTTTACGACCGGCACGATTGGCCCGGAAACGCGCGAACCGCTGCCGATACAGATTATCCCGTTCTTCGGCTGGATTTGTCTGGTTGCTGCGACGCTGGCGATCATGTGGTTCCACCGCAACCGCCTGTTGTCGCTGGTGCTGATCGGCGTGGTTGGCCTGATCGTTTCGATGGCGTTCAACTACCTCTCGGCCCCAGATCTGGCGCTGACGCAGATCTCGGTCGAGGTGGTGACGATGATCCTGCTTCTGCTTTCGCTGAACTTCCTGCCCACGGACACACCCTGGGACAGCAGCGCTGCGCGGCGCTGGCGCGATGCCGCGATCTCAGTTGTGGCGGGTCTTGGTACCGGTGGGTTGATCTATGCGCTGATGCTGCGGGACTTTGCCTTCCCAACGATCTCGGAATTCCATCTGGCGAATTCGTACAAAGGCGGTGGCGGCACCAACGTGGTCAACGTGATCCTGGTGGACTTCCGGGGCTTTGATACCTTTGGCGAGATCATCGTTTTGGGCATCGCTGCTCTGATCATCTTTGCCCTGACCGAGTCAGTCTTGGGCTCGAACGTCCGCGCCTATCTGCTGAACCGCAAACCGCATTGGCCGCAATCGGGAGACTCGCATCCGCTGATGATGGTGGTGGCGACCCGTGTGATGATGCCCATCGCGCTGATGGTCGGTGCCTACATCTTTTTCCGCGGACACAACCAACCGGGTGGCGGGTTCATCGCCGGTCTGATCGTGGCCATTGCGTACCTGATGCAATACATGGCCAGCGGCTATACTTGGGCCATCGAACGGCAGAGGTTCTATTACCACGGTACAATCGGCTGGGGTGTATTGATCGCCGCCGCGACGGGTCTTGGCGCATGGTTCAACGAACGTCCGTTCCTGACCAGTGATTTCGGCTACATCAACTGGCCCCCATTGGAAGAGTTCGAATGGGCGACCGCCATCCTGTTCGACACCGGCGTATTCCTTGCGGTTCTGGGTGCGGTGATGCTGGCGCTGGACAGCCTTTCACGGTTTGCTTGGCAACCAGGCATGGCACAGGAATTCCCGATGGATATCAATCCGCTGCGGGATGACCTGAAAGACGAAGAAGAGAAGGAGCAGGCCTGATGGAAGCGCTCGTAGCCTCAGCCGTAGGCATCATGACCGCCGCCGGGATTTTCCTGATCCTGCGTCGCCGCACATTCCCGGTTATTCTGGGCCTGTCACTGATCACCTATGCGGTGAACGTGTTCCTGTTTGCCACCGGACGGCTGGCGCTGGACGCGCCTGCTGTTCTGAACAAATACGAAGACGTGCCCTATACCGATCCGCTGCCACAGGCGCTGGTGCTGACGGCCATCGTGATTTCCTTCGGGATGACGGCGGTGATCGTGATGATCGCGCTTTCGGCCTATCTGTCCTCGAAGGATGACCATATCGACATGACCGCGCAGGACAGCGTGGACGCGCCGGGAGAAGACGCATGAACCACTGGATCGTAGCGCCGATCGTCCTGCCCGCGATCCTGGCCCCGTTCATCATCATGGTCCTGCGGTACCATCTGGACCTTCAGCGCATCTTCTCGGTCGCCGGTGTGGTGGGCCTGTTGGGGATTGCCCTGACCATCACCGCGCAGGCCTCTGGCGGCGATATTCAGGTCTATGAGCTGGGCAACTGGCCCGCGCCGTTCGGCATCGTAATGGTGTTGGATCGGTTGTCGGCCATGATGGTTCTGCTGACCGCGCTGCTGGCCTTGCCGATCGTTCTTTACGCCATTGCCTCGGGTTGGGACAACCGGGGCAAGCATTTCCACGCGCTGTTCCACTTCCAGCTTATGGGCGTCTGCGGCGCTTTCCTGACCGGGGACGCTTTCAACCTGTTCGTGTTCTTCGAGGTTCTGCTGATTGCTTCTTACGGTCTGATGACGCACGGGGGCGGTTCCGTGCGCCTGAAAGCCGGGGTGCAATATGTGGCCTATAACCTGATTGGATCGACCCTGTTCCTGTTTGCGCTTGGCACGCTTTATGCGGTGACCGGCACGCTGAACATGGCGGACATGGCAATGCGCGTGGCGGAGCTGCCCGCCGACGACACGGCCCTGCTGCGTGTGGGGGCCGTGCTGTTGCTGCTGGTGTTCTGCATCAAGGCCGCCGTACTGCCGCTGCATTTCTGGCTGCCCGCCAGCTATGCCAACGCGCCTTTGCCCGTGGCTGCGCTGTTTGCGATCATGACTAAGGTCGGCGCCTATTCGATCCTGCGGATGTACACGCTGGGCTTCGGCCCCGAGGTTGAGGCGACGCAAGGTCTGGTGGGCGCATGGCTGCAACCGGCGGCGCTGGTGACGCTGGCCGTTGGGGTTGTCGGCATTCTGGGTGCGCAGCACATCGCGCGGATGGTCGCCTTTTGCGCTATCGCCTCGATGGGCACGCTGCTGATTGCGATATCGCTGTTCACGGAAACGGCCACCGCAGCGGCACTCTATTACATCTATCACTCGACCCTTGCGACCGCGCTGCTGTTTCTAGTCGCCGATCTGGTGATTGAGCGTCGGGGCGGCGCCATCGAACCCAAGGCGCCGATGCCGCAAAGCGGTCTGATCTCGGCCCTGTTCTTCGTCGGCGCCATCGCGTTGGCGGGGATGCCGCCGCTGTCGGGCTTTATCGGCAAGCTGCTGGTGCTGGACGCATCCCGCGACGCGCCGGATGCAAACGCGATCTGGGCCGTTGTCCTGATCGGGTCGTTTGTCACTATTGTCGGACTGGCACGCGCGGGCTCACTGATCTTCTGGAAAAGTCACGACGCCCAATACACCCCGGCGCCCGAAACAGACGAAGAGGCCCCCGCCCAACCCGCGCCCGAACCCAACGCAGGGCTGGCCTTCACCTCTGTCTTCGGGCTGGTGCTGGGCCTTGTCATGCTGACCCTGTTCGCGGGTCCGGCTCTGAATTATGCTGGCAAAACCGCTGAGCAATTGTTCACACCCGAACACTACATCTCGGCCGTTCTGGGAGGAGAGGAATGATGAGACTTCTGCACCGGATTTTTCCGCACCCTCACCTGACCTTTCTGTTAACCATTGTGTGGGTTCTGCTGGCCAACAAACCGTCGTTGAATTCGCTGGTTTTCGGCCTGATCCTGGGGATCATCATCCCGTTCATCACCCAGCCCTACTGGCCCGACCGCCCCAAGCTGCGCAACTGGCCGATGGTGGTGGAATATATGCTGGTGGTGCTTTGGGATATTGTGATCGCCAACATCACGGTTGCCCGGATCATCCTGTTCAAACGCGATGCAGACCGGCAACCGAACTGGATCTGCGTCCCGCTGGAACTGCGCACGCCCGAGGCAATCACCGTTCTGGCCGGTACCATTACCATGACCCCTGGCACGGTAAGCTCGGATCTGTCGGCGCAGGGGCATAACTTGCTGGTCCATTGCCTGGATGCGCCCGACCCAGAAGCGGTACGGGATCAGATCAAACAGCGCTATGAACGTCGCCTGAAGGAGATTTTCGAATGATCGAAGTCGCGATCTGGTTTGCCTTCGCCTGTTTTGGCACCGCCATCATGCTGTGCCTGTATCGGATCATCTCAGCCGAGGGTGTCGGCACCCGTGTTCTGGCGCTGGATACGATGGTGATCAACACCATCGCGCTGATGATCCTTTATGGGCTTGCTCTGGGGACTGAGATTTTCTTCGAAGCCGCGATGATCATTGCGATGCTCGGCTTTGTTTCAACCGTGGCCTATGCGCGCTTTATGCTGCGCGGCAATATCATCGAGTGAGGGTGAAATGGAGTTCATTTTCGAAATTCTGATCGCCTTCTTCCTGATCATATCGGGTATCTTCGGCTTTGTCGGGTCGTTTGGAATGATCAAGCTGAAAGACCCGATGTCCCGCCTGCACGCGCCCACCAAGGCGACCACGCTGGGCGTGGGCGGCGTGTTGCTGGCCTCGATCTGTCACTCGGTACTGATCGAGCAGCAACTGTCGTTGCACGAACTGCTGATCACCCTTTTCCTGTTCCTGACTGCACCGATCACGGCTCTGTTCATTGCCAAATGGCACATTCATCGCCATGAAAAGCCCAGCGATCTGCCGGACGCGGGCGAGGATGAGCTTTGGGCCACCCACGCGGTCGAGCAAGTCGAAGACGTCCCGGAACACACAGCGAACTAACGCCCATGCATCACACTCCGCTGCCCCTGACCCGTGATCTGGTTCTGATTGGCGGCGGGCATACCCACGCACTGGTGCTGAGGAAATGGGGGATGAACCCGCTGCCGGGCGCACGAGTGACGGTGATCAATCCCGGCCCTGTTGCGCCTTATTCCGGGATGCTGCCCGGCTTTGTCGCGGGCCACTATGAGCGCTGTGAACTGAACATCGATCTGGTGCGTCTGGCCCGGTTTGCCGGTGCACGCGTTATTCTTGGCCCGGTCGAAGGGATCGATATTGATCAGCGTCTCGTCCATGTGCCCGGTCGCCCTCCGGTGGCGTACGATGTGGCCTCTGTTAATGTGGGGATCACCTCGGACATGCCCGCCCTGCACGGGTTTGCTGACCACGCGGTCCCGGCCAAACCTCTGGGGCCGTTCGCGGCGCGGTGGGCCACGTATCTGCAAGGCACCGGTCCAGCTTCGGTCGCGGTGATTGGTGGCGGCGTGGCGGGGGTTGAGCTGGTGATGGCCATGGCCCATGCCCTGAGTGCCAAAGGCCGTGCGGCGCAGGTGACACTGATCGACAATGCCCAAGCCCTCACTGCGACGGGACCAAAGGCAGCCGCAACCATTCGCAAGGCAATGGCGGAACTGGGCGTTGATCTGATCGAAAACACGGCCATTACCCGCATTGATGCCGATCACATTGTTCTGAGTGATGGTCACGAAATCCCTGCCGCTTTCGTGACCGGAGCCGCCGGCGCCCGCCCTTATGACTGGATTGCCCAGACGGGCCTTGACCTGCAAGACGGCTACATCCGCGTGAACGGTTACCTGCAATCCAGCGATCCGGCGATCTTCGCCACCGGGGATTGTGCCCATCTGTCGGAAAACCCGCGCCCCAAAGCGGGGGTCTATGCGGTGCGTGAGGCTCCGGTCTTGTACGATAACCTGCGTGCCGTTTTGGGAGCAGGACGGATGCGGCGGTACACGCCGCAGAAGGACTATCTGAAACTGATCTCTCTGGGCGGAAAATCCGCATTGGCCGAGCGACTTGGCACTTCGTTCAGCGGGTCCTTGATGTGGCGCTGGAAGGATCATATCGACCAGAATTTCATGAACAGGTTCCGCGACCTGCCTGAAATGACGCCCCCATCCCCGCCGAGATTCCATGCAGCAGGGCTGCAAGAGGCACTGGGCGACAAGCCCATGTGCGGTGGCTGCGGTGCAAAGGTTGGGCGCGGCGCACTGCAGGCCGCACTGCACAACCTGCCCGCGCCAGAGCGCGCCGATATCAACGCCCTGCCGGGCGACGACGCGGCCCTGCTGGCAACCGGTGGGGCGAAGCAGGTGATGTCCTCGGACCATCTGCGCGGGTTCACCAATGACCCGGCACTGATGACCCGCATCGCAGCCGTTCACGCGCTGGGGGATATTTGGGCCATGGGCGCCAGCCCACAAGCGGCAACCGCAACGATCATCCTGCCTCGCATGTCGCCCGAATTGCAGCACCGAACCATGGCCGAAATCATGACGATCGCGACCGAGGTCATGCGCAACGCCGGGGCCGAGATCGTGGGTGGCCATAGCTCGATGGGGGATGAGATGACCATCGGCTTCACCCTGACAGGCCTGTGCGAGAATGACCCAATCACCCTGTCGGGTGCGCGCCCGGGCGACAAGTTGATCCTGACCAAACCGCTGGGCGGCGGCGTGTTGATGGCGGCAGGAATGGCGGGCAAGGCCCGTGGCGAATGGGTCGTTGATGCGTTCCAGCAAATGGTTCATCCGCAGGGCGAAGCCTCCCGCATTCTGGCAGGCGCCCATGCGATGACTGACGTGACGGGCTTTGGTCTGGCCGGGCATCTGTTGGGCATGTGCGAGGCGTCGGACTGCGGCGCATCTCTCGATCTGGACGCCATTCCGCTGATGGCTGGCGCGATGGAGTTGAGCGCGCAAGGCGTCCGGTCAACGATTTTCGACGAAAACCGCTCTATTGCGCCGAACCTGCCGTTCGGCGGCAAAGCTGACCTGTTGTTCGATCCGCAAACCGCTGGGGGGCTATTGGCCGCCGTCGCGCCCGATCAGGCGC
Organism: Ruegeria sp. CH8; assembly: GCF_056536985.1. Classification (NCBI taxonomy): domain Bacteria; kingdom Pseudomonadati; phylum Pseudomonadota; class Alphaproteobacteria; order Rhodobacterales; family Roseobacteraceae; genus Ruegeria; species Ruegeria sp. CH8. The sequence goes on along the minus strand of NZ_JBQFQR010000003.1, from coordinate 35,223 downwards.
AAAAGTTGTGTGAAAAGCTGAGGCACGCGGGTTATCCGGCGGTCATCATCGGACACATGTCCGACACACCGGGTCTGCGCCTTCAAAGCTGATCCAGAATCCGTTCGATCCGCGCGGCCGAGTCGTTTAGACCCGCATCGTCCAGTGCGGCCGCATCGACCCGCGCCACAACCTCGGCGGTGCGAGCGCGGCTGGATTTGGCATAGGACGGGTCATAATGCTGCTCCATCAACGCCCGCGTCAGCGCCTGCTTGTCACCGGTGTCGATCAGGGCGAGCCAGCCATCCACCACCTCGTGCCCCCGGTAGAACCGCAGCGGAGAAAGCCGATCGCGCAACCGGTCGGGATCCGACAGGATGTCGTCATAGGCACGGGCCAGATAGGCGGTGCGCGCTTCGATCGAGGCCTGAACCTGAATACGCGACGCATTTCGCAAAGCGGTCCACAAGCTGGGTGGAAGGATCAGGGTTCCGATCTTGGACGACTCGGCCTCGACAATAACCGGGCGTTCTGGGTCGAGCCCGCATAATGCTGCAGCCAGAGCGGATTCGAACGCCTTCTGGCTGGGTTGCCCACCGGGCATCTCACCCAGCAATGAGCCACGGTGATTAGCCAGCCCTTCAAGGTCCACAACCTGAACGCCGCGCGTTTTCAGATGCGCCAGAAGGTCGGTCTTGGCCGTGCCCGTGTAACCGTCCAAAGCGACCAGACGATGCGGCAAGGGGTCTTCGTAAAGAAATCGGTTCACAAGACGCCGATAGGTGCGATACCCGCCTTCGACCACCTCAGCCCGCCAGCCGACCTGTTGCAGCATCCATGTGAACGACCCGGACCGCTGCCCACCCCGCCAGCAATAGACCAGAGGTTTCCAGCCGCCTTCATGATGCGACAGACTGTGTTCGATGTGGTTAGCCGCGTTACGGAACACCAGCGCCGCGCCCAGTTTGCGGGCCAGAAAAGGGCTTTCCTGCACATAAATCGTGCCAACCCGCGCGCGTTCGTCATTGTCAAGAACCGGCAGATTGATGGCACCGGGCAGATGATCCTCGGCAAATTCCGCCGGGCTGCGCACATCGATCACCGTATCGAAGTCATGTGCGTAAAGGCTGGGCAGGTTGGTAAAGTTCAATGCCATATCAAGGGTCTATCCTGCAAAGGTAGCATTGGAAAGGCGCACGGTTATTCCGGGATCGGTTCGATCAGGTCAGACCCGCTGGCACGGTTCGAGTTTACCGCCGGATCAACACGGTAAAAATCCAGCACATCCTCGGCACCGGGCTGCATCAGACGCGCGGCCCCCTTCCCTGCCTCACCCAGCCAGAGCGGCCAGTCGTCAGGCTCTAGGATCAACGGCATCCGGTGGTGGATGGCACTCAGGTGGTTGTTGGCGTGTGTCGTCACGATGGCACAGGTACCTTGCCGCGCCTCGTCAGTGCCCCAGTCCTGCCAAACACCAGCAAAGGCAATAGGCGCGCCATCCTTGCGGTGGATGTACCAAGGCAGTCGTGTGTTCTGGTCGGTCTTGGTCCATTCGTAGAACCCCGTCGCCACGATCAGGCATCGCCGTTCACGGCAGGCAGCGCGAAACGCAGGTTTTTCAGCGAGCGTCTCAGCCCGCGCATTGATCAGCAGAGGACCGGCGGTTTCGGTCTTGTACCAATGCGGCAGAAACCCCCAGCGCAGCGGGTCCAGCCGGCGCCCGCCCTCTCCGGCGCGGACCACATGCACCTGATTTGTCGGGCACACGTTGAAGTTAGGGACAGACGGCAGCGTATTCGCTGGTCGTGCAGCAAACAGTTGTGCCATCGCGTCATTGGGAAGTGTTATTGCAAACCGTCCGCACATAGGTAATGAACCATCGATAATCGTTTCATACAGGCACAGGGTGTCACGGGGTCTCATGCAAAATCAAACAGCGAAAACCCTCAAAGGCAAGGCAGTAGCGGCTCTTGACGCTGGCAAGCTGCAACAGGCACTGAAAAAGGCGCAGCTCGGCGTTAAGAAATTCCCGAAGGATCCGGACTTTCACGCCATTTCGGGTTTTGTGCTGACCGAGATGGAACAGTACAAGAGATCCATCCCGCATTTTGTTGAGGCATCCCGGATGAAACCGGACGATCCGCAATTTGTGGAAAATTTGGCCAACGCTCTGATGCAAACCGGGCAGATTTTTAAGGCGCTGGAATACACCGAGCAAAAACTTGAACAGTTCCCCAACAATAAAGAGCTGAACCGCGTCTTGGATGAGCTTTACCTCAAGGGTAACAACTGGCGCAGGATCATAGAATACGCGTCTAAGAAGCTACTAAACGATCCGGACAACGTGGAAATTCTGGCCAAACGCGCGAAAGCGTACGAACATATTGGCTTTCTCGATGACTATTCACGCGACATTACCCGAGCTTACGAGCTTAGCCCGAATGACGAAAAGGTCGCATTTCAAAGAGCGGTTAACCTGCATCGGCATGGCGACAAATCGGGATCAACTGCAATCCTGCAAAAACTGCTTGCCGAGAACCCTGAGCACAAACCAACCTTGCTACACCTGTCGATGATGACGAACGCGGAAGACACTCCACACCTGTTGGAAATCGTCGAAGCAGCAATCGCCAAAACCGGGTATGACAATGCAGACTTGGAGTTCGCGAAGGGCAATTTGATTTCCGCAAAAGATGGTTTGGCCGCAGCCTTGCCTCAAATCGCCCGCGCCAATGCGATTCAGCACGATATCAACCCTTTTGATTTTGCTGCTGAAGAAGCAAAACTGAACAACATCACCGGGCTTTTCCCTGTCGGTTACGAGACTCCAAATTCCGGTTCAAGTGAAACTCCCTTGCCAATATTTGTCGTCGGCCAACCCCGATCAGGCACCACATTGATGGAAATGATGCTGAGCTCTGCGCCAAGGATCGCAGGATGCGGTGAGCTTACGCTGGGGGCCGATCTGTCACTGGATTTCGAAAAGGAAGGTTCCGTATTCAATGCGGAAAACGCCGCTGAATTTGCGAACGAATTTCGAAGATTAATGCCGCCAATAGCAGACGGATCGATCGCCTTCGTCGATAAAATGCCCCACAATTATCAACGCGTCGGGTTTCTGCTCGCAGCTTTCCCAAATGCGAAAATCATAAATATGCTGCGGGACCCGCGAGATGTCGGCTTGTCCAAATGGATCAGGTTGTTCCCGGCGGTTGGTATGCGCTACGCATCAAACCTTGAAGCCATTGCCCAAACGGCGAACTTGTATCGCCGCTATATGGCTCATTGGGATGCTGTATTCCCAGGTCAAATCCTGACTGTCCCCTATGAACGATTGGTCGCGGACCCTGAGACCTACAGCCACCAAGTCGCGGAGTTCTGCGGGATCGAGTGGAACGAAGCCATGATGCATCCCGAGAAAAACAAGAAACAGGTCAGAACGGCCAGTATTGATCAGGTTCGCAACAAGATTTCGACCAAAGCCATTGGTGGTTGGGAAAGTGTATCCGAACATTTGCGTCCGATGCTGGACGGCTTCGACCCAGCACTTTGGCCGGAATACGACCTCGGCTGAGCAGGTCTGAAAAAATAAAGGCCGCATCGAGTGATGCGGCCTTTTCTTGTTGCTACAGTGCAGGGCTATTTCTGCTTGATACGACCGTCCAGATAGGGCTGATACGGCGCGTTTTCGGCCAGGAATTCCGCCGTTACATCGGCCAGATCGGGCCCATAGTCATAGGCGTTTTTGTCGTCGCCTTCGAACATCGAATAGCCGTCACCGCCGTTGCGGACATAGTTGTTGGTGACCACCAGATACGTGGCGGACGGATCAATGGGCACGAACCCGTCGCCTTCGGCCACCATCACCTCGGTGATGCGGCCTTCGTTAGGTGCAACTGATGGATCCCACGTGAATGTCAGGCCTGCGACCTGCGGAAAACGGCCCTTGACCTCTTCGACCTGGCTGACGCCGTTTTCCAGTGCGTCGATGACAGTTTGACCGGTGATTTCAAAGGTTGAAAGCGTATTCTGGAAGGGCAGCACCGTCAGCACCTCGCCCATAGTCACCTCTCCGGGGTCAATCGACGCCCGCAGCCCGCCCGAGTTGGCAATCGCGATCTGCGCGCCCTGATCCGCGACCCGCGCCAGCATGGCGTCGGCGACCAGATTGCCCATCTCACATTCCTGCACGCGGCAGACCGCGCGGTCGCCTTGGATCGCAGCTGCAGAGTCAGCAACGACGCGCTTTTTCATCTCTTCAATCGGTTCGCCCATTTCGGCCACGCGCGCGGCGATGTCCGCGTTCGGCTCGACGGAGGCATCCAGTAAAATCGGCTCCCCTTCCGCCGAAATCTGGTTGCCATCGTCGTCAAAGGTCAGCGTGACCTCGCCCAGATATTTGGAATAGGCATAGGCCTGAACCACCGGCACATCGCCCACCATCAGCGGGTACGACCCCGCCGCGCCTTCCTGCGTGTTGGAGAGCAGCGTGTGAGAGTGCCCGCCGATCACCAGATCAAGGCCCGGTACTTTCTCGGCAATCTCGATATCCTTGGCCAGACCGACATGGTTCAGCGCGATGATGATATCGACACCTTCGGCCTGAAGCGCCTCGACATCTGCGGTCAGGCTTTCGATTTCATCCTGAAACACCACGTCCTTGCCGGGGCTGGAGGTGTCGACTGTGTCCGTGGCCAATGCCGAAACGATGCCAATCTTCTGGCCGCCGACCTCAAGCACAAGGCGGTTTTCAACCTTGCCGTTCAGCTCGGCCGATGACGACAGATCGAGGTTGCCCGAAATGACCGGAAAGCTGACGGTGTCGATGAACGCAGCCAGACCTTCGGGACCATCGTCAAACTCGTGGTTGCCGACCGCCATGGCGTCATAGCCGATGGCCTCCATGAACTCGGCCTCAGCCGCACCTTTGTAGGTCGTATAGAACAGCGAGCCCTGAAACGGGTCACCAGCATCCAGCAGCAGCACGTTCTGATCCGCCAGTTCATCCCGCTTGGTATCCACCATGGTTTTCAGCCGTGCGACGCCACCAAAACACTTGCCTTCGGCTTCATCCTCGGCATCACAGGTCGAGTCGTATTTGTTAATCGACTCAATGCGGCTGTGAAGGTCATTTGTGTGCAGAATCGTTAACTTATACTCCGCCGCGGCCATGCCTGCGGTCAGGCCCAGAACGGCCACTGACGCCAGAAAACGGGTGAACATATTGATACTCCCTGTATTTGTTTGACGCGATGGTGCGCTCAGCGGCAGGAAGAGTCAAAGGGGGAAATCCGGCTTGATTCTGCCCGTCACGCGGGGCATCACCACCTCATGCTGATTTACAAGATTTTCCGGGCCGATGAATGGGCCCTTTTGCAGGATCAGGGTGCCTCGGACGGCGCGCCGATTGATGTATCCGATGGGTTTGTCCATTTCTCAACCGCCGAACAGGCCGCCGAGACCGCAGCCAAGCATTTCGCCGGGGTCGAGGGGTTGACCCTGCTGGCCTGCGATGCGGATGCGATGGGCGATGATCTGAAATGGGAGGTATCGCGTGGCGGCGCCCTTTTCCCGCATCTCTACCGCCAAATCCGCATGACCGATGTTGTGTGGTCGCGCGCCCTGCCCTTTGACGGGCAAGCACACCAGTTCCCGGCCGAGATGGCATGACCGCGTTCGTCGACCCCGACCGCGCCCAGTTCGAGGCGTTCAAGGCGCTGGACCGCGATCATCCGATCGAGATGCTTAATCTGGTGAAGTTCCGCGCCAAGGCGGAATATCCCGCCGGGCACGAACTGTCCGAGGCAGGGCTGACCGGCGCGCAGGCCTATCGCAAATATGGGGCCGAGACCGCCCCGATTATCGCACGATTGGGCGCGTCGATCCTGTGGCGCGGCGCGTATCAGACCACTCTGATCGGCCCGCAGTATGAGGCCTGGGATGAGGTGTTCATCGCACGCTATCCAACGGGCCACGCGTTCCTTGAGATGGTGACCGACCCGGATTACCAGAAGGCCGTCATACACCGGCAGGCAGCGGTTGAAACCTCGCGCCTGATCCGCTGTGCACCCACCCAAAGCGGAGAGGCTTTCGGATGAAACTGACCGAGAAACTGGGGCTTTCCGTCCTGCACAAAATGGACCCCGAAGCCGCCCATGGCATGTCTATAAAGGCGCTGAAGGCCGGGCTGGCCCCGATGCCGGGGCCGGTGACCTCAGCCCGTCTGAAAACCCAGGTGGCCGGTCTGAACCTGCTCAACCCGGTCGGGTTGGCCGCAGGGTTCGACAAGAACGGAGAGGTTCTGACCCCTCTGTCTCGCACCGGGTTCGGCTTCATCGAAGTGGGTGCCGTCACCCCGCGCCCGCAGCCCGGCAACCCCAAACCCCGCCTTTTTCGCCTGTCCGAGGACAAGGCCGCCATCAATCGCTTTGGCTTTAACAACGAGGGCATGGAGGTGATGGCAGGTCGTCTGGCCAACCGCCCCAAGGACGCGGTGATCGGCCTGAACCTTGGCGCGAACAAGGACAGTGACGACCGGCCCGGCGATTTTGCCAAAGTGCTGGCCCATTGCGCCGCACATCTGGATTTCGCCACGGTCAATGTCTCGTCCCCCAACACCGAAAAGCTGCGGGACCTTCAGGGAAAGGCGGCGCTTGGCGCGTTGCTGGGCGGCGTAATTGAGACGCGTAACTCTCTGCTCCGCCCAATTCCGATTTTCCTGAAGATCGCCCCCGATCTGACCGAAGCGGAATTGCAGGACATCGCCGAGGTTGCCTCGGAAACCGGCGTGGATGCGGTGATTGCCACCAACACCACTCTGTCGCGCGAAGGTCTGCGTAGTGCCCACAAGGATGAAATGGGCGGGTTGTCCGGTGCCCCGCTGTTCGAGAAATCGACCCGGGTTCTGGCGCGTCTCAGCCATCTGACCGAGGGAAAAATCCCCTTGATCGGTGTAGGTGGGATCAGCAATGCGGACCAAGCTTATGCCAAGATTTGCGCCGGTGCGTCTGCTCTGCAACTTTACACGGCTCTGGTTTATGGCGGAATTTCACTGGCCGCTGAGATTGCGCAGGGCCTGGATGAGTTGCTGGCACGGGACGGGTTCAACTCTGTCGCGCAAGCCGTTGGAAGTAAAAGAGAGGACTGGCTGTGATCACATATTGGCACAACCCCCGCTGTTCGAAATCCCGCGCCGGGCTGGCTCTGCTGGAAGAGAACGGCGCGCAGATTGAGTTGCGTAAATACCTTGAGGATGCGCCCTCGGCTGACGAAATCCGCGCGGTGCTGGATCGGCTGGGTATCGGTGCCATCGACTTGATGCGGACCGGAGAGAAGCGGTTCAAAGAGCTGGGCCTGACCAAGGACACCCCTGAAGACGACCTGATCGCCGCCATGGCCGAGAACCCGATCCTGATCGAGCGCCCCCTGGCCATTGCCGGCGACAAGGCCTCCATCGGCCGCCCGCCCGAGAACCTGCTGACGCTGCTTTAAGCCACCTGCGCCTCAAGCCGGGGATAGCGCCACCCCAGCGTGATGCCGCGCGCGATGTTTAGAACCATCAGCGCGGCCCACAGCCCGTGATTGCCCAGCATCGGCACCAGAATGAACAGCGCGACGACATAGATCGCGACCGACTGGATCATCGCGTTGCGCATCGCGCGGGTCCATGTGGCCCCGATATAGATGCCGTCGAACATCCAGCTTGCCACTCCGATCGCCGGGGCCAGCGCGGCCCAGATCAAGTAGTCCCGTGCAGCCTCCCGAACCTCGGGTGAAGTGGTCATCAGATCGATCAGGGCTGGTCCGGCCAAATAGAACACAGCGCCCAACGCAAAGGCTCCACCCACGCCCCATTGCGAGGCCATGATCGACGCGCGTCGAACCTGATACCGGTCGCGCGCGCCCACGGCGCTACCGACCAATGCCTCGGCAGAGAAGGCAAAGCCATCCAGCGCAAAGGCAGTGATCTCGAGGAATTGCAGCAACACCTGATTGGCCGCGAGGTTCACATCCCCCAAATCAGAACCCACGAACAGAAAGGTGGTGAACGCCCCGGTCAACAGAACCGAGCGGATCATGATGTCCGTGTTCACCTGCAACATCCGCCGCAGCCGGGCGGCATCGAAAATCCGGGGCCAGTCGCGCCACTGGTTTCCGCCAAAGGCATCGCGGCACAACCACAGGCCCAGCGTCAACCCGGTCCATTCGGCGATCAAAGTGGCGATGGCGACACCTTCGACACCCCAGCCAAGTCCAAGAACGAACCACAGGTCCAGCAGGATGTTCAGCCCGTTCATCCAGACCTGCAGGAAGAACACACCGCGCGTCCGCTCGACCGCGATCAGCCAGCCTGTTACGGCATAAAGGGCAATCGTCGCCGGAGCGCCCCAGATTCGGATTTGCAGGTAGTCCCGCGTCAGCGCCTCGACCTCGGGGCTGGCGGGTGACAAGGCAAACGCGCCCCAGAACACCCAGATCTGCGTGACAATAAAGAACAGCCCCGCCGCACCACCCAACAGCAGCCCGCGCATCAACAAGGCACCGGTCTCGGCGGTATCCCCAGCCCCGCGCGCTTGTGCAGCAAGTCCGGTGGTTCCCATGCGCAAGAAACCGAAGATCCAATAGATCGTCGCCAGAATAACCGCGCCCATGCCTACGGCACCGATAGGGGCTGCCTGCCCCATCTGTCCAACTACTCCGGTATCAACAGCCCCCAGAATGGGCACCGTGGCGTTGGAAAGCACGATCGGAACCGCGATCTTCAGCACCCGTTTATGGGTGAGAGGTGCCGAGGCGGTCTGCACGGTGATCTACTCTGCTTTGGGTTTGGATTGCGGCATCAGAAAATGCCCGGTCGCCTGCGCAATCGGACGCGCGTGATTGTCCTGCCAGGCCTCAACCCGGACCGACGCATAGCGCCGACCGGACCGGCTGACGAAGGCGCGGGCATAGGCGTCGCGTGGCAGGCCCGAGCGCAAGTAATCCACCGTGAAATCAACGGTCTTGGGAAAGCGCACCGAGTCGGCCTGGAACAGCTCTTCCGCTTCGATTTCACCGCTTTCGATCATGGGAAAGAAATACTCCCAACTCAGAGTGATAACGGCAGTTACCTCAAGAAAAGCCGCCGTCACCCCGCCATGCAGCGCGGGCAGCAACGGGTTGCCGATCAGCTTGTCGTCGAAATTCAGCACGCCGGTCAGTTCATCGCCACGCCGGTCGAAGGTGATATTCAGGAAACGGATATACGGCACCCCTTCGACAATTGCATTCAGGGCTGCATCACGGCGTTGCTTGACCACCTGCATGGGTTCGGGACGAGGGCGCGCCATCACAGACCCTCCACCGTAAAGGAACCCGCGGCGGTTGCGACCGGCAGGTCCTGATTTTCATCCATCGCCGTGGCCCGGACAAAGGCGACGTTGCGTGTGATGTGGTAGCAGGTGGCATGAGCAGTGATGCTCTGCCCCGGCGTTGCGGCGCGCATGTAGTCGATCCTTAGATCAATGGTCGCGGTTCCGCCGGGCGCCGACGGGTGGGACATCACGGCCGCACCGCAGCAAGTGTCCAGCGCAGCAAACACCGCGCCACCGTGGATGACGCCGGTTCGGGGGTCTCCGACCAGATCGGCGTTGTACGGCATCGAGATCGCGGCCTCACCATCGCTAATTGTGGTCAGCTTTAGCCCCAGCGCCTTGGCGTGCGGGATTGCCTCGATAAACCGGCGCGCAATTTCTACTTTGTCGACCATGTCGTGGTGCCCCCTTGATTTCTTTCTTTATGAGCCTGAGCCTTGCAAAAGAGCAAGACCACCTGTTGCGCTTGCCGCGACGACGGCCTAGTTTGCGGCCAAGGAGATCGAAAATGACCGACAACCGTTTGTCATTAAACGAGATGTGCGAAGAGTTCGATGTAACCAAGCGCACCTTGCGTTACTACGAGTATATCGAGCTGCTTCAGCCGGAACGCGAAGGCCGTAGCAGGTACTACGGCCCCCGTGAATGCGCGCGGATGAAGCTGATCATGCGCGGACGTCTGTTTGGATTCTCGCTGGAAGAGATTCGCCAATGGCTGCTGATCTACGAAGATCAGGGAAACCAAGCCCAAATGGCCGAGTTCATTAAACTGGCTGACCGGCAAATGCCGGAACTGCAAAAGCAACGGCAACAACTGGACGAGGCGATGGATGAGCTCCAGCGCCTGCGTGACCAGACCGCCAAGTCCCTGCGCTGACCCCACTCCGCTTCTGTACTGATTTCCGAAGCCTCAAGCACTGCGGCCATGGTCGACCGGTTGTGTTCTCACACCGGATACCCGGCCCCTCCCTTATCTAAATTCCGTTACGTCACGTCCGAAAAGTCGGGTTAAGCACACCTTGACGCGAGAGGATCCTACGTCAACTTTCCTTGTGACGTAGCGTTTGCATTACGTGAACGTCATCTACGTGTTGTAACGTGCGCATCGACTGCGCAACTGACTTTGATAGACGCCAGTGACGAGAGTGCTGAATCCATGACCGAAGACCTGATGACCATCCGTGAAATGTGCGAGACCTACGAGGTCACGCCGCGCACCTTGCGTTTTTACGAGGCAAAGGAACTTTTGTTTCCGATCCGCGAGGGCCAGAAACGCCTGTTCACCAAACGAGACCGGGCGCGCCTGAAACTGATCCTACGCGGCAAGCGTTTCGGCTTTAGCCTGGAAGAGATCCGGCAACTGCTGGATCTGTACCATGTGGGTGACCAACAAAAGACCCAGATGATCCGTACGATTGAAATCGCACGTGAACGTCTTTCGGACATGGAAGCCCGCCGCGAAGAGCTGACTCAAGCCATTGACGATTTGAAAGAACAGCTGCGCTGGGGCGAGAAAGTCATCGCCTCAATTAACAACGAAAAAACAGCCGTCGGGTAACCCTCGCGGCTCAATCCCCGGACATCTGAATTTAAGGGAGCTTCAAATGCCCGTTTACAACGCGCCAACCAAAGACACTCAGTTCATTCTGCACGATGTGCTGAAAGTCTCGGAATCCGATATTCCAGGCTATAGCGAACTGGAGGCCGAATTTACCGGCGCGGTTCTGGAAGAAGCGGGCAAGGTTGCCACCAACGTTCTGCATCCGCTGAACGTCGTGGGCGACACTGAAGGATGCAGGTTAGAAAACGGCATCGTCTACACCCCGACCGGGTTCAAGGACGCCTTCGAGCAGATGAAGGAAGGTGGCTGGACCGGCCTCGACATGCCGGAAGAGTATGGCGGCCAGAACATGCCTTATGTGATTGGCACCGCCGTGGGCGAAATGTTCTCGGGCGCGAACCAAGCGTTTGTAATGTATCAGGGCCTGACCCATGGCGCGGCCTCGGCCATTCTGGCGCATGGCACCGACGAGCAGAAGAACAAATACCTGCCCAACATGGTCAGCTGCGAATGGACCGGCACCATGAACCTGACCGAACCGCATTGCGGCACTGATCTGGGCTTGATGCGCACCAAGGCGGAACCGCAGGGTGACGGCAGCTACAAGATTTCCGGTCAGAAGATCTTTATCTCGTCCGGCGATCACGACATGGCCGACAACATCATTCATCTGGTTCTGGCCAAGATCCCCGGTGGCCCCGAGGGCATCAAGGGTGTGTCGCTGTTCATCGTACCCAAGTTCATCGTCAACGAAGACGGCACCCCGGGTGAGCGCAACGGTGTCTCGGTCGGCAAGATCGAAGAGAAAATGGGCATCCACGGCAACTCGACCTGCGTCATGAACTATGACGAAGCCACCGGCTGGCTGCTGGGTGAAGAACATAAAGGTATGCGCGCCATGTTCACCATGATGAACGAAGCGCGTCTGGGCGTGGGTATGCAGGGCCTGTCGCAGGCCGAGGCTGCGTTCCAGAATGCCTTGGAGTATGCCAAGGACCGCCTGCAGGGGCGCGATGTGACCGGCGTGAAGAACCCCGATGGCCCGGCCGATCCACTGATCGTACACCCGGATATCCGTCGTAACCTGATGGATCAGAAAAGCTTCACCGAAGGCGCGCGTGCATTCATCCTGTGGGGCGCGACCATGATCGACAAGGCGCACCGCTCAAGTGACAAGGATGCGGATGGTCTGATCTCTCTGCTGACCCCGGTCATCAAAGGCTTCCTGACGGATCAGGGCTATGACATGACCGTACAGGCGCAGCAGGTCTATGGTGGCCACGGCTACATCGAAGAATGGGGCATGTCTCAATACACCCGCGACGCCCGGATTGCGATGATCTACGAAGGGGCGAACGGCGTTCAGGCACTGGACCTTGTCGGCCGGAAACTGGCGCAGGATGGCGGCAAGCACGTCATGGCCTTCTTCGACATGGTCAAAACCTTCTGCAAGGAAAACGGCGGCAAAGACGAAGCCTATGACAAGGCCTTCATCGAACCGCTGAAAGCTGCGTCCAAGGATCTTCAGGCCGCTGGCATGTATTTCATGCAGGAAGGCATGAAGAATCCGAACAATGCGCTGTCCGGCTCTTATGACTTCATGCACATGTTCGGCCATGTCTGCCTGGGTCTGATGTGGGCACGGATGGCGAAAGCGGCTCAGGACGCTTTGGACGGCGGTGCCTCAGACAAAGAGTTCTACGAAACCAAAATCAATACCGGTCGCTTCTACATGGCCCGCCGCCTGCCCGCCACCGCGATGCATCTGTCGCGCATCCAGACCGGCGCAGACACGGTCATGGCGCTGGAGGCCGCGAATTTTTGATCACTCTCCGGTTTCGGGGCCCCGCCCCGGAGCCGGTTTTCCGAGGAGCGAGAATGCCCAAACGCTTTCGCCTGACCCGCCGCTTTCCGGTCGCCATGACCGAAGATGGCTACCGAAAGCTCAGGGCATTTGCCCGCGAAGCCGGGCTGGACGAAGGTGAAGCACTGTCTTTTCTGTTCGAAAATTTCAACAGCGTCACGGATGAGGAGAAACTGACGCGCCGACTACGAGAATTCAATTCTGAGCTTGAGGCGCGCAAGCGTTAACAACTTCAGTCACATCGGTTTTGGGTGTGCGTGTTTTCAGCAAGATGAACAGCTTATTGCGGCTAAAAGTTCAACTTTCTCGAAATACGCAAATGCGGCACTGCACTATGCGCCTTGGGAGGGGCGATCGCATGACCATCAAACTTCACTGTTTCGGCGAAAGCGGTAACTCGTACAAAGCCGCACTTGCGCTTGAGATGTCCGGGCTGGATTGGGAGCCGGTCTTTGTCGATTTCTTCAACGGCCAGACCCGCACGCCAGAATACCGGGCCGAGGTCAATGAGATGGGTGAAGCCCCCGTCATGGTCGACGGCGATTTTCGCACTTCGCAATCCGGTGCGATCCAAGCCTATGTAACCGAGAAATCGGGCAATTTCGGTGGCAAGGATCGGGATGAGAATTACGAGATTTTCCGCTGGGTGCTGTGGGACAACCACAAGCTCAGTTCAATGGCCGGGATGACCCGGTTTCTGATGAATTTCCTGCCCGAGCACCATCGCAATGCGGATGTGATCGCCTTTAACCAAGGGCGCCTCAAGGCAGCTTACGACGTCCTCAATTCTCACCTTGAGGGCCGCGACTGGATCGTCGGCGATGGCTTGACCAACGCCGATATCAGCTGCTGTGGCTACCTTTATTACCCTGAACCATTCGGCTTTGACCGCGCCGACTGGCCCCATATCGACGCCTGGCTAACCCGCTTGTCGGAACAACCCGGCTGGAAACACCCATATGACCTGATGCCCGGCAAACCGTCGGATCGAGCTTAAGGAGAAGACCCCATGACCGAAGCCTATATCTATGACGCCCTGCGCACCCCGCGCGGCAAGGGCCGCAAGGATGGCAGCTTGCACGAGGTGACCTCGGTGCGCCTGTCCGCCCTGACCCTGAACGCGATGAAAGAGCGTAACAATCTGGAAGGCCACGCCGTTGAAGACGTAATCTGGGGCAACGTCACGCAGGTGATGGAACAAGGCGGCTGTCTGGCGCGCTCGGCTGTTCTGGCCTCGGATCTGGATCAGTCGATCCCCGGTCTGGCGATCAACCGTTTTTGCGCTTCGGGCATGGAAGCCGTGAACCTGGCGGCAAATCAGGTTAAAGGCGGCGCGGGCGATGCCTATATCGCGGGCGGCGTTGAAATGATGGGCCGTGTGGCGATGGGCAGCGACGGTGCAGCGATTGCCGTTGATCCTACACTAGCAATGGACACCTATTTCGTGCCGCAGGGTATCTCGGCCGACATCATCGCGACCGAGTATGGGTTCAGCCGTGACGACGCTGACGCGCTGGCCGTAGAATCTCAGAAACGCGCGGCAGAGGCGTGGGAAGACAATCGGTTCGAAAAGTCGGTCATCACCGTCAAAGACCAGAACGGCCTGACCATTCTGGATCGCGACGAATACATGCGCCCCGGCACCGACATGCAGAGCCTCGGCGCGCTGAACCCGTCTTTCGCGATGATGGGTGAGCAGATGCCGGGCTTCGACAAGGTTGCGATGCTAAAGTATCCGCATCTTGAGCGCGTGAACCATATCCACCACGCGGGCAACAGCTCGGGCATTGTGGACGGGGCTGCCGCAGTTCTGATCGGCAACAAGGAATTTGGTGAGAAATACGGCCTCAAGCCGCGTGCCCGCATCAAGGCAACCGCCAAGATCGGCACCGACCCGACCATCATGCTGACAGGCCCGGTTCCGGTGACCGAGAAGATTCTGGCGGACAATGGCATGAAGATCAGCGATCTGGACCTGTTCGAAGTGAACGAAGCCTTTGCCTCGATCGTGCTGCGGTTCCAGCAGGCGTTCGACGTCGATCCGGCCCTGGTGAACGTCAACGGCGGCTCGATCGCGATGGGTCACCCGCTGGGTGCGACCGGTGCGATGATCATTGGCACACTGCTGGACGAGCTTGAGCGTCAGGACAAGGAAACCGGTCTGGCCACGCTCTGCATTGCGTCCGGCATGGGTGCGGCAACCATTATCGAGCGGGTCTGATGCCCAAGCTGGATCTCTCTCAGATCCCGTTCAAGGGCGGCTCGTCCTATCCCGGCAAGCTAGCCGAGGCGACGGCTGGTCGTTTCGTCCAGCGTGTAGGCGACGCAGGCGGGTTGTCACAATACGGGGTCAACATCGTACGGCTGGAACCACAGGGCATGTCTTCGCTGCGCCATTACCACATGGAGCAAGACGAATTTGCCATCATGCTCAGCGGCACATGCGTGCTGATCGACGATGATGGTGAGCATGAGATGCAGCCCGGCGACTGCGCCGCTTGGCCAGCAGGTGAGGCCAACGGCCACCACCTTGTGAACAAAACCGATGCGCCCGCGACATTTCTGGTGGTGGGCACACGGACCCCGACCGAGACCGGCTATTACAGCGACATAGACATGATGGTGAAGGATGATGAGAACGGATTCTCTTTCACCCGGAAAGACGGCAGCCCGCTGACGGCTGACCAGATTGGAGATGACAATGACTGATTTCACTCTGAGCAAAGACGCAGACGGCGTCGCTTTTGTCACCTGGGACGCCCAGGGCAAATCCATGAACGTGCTGACCCGCGAGGCCTTTCAGGAGGTCAGCCAACTAATCGATCAGGCCCTGAATGATGAGGAGATCAAAGGCATCGTCATCACCTCGGGCAAAGAAGGCTCGTTCGCTGGCGGCATGGATCTAACCACGCTGGCCACCATCCGTCAGGAATCGGGTGATGAACCGGCGCAAGCCCTGTTCGACTTCGTCATGGGCGGCCACCATATCTTGCGCAAGATGGAACTGGCGGGCATGGACCCCAAGACCAAGAAGGGTGGCAAACCGATCGCCTGTGCGATTAACGGCACCTGCGCAGGGATCGGGACCGAGATCGCGCTGGCCTGCCATCACCGTGTCATGACCAGCAACCCGAAATCCAAGATTGGTTTGCCCGAAATTTTGCTGGGCATCTTCCCCGGCGGCGGCGGCACCATGCGTTTCAGCCGGATGGTCGGCGCGATGGCCGCGGCCCCTGTCCTGCTGGAAGGCAAGATGATGGACCCGAAAAAAGCCAAAGGCGCACAACTGATTGACGCCGTGGCGGATGATCCAGTTGCTGCCGCGAAAGAGTGGGTTCTGAACGCCAAGGACGCCGATCTGGTGAAACCTTGGGATGCAAAGGGTTACAAGATGCCCGGCGGCGCGCCCTATCACCCCGCTGGTTTCATGACCTTTGTCGGCGCCAACGCGATGGTGAATGGCAAGACCCAAGGCGCCTTCCCGGCGGCCAAGGCTCTGCTGAGCTCGATCTACGAAGGGGCGCTGGTCGATTTCGACACCGCCCTGAAGATCGAAGCGCGTTGGTTCACCAACGTCCTGATGAACCCGTCCTCGTCGGCGATGATCCGGTCGCTGTTCCTGAACAAGGAAGCATTGGAGAAAGGCGCGGTCCGCCCCAAAGATGTGCCCGATCAGCGCGTCCAGAAAGTCGGCGTGCTGGGCGCTGGCATGATGGGTGCTGGTATCGCGCTGGTGTCGGCTCAGGCCGGCATGGAGGTGGTTCTGATTGACCGTGATCAGGAAGCCGCCGACAAGGGCAAGGCCTATAGCGAAAGCTACATGGATAAAGGTATCAAACGCGGCAAAGCCACGCCTGAAAAGAAAGAGGCCCTGCTGGCCCGCATCACTGCGACCCCTGATCTGGAGCATCTGAAAGGCTGCGACCTGATCATCGAGGCCGTGTTCGAAGACCCGGGCGTCAAGGCCGAGATGACCAAAAAGGTCGAGGCGATCATCCCCGAGGATTGCATCTTTGCCTCGAACACCTCGACCCTGCCCATCACCGATCTGGCGAAAGCGTCAGTGCGGCCCGAGCAGTTCATCGGCATCCATTTCTTCTCACCGGTTGAGAAGATGTTCCTGGTCGAAATCATTAAGGGCAAGGAAACTGGTGATCGCGCTGTCGCCAAGGCTCTGGACTATGTGCGCCAGATCCGGAAGACGCCGATCGTGGTCAACGATGCACGCTTCTTCTACGCTAATCGCTGCATCATCCCCTACATCAACGAAGGTGCGCGTATGATCACCGAGGGAGTTAGCCCCGTGCTGATCGACAACGCTGCACGCCAGTTGGGCTTCCCGGTTGGGCCGATCCAGCTGACCGATGAAACCTCAATTGATCTGGGTGCCAAGATCGCGCGTGCAACCAAGGCCGCGATGGGTAAAGCCTATCCCGCAAGCTCTGCGGACGATCTGATCTTCTGGATGGAAGAACAGGGCCGTTTGGGCCGCAAGGCTAATGCGGGCTTCTTCGACTATGACGAAAAGGGCAGGCGCGTCGAATACTGGAAAGGCCTGCAGGATAAATACCCGCTGGCCGAGGATCAGCCTGACCTGATCGAAGTGCAGGAACGCCTGATGTTCGCTCAGGTTCTGGAAGCTGTGCGGGCGCTGGAAGAGGGCGTTCTGGAAGACATTCGCGAAGGCGACGTAGGCGCCATCCTCGGTTGGGGCTTCGCGCCTTGGTCGGGCGGTCCGCTCAGCTGGCTGGACATCATCGGCACACCCTACGCGGCGGAGCGGTGTGACCAGCTGACCGAGGCCTATGGCGAGCGTTTCTCTTGCCCACCGCTGCTGCGTGAGATGGCTGAAAAGGGCCAGAGCTTCTACGGTCGCTTCGCCCCCGAAGCCAAGGCTGCCTAAATAAAAACGCTGGCGCATGCCCCCTTGCGCCAGCGTAACCTTTTGGTTTCAGATAGTTCCCCGTTCAGATCATCATCACTGGCCGCCCCGGTCGCCCGGGCCGACGCGCGCCTCTGACCGGCCTCACAGGAACAATCGGATGGTCAAAAACCGGCGCGGGCAGCGAGCCCAGCGAGTTTGCCAGAACACCAATATCGCCGCGTCTTGCGGTCAGATAAATCAAATCCGCAGCAACCTCGGCTGTGACAACCTCGTACGACGCACCACCGGATTGGTGGCCAATCCCAAAGCGTCCCGAGGGGCAAAAGGCCCGAAATCCGCCTTCGATAAAGATCACCTCATCCTGATCGAAGAAAAGGGTAGTGACGTCGAAACATGTCGCGGGCACATCCGGGGTGATCCGGAAAACCCCACCCAGAAGCCTTGCCGAGACGATCGGCGCTCTGGCTGGCGATGTGAACGGATCATGGCCCAGCTTGGTGCTATCCAGTACGACACCTTGCTCTGGCATCAGCCAGACTGGACGCCCGTTATAGGCCGCGTTTGAAGGTACACAAACCGGCATGCACTCGGCCTTGGTTTCGCCGTGCGGCACTGTAATGCAATCTTCCGAAATACGGTTTACCGGCCTGAAACCGTTGTCCACAGTGCGAACAAAGTCACCGACCTGAAGCTCTTCGACAAGCTTCCACCCCGCCCTTGTCGCAACTTTGGTTCCGTGCACCAGACCACCTCGGCGAGCGTTCAGCACAGCCTGTGGTTCTGCGCTACTCTGGTACTCGGACCGTTCTGCGAAATCTATAACACTCTCTACTTTCAACAAGAACCAACCCACCTATTACACACAAAAAACTAAGCTTAGTTGGTACCACAGGGTCGGGATGCGTGACTTAATTTTGACATATTGAGGCCCCATTTGGGTCATTCTGGGCCCACCAAACACTCAAAACCTAGACAACAGACCCAATTCTGATGCCATTGGGATTCATTTGGAAACTATGAACCAACCGCCGGATCAAAGGCGTACCCGAATCTGGCAATGTCCTCTGCGCAAATTTCGGCCACCACAGAAGCCGTCTGATCAGAATAGGACCGGCGATAGTCTTCGGCTCGTGCAGATCGGTTGAGGTGAGGCAAGTTTATGTTAAATCCGAGGTGGCCGAAAACAGGGGCCGCATCCTCTTCGAAGTGCTCAAGCCGGATGAAAAATCGGCACTGTTCGACCCCATCAGCCCGTGTCATGTAGTGGCGCGCAGGGTTCAACCGGAAAGATCGCCCTATGTCGGGGTGTTGAACGAACTGACTGAAGGGCAAAGACTTGGCCAGCGAAACCGCGGCGTGATCGAAGCTTTGCTCACGTAACCAGTGGTAGTAACTAACGATCTGGTCCCATGGGTTGCGTACAAGGGTGAACGTGGTCAGCGACTGTAATTCTTCAATCGACAGAACCCCGTCGATATCCGCCAGCGTGGAGTGTTTCCACAACCGCCCCCTGCCCTTCAGCGCCTTGACCCGCTTGCGGCGCTTCACGGCTTTGGGCGTATCTCCGATAAGGATGTCATCTTTCATCGCCCGCTGTTCCAGCGCCTGCGCCAGCGACGTACCGCCTGTCTTTGGGATGTGAACGAACACATACCGTCGCCCGCGCGAGATGATCACGCTGTGTCCTCCAATGCGGCTGCGCGCCTTGATCTCCAGCCCAGCAGCGCTCCGGCTGCGGCGATCAATCCGATCCCGGCAATCTGCATGACACCGATCGCCTGACCCAGCGCGACCCAGGCGAACAGTGGACCGAAGATCATCACCGAGTATTCGAACACCGCAACATAGGAGGTCTCACCAATCTGATAAGCCTTGATCAGCATGAAAACGGCAATCGTCGATCCAACGGCCTGCACGACGATCCAGAGCAGCGCCGGTTGCATGTCCCAGACCATCCCCCGCGTCACAAAACCATCGGGGAAGGAATGCGGCAGGGTCGAAAACACGATCAGGCCTATCGCTCCGGCCATCCCAAGGGTAGTGATCATCGCCGCCAACAGCGCGACAGTGCTTTCCTGTGCGCAATGGCTGCGTGTGATGATCGAACTGAGTGCGTAGAAAAACCCTCCGGCCACCGGCAGAAGGGTTTGTGCATCGAATTCATAAGGATTGGGCTGCAACACACAGAGAATACCAGCAAACCCAATCAGAACTGCCAGAATGCGCCACGGGCCGATCCTCTGGCCCATTGCAAGGGCCGAGATCAGCAGCACAAAGATCGGCGAGGTGAATAACCCCGCCAGCGCCTGCGCAATCGGCATCAGCGCGAGTGATGCAAAGTAGAACAGCATCGCCAGTGTGATCAGAACGCTGCGCAGGATCACAGGCCCCAGCCGTTGCGGGCGCAAACTGCCCATCCCTAACAGCGACAATCCACCGATCAGCGGTAACATCAGCAGGGCGCGGCTCAGGTGGAATTGCCAAAGGCCAATTGTGTCGGCCAGCAGGATTACCACGTTGTCGATCACCCCTATGATGGCCATGGCACTGACCATCAGAACCGAGGCCAAAACCGGTGAAGTCTGACTGTCCGCTTGCATTCAAAGCCCCGGTTACAAAGCGGCGTTAAGTGCCGCGCATCGTGTTATCCAGCACATTTAACAATCCGCGCGCAACAGGTTTGCGCCTTTGGATTTTACCATGCTAAGCTAAGTCAAAATAATCACGAGCATACCTCATCTTGAAAACGGCACTTAAACAGTACCAGCGGATCGAAGCCACCGGTCTGTGGCGCCCCTCGCCCGATGCGCAGCGGCGAGAGGTGGTGGTGTCGCTTGGTGAGGCTACGCTGACGATCTCGGACTTCAACGAACAGGCGTTGACCCATTGGTCTCTGGCCGCGTTGGAACGGCAGAACCCGGGTGTGTTCCCCGCGATCTTCAACCCCGATGGCGACCCGGATGAAACGTTGGAACTGGAGGATTCCGAAACCACGATGATCGAGGCTATCGACCGCCTGCAACGGGCCATCGACCGGGCGCGACCCCATCCGGGGCGGTTGCGCTGGCTCAGCGTCGCGGGTGTGGTGGCCGCCGTGGCCGCGCTGTTGCTGCTGTGGATGCCGTCGGCTTTGCAAAACCACGTCGTCTCGGTCGTGCCCGAGATTAAACGCGAGGATATCGGCAACGCGATTCTGCACCGGATCGAGCGGGTTTCGGGGCGAGCCTGCACGTCTGAGGATGCAGAGGCGGCGCTGGACCAGTTGGCCGCACGTACCGGAGTGCGAAAAGTCATCATTCTGCCTGCCGGGGTGCAAGACAGCCTCAGCCTGCCAGGCGGCATCGTTCTGCTGAACCGGGCTTTGGTCGAGGATCACGAAGACCCCTCGGTCGCGGCTGGTTACATCATCGCCGAACGCGCCCGGGCTCAGACGCAGGATCCGCTGGACGAGTTGCTGGATCGCACAGGTGTCACAACCGCCTTCCGCCTGCTGACGACCGGAGAGCTGACGCCTGATATTGTCGACAACTACACCGAACAGGTGCTGGCCGAACCGCGCCCGACCTTGCCTGATGACGATCTTCTAGCCGTATTCGCGCAGGCCGCCTTGCCGTCGACGCCTTATGCCTATGCGATGGATGTCACCGGTGAGACAGTGCTGGGCCTGATCGAGGCCGACCCGATGGCGGGCCGCCCCCTACAACAGGTTCTGCCGGACCGCGATTGGGTCCGGCTCCAAAATATCTGCGGAGAGTAGACGTTACTTGGTTCCGAACATCCGGTCGCCCGCATCGCCGAGACCGGGCATGATGTAACCCTTTGAATTCAACTCGCGGTCCAGAGACGCTGTGACGATTTTCACATCCGGATGCGCCTCCTTCATGCGTTCCACACCCTCGGGCGCAGCCAGCAGGCAGAGGAAACGGATATCGGTCGCGCCCGCCTCTTTCAGCAGATCAATCGCCGCGGCCGAACTGTTGCCGGTGGCCAGCATCGGGTCAACAGCAATTACCAGACGGTCCTTCAACCCTTCGGGCGCCTTGAAATAATACTGCACCGGCTTCAGGGTCTCTTCGTCGCGGTACAGACCAACAAATCCGACACGCGCCGAGGGGACCAGTTCCAGTACTCCGTCCAGCATCCCGTTGCCGGCCCGCAGGATCGACACCAGCGCCAGTTTCTTGCCTGCCAGAATGGGGGCGTCCATCTCCTCCATCGGGGTTTCGATGTGGCGGGTGGTCAGCTTCAGTTCGCGTGTGACCTCATAGGCCAGCAGCAGCGTGATCTCGCGCAGCAACTGCCGGAAAACGGCAGTCGAGGTGCCCTTGTCCCGCATGAGCGTCAGTTTGTGCTGCACCAGCGGGTGGTCAACGACGGTCAGGTGTTCGCTCATGTTCTCTCCAGTCTTTTCTTGACTCGCGCGCGGGTTTCTTCATCGCAGAAGGCCGCGTTCAGGGCCGTTTCATTCAGGGCAGCAAAGTCTTCGGCCTCCCAACCAAAGGCTTGGCTCAGCATCTCATATTCACGCCGCATGGTGGTGTGGAAAAACGGCGGGTCGTCGGTTGAGATAGTGACGTTGACCCCGTGGTCGCGCAACCGGGCAATCGGGTGCGCCGCGAAATCGGGGAACAGGCCCAGAACCACGTTCGAGCCCGGGCAAACCTCAAGCGTTACCTCTCGGTCGACCAGTTCGCGGATCAGGTCGGGGTCTTCGATTGCGCGGACGCCATGACCCACTCGTTCCACCCCCAGATCGCGCACAGCATCGCGCACGCTTTCGGGTCCGCCGAATTCACCTGCATGGGTGGTCAGGCGCAGCCCAGCCTCTCGGGCGCAGTCGAAGGCCCACTTGTAATCGCCCTGCGTGCCGACGGATTCGTTGCCACCCATGCCAAAGCCGGTGATCCAGTCTCCCGCCGTCTCGGCGGCGCAATGGGCGCTGCGCTTGGCTTGCTCGGGCCCGAAATGGCGCACGCAAGTCACGACACCGCGCAGGGTGATATCAAACTTGCGCTCGGCCTCATCCGCCGCGTCCTGAATCGCATTCAGAAAATCGCGCCAAGCGTGCAGGTCACCGCTGCCACAGAAATCGGGGCTGAGGAAGGTTTCAGAATAAACCACTCCGTTGGCGGCGCTTTCTTCGAGGATCGCCAGCGTTAAGCGACGGAAATCCTCGGGCGTTTTCAGCACTTCGCAGGCGGCCTCATAAACGCTGAGGAAATGCGCGAAGTCGCGGAAGTCATAGCTGCCGTCGGGCTTGAAAATCCCGCTCAGATCGATGCGCTTTTCATGTGCAATTTGACGGATAAAAGCAGGCGGGGCCGCGCCTTCGTGATGCAGGTGCAGTTCGATTTTGGGCAGGTCTGCGACAGTCATAGGAAACTCTTCCCCGGCCCTTGTGCCGGAATGTCCAAATGGTGCGCGATGCTGGCGGCCACGTCGGCGAAATTAACCGCGCCGATCTGACCCGCGCCCTGCCCGGCAATCAGCACAGGCACTTGTTCGCGCGTATGATCAGTGCCGATCCAGCTGGGATCATTGCCGTGATCGGCGGTCAACAGCATCAGATCGCCGGGGCGCAGACGCGACAGTATCACGCCGATCTCACGGTCGAACCATTCTAGCGCGCGGGCATATCCGCTGATATCGCGGCGGTGACCATAGAGGCTGTCGAACTCGACGAAATTGGCGAAGGTCAGGCTGCCCTCTTCGGCCTCATTGACCAAATCGGACAGGTGACCCATCAGCTCGGCATCCGAACCCTTGCGCAGGGTGTCGATCCCCTGCATCGAGAAGATGTCACCGATCTTGCCCACCGCGTGCACGCGGCGCCCGGCATCCTGCGCCCAGTTCGTCAGGACCGGCGCGGGCGGCAGAATGGCAAAGTCCTTGCGGTTGGTGGTGCGGGTGAAGCCCTGTTCGGGCGTTCCCACAAAAGGCCGCGCGATGACACGGCCAACTTTCATCTCATGCAGACGCGGGGCCAGCGCCTTGCACATGTCCAGCAAGCGGTCGAGACCAAAGCTCTCCTCATGCGCGGCGATCTGGAACACGCTGTCGGCGGAGGTGTAGCAGATCGGCCAGCCGGTGCGCATGTGCTCGGCCCCCAATTCGGCAATGATCGCAGTACCCGAGGCGTGGCAATCACCTAGTATGCCATCGGTTCCTGCGGCCTCGGCAGCATCGCGGCTTAGATCGGCGGGAAAGGACGGCGTCGTGTCTGGGAAGTAATGCCAGTCCCACGGCACCGGCAGCCCGGCCAACTCCCAATGACCCGAAGGCGTGTCCTTGCCCCGCGAATGCTCGCGCGCGCAGCCCCAAAGGCCCGCGGGTTCGGCTTGTAACCCGGGCGTTTCCGCGCCCGAAGCCAAACGTGCCGCGGTCCCCAGCCCCAGTGCATCCAGATTGGGTAGGTGCAGCAGGCCGGACCGTCCATCCTCTGCCCGGCCTTCGGCGCAGGCCTGCGCGATATGCGCCAATGTGTTGGCGCCGGTATCCGGAGTTTCGCCGTTAAAGAACCGATCCGCATCTGGCGCACCGCCGATGCCGACCGAGTCCATCACCACAAGAATGGCACGGGTCATAGCGCGATCCTCTCGTGAACAAGCGTCGGCGTCGGCCCAGCATCCGGACCAATGGTTATCGCCAATTTAACCGCTTCAGCGGCCCGTTGCGCGGCGTCTTCACGAGCCGCGTGAACCACCACCAAAGGCGCGCCCTTTTCGATCTTGTCACCCAGCCGAACAATACCCGACAGGCCAACCGCCGGGTCGATCACGTCATCTTCGACCTGCCGGCCACCGCCCAGCGCGACCACGGCGAGGCCCAGCGCCTCACCATCTATTGCGGTGACGTAGCCGCCGGTATCAGCGGGCACCTCAAGGATCACACTGGCTTCGGGCAAGTAGCGGGACCAATTATCGACAAACTGTAAGGGTCCACCGACCGCGGCCATCATACGGCCAAACCGTTCAGCCGCACGACCATCGCGGATAACGTCCGTGATCTTGTCCCGCCCCTCATCGGCGGTTGCGAACATGCCTGCATCGGCCAGCAACACTCCGCCCAACTCGGCCGAGATTTCGGCCAGCGGTTCGTAATGCGCCCTGGTCAGAACATTCATCACCTCTGCCACTTCCAGCGCATTGCCCAGCGCCGGGGCCAAGGGTTGGTGCATATCGGTGATCACGGCCGAGGTCCTGCACCCCGCGGCATTGGCCGTTTCCGTCAGGGCCCGCGCCAGATTGCGGGCATCTTCAAGCGTTTTCATGAAAGCGCCCGAGCCGACCTTGACGTCCAGCACCAAGGCTTCGGGGCTGGCGGCCAGTTTCTTGGACAGGATCGACGCGGTGATGAGGTCCAGACTTTCCACCGTCGCCGTCACATCGCGGATCGCATAGAGGCGCTTGTCCGCAGGAGCAATCTGCCCCGTTGCACCGACAATGGCTGCGCCGGTGTCGCGCAAGATCTGGGTCAGACGTTCCTGCCCGATCTGCGTGCTGACGCCCGGAATGGATTCCAGTTTATCCAGCGTGCCACCGGTGTGCCCCAGCCCACGGCCCGAGATCATCGGAACATATGCGCCGAGTTCAGCCAGTGCCGGGGCCAGCACCAGAGAAACGCTGTCGCCCACCCCTCCGGTCGAGTGTTTGTCGATCACCGGGCCGTCGAAATCCCAGCTCAATACATCGCCGCTGTCGCGCATGGCCACGGTCAGATCGGCGCGCCCCTGCGCACCCAACCCACCCATGCAAACGGCCATGGCAAAGGCCCCTGCCTGTGCGTCACTGACGCCGCCATCGGCCAGACCCTGCGCGAACCATGTCAGTTCCTCACCTGTGGGCACCTGCCCCCGGCGCAGCTTTGCGATGATCGAACGGGCGTCCATGGGCTCAGACGTCCTCCATGTGCGAGGCGTCGAACGCGCCCGGCAGCAGGTCACCGATGGTGGTTTCGAACTCGGCTCCGTCGACCGTGGCCAGCGTCACTTTGACGTCGCGCTTGCCGAATTCGGCCAGCTTCTGGCGGCACCCCCCACAGGGCGGCACCGGTTGCGGAGAGGACGCGACCACGTAAACCTCAGTCAGGCTCTGTTCGCCGGCAGCGACCATGGCGGCGATGGCTCCAGCCTCGGCGCAGGTGCCTTCGGGATAGGCCACGTTTTCGACGTTGCAGCCGGAATAAACCTCGCCCGAGGCCGACCGGATCGCCGCGCCAACTTTGAAATTCGAATAGGGCGCATATGCTTTCTCGCGGACGGACAGTGCGGCGTCTTTCAAAGTCATGGCGATTCCCCAATTTTTGATCATCTGGTCAGAAAGACATACCCTAAATGAAACCACCCGGGGAGTTGAAGCCCCGAGCGACAGATTCCTTAGCCCAGCGTCGTATTGAACGTGCCCGGCAGGGTCACTTCGAGCAATTCAACATCATCCGAGGGATCAGCCAGCCGGGTACGCATACCGGGCGGAATGACGAATGCATCCCCCTGTTCAAGCCGGAACGGATCGCGGCCTTCACCCTCCAGCGTGACTTCCCCATTCATGACAAAGGTAAAGTGGATATCCGTGTCATGAGCAGCCCAGACCGGATCGCCCTGCCCTTTGCGCACGACCTGCACACCAGCAACACCTTTAGTGTTATCGGCAATGGTCGTGTCGCGACAAATATACCCCGGCAGGCGGAACGGCCCCCATTCGGCCCCTTCGGACTGATTGAAGACGAACCGTTGACCCTGCCATTCCCGTTCCGGGCGGTAGTGTGGTGTGGGCAAGTCCATCTCATGATCGATCTCGGTGACATGTTCAGCCGGCACGCCGATCTCGATCACCTGCACATTGTCCGAGGCCTCAAGCACACGATGTCGGATTTCCGGCGGCTGGATAAAGCAATCACCCGCAGTCAGGCGCATTTTGTCGCCCTGATCCTCATAGACCACATCGACCCAGCCATGGATGCAGAAGATCAGCTGAAACCCGACCTTGTGGAAATGCACCATATCAGGAACCGGCCCACCGTCCGGAATGCGAATATGGCTGGCGATGATCGAGCCACCCAGCCGGTCCGGCACCAGATCGCGATAATGCATCCCGGCCCGGCCAATGATCCAAGGCGCCTGGTCCTTGAGCCTGCGCACCACGAAAGAATGGACCGTCTCCGGCATGACCAGAGGTGGGTTCAACTCGTCGATCTCCACTCGGGTGCCGTTGGGGGCCACAAGGCTGCGCTGACCACCCGCGAATTCATCCGGGCTTTCTGTCAGGATGCGCAATGTTCCGGGCGGTTCGGGCGCGTCTTTTTCGATCCGCAGACGCAGGCCGTGGCCCGAAAACACAGCGATGCGCGGATCGTCGGCGGGATAGATCATGTCCATCCGCATCCCCAGAACCTTGGTATAAAACGGGATGTCGTCGCGCAATTCCTGCGTCGGCAGGCGGAATTCAGCTTGGGTCTGGGCGTGCGGTTTGTTCATGGGTGGTCTCATCGGCCTTGGCTTTCGGCCATCCGATCAGAACGGCGGCCAAAATGCCAACCGAAAAGAACATCTCGAGCGTTTCTTCCAGCACGAACAGACGGGTCGCCATGACGGCTGTCATCTCGGCGCCGATGGCGCTGCTGACCTCTTCCAACCCCTGCGCGATGACAGCGCACATACCGGCCAGAAAGAACACCAGCAGAAACGGTGCCCGTTCTTTGAACGCTCGCCATCCGTTCGGGATTCCGTGCCAAACTAGACCGCCCAACACGATCACCGCTAGCACCACCCGTACCACCGTCATATCCAGCAGGCCATCCAGACCGTTCAGAATAAAGTAAGGCGTGCTGTCCACCGCATAAATTTCGGCCTCAAGCTCTCGTTCCGCCAGCAACAGCAGAACCACACCAATATACAGGCGGCTGATCCCGCGATACCGGTAGAGCGCCACCAAACCAGCGGCCAGCAACGCCGCGGCCGAGCCAGTCTCGATCAGGCCGCCCTCTTGGTTGAACTCCGCCGCCTGCATCGGCCACAGCGAGATGGCGCACAAGATCACTATGCCCAGAACGATGACCGCGCTGAGCACGGATCCAAATTTGCTTTTGTTCGACGAGAGGGGCGCGACCGTCTCGACGTTTTTCTGATAGCTCATGCAGGTTTTCTCGATGCAAACGGGGTGGGTTCGAAAGTTGCGGGAATGTAAATGTTTTGCGACAGAAATCAAGCACAGCGGCAAATCGGCCCGCTTTGCGTTCTTAAGTGACGCAGCGTAGCCAAGCCCAAAAAATTAGTTTAAGGCTAAATCAAATTTCAGAAGGGAGCTGAATTTCGATGTCGGATACACCCAGTTTGCGGCAGGCCGCGCTTGAATACCACGCCCATCCAAAACCCGGGAAGCTGGAAATCAAGGCGACCAAGCCGATGGCCAACGGTCGTGATCTGGCGCGCGCCTATTCACCCGGTGTGGCCGAGGCCAGCCTCGAGATCAAGGCGGATGCATCCAACGCAGAACGCTACACCGCGCGTGGCAATCTGGTGGCGGTTGTCTCGAACGGCACGGCGGTTCTGGGGCTGGGCAATATTGGTGCGCTGGCCTCGAAACCGGTGATGGAGGGAAAGGCGGTACTGTTCAAGAAATTCGCCGGCATCGATTGTTTCGACATCGAGGTCGATCAGCCCGACCCGGAAAAGCTGGCTGATATCGTCTGCGCGCTGGAACCGACCTTTGGCGCCATCAATCTGGAAGACATCAAGGCCCCCGATTGCTTTGTCGTTGAAAAGCTATGCCGTGAGCGGATGAACATTCCGGTCTTTCACGACGATCAGCACGGCACCGCCATCGTGGTCGGTGCGGCCGCGAAGAACGCGCTGCATGTGGCAGGCAAGAAATTCGAGGATGTCAAAGTCGTCTCGACCGGCGGTGGCGCGGCGGGCATTGCCTGCCTGATGATGCTGGTCAAACTGGGCGTCAAACGAGAGAATATCTGGCTGTGTGACATTCACGGATTGGTCTACGAAGGCCGTGCCGAAGATATGAACCCGCACAAAGACCAGTTCGCGCAGAAAACCGACCTGCGCACGTTGGATGACGTGATTGGCGATGCCGACCTGTTCCTAGGCCTCAGCGGCCCCAATGTGCTCAAGCCCGAAATGGTCGAGAAAATGGCCAAGCGCCCGATCATCTTCGCGCTTGCAAACCCGACGCCCGAGATTCTGCCGCAAGCCGCGCGTGAGGTCGCACCGGATGCGATCATCGCCACCGGTCGCAGCGACTTCCCCAATCAGGTCAACAACGTCTTGTGCTTCCCCTTCATCTTCCGGGGCGCGCTGGATGTGGGGGCGACCGAAATCAACGACGAGATGCAGATCGCTTGCGTCGATGGCATCGCCGAGATGGCCCGCGCCACCACCAGCGCCGAAGCCGCTGCGGCCTATAAGGGCGAACAACTGACCTTCGGCCCGGATTATCTAATCCCGAAACCGTTTGACCCGCGTCTGGTGGGCGTCGTGTCCTCCTCCGTGGCTAAGGCAGCGATGGACAGCGGCGTCGCCAAGCGCCCGATCGACGATATCGAGGCGTATAAAGAACGCCTGAACCAGACCGTATTCAAATCCGCTCTGATCATGCGGCCTGTATTCGAGGCTGCCGCCGTCGCTTCGCGCCGGATCGTATTTGCCGAGGGCGAAGATGAACGCGTGCTGCGCGCTGCACAGGCCATTCTGGAGGAAACCACAGAAACACCCATCCTGATTGGCCGTCCCGACGTTATTAGCGCCCGGTGCGAGAGGATGGGCCTGACGGTTCGCCCCGGTGAGGATTTCCAGATCGTGAACCCGCAGGATGACCCGCGGTACTATGACTATTGGAACTCGTACCACGCGCTCATGCAGCGCCGCGGCGTGACGCCCGATCTGGCCAAGGCGATCATGCGCACGAACAACACTGCGATTGCCGCCATCATGGTACATAGGGGCGAGGCAGATAGCATGATCTGCGGCACCTTTGGCGAGTACCGCTGGCATCTGAACTATGTGCAACAGGTTCTGGCCGATGGCGACTTGCGCCCGCACGGCGCGCTGTCCCTGATGATCCTCGAGGACGGACCCCTGTTCATCGCCGACACCCATGTCCGGCAATTGCCGACACCCGAAGAACTGGCCGAATCCACACTCGGGGCCGCGCGCCACGTGCGCCGCTTCGGTATCGAACCCAAGATCGCCTTCTGCTCGCAATCGCAATTCGGCAATCAGGCCGAAGGCTCGGGCAAACGTCTGCGCGCCGCGCTGGAGATCCTGGATGCCGAACCACGCGACTTTACCTATGAAGGTGAAATGAACCTCGATCTAGCGCTGGACCCAGAGCTGCGGTCTCGGATTTTCCCGAACTCGCGCCTGGACGGCATGGCAAATGTTCTGATCTTCGCCCATGCAGATGCGGCCAGCGGTGTGCGCAATATCCTGAAGATGAAAGCTGACGGACTGGAAGTCGGGCCGATCCTGATGGGCATGGGCAACAAGGCGCATATCGTGACCCCATCTATCACGGCCCGCGGGTTGCTGAACATGGCCGCAATTGCCGGAACGCCGGTGGCGCATTACGGCTAACGCCGAAAACAGGGGCTCGGGTGCCCGCGTTGGCACCTGAGCAAATCCCGAGCGTCAGTGATTCTTTGCACGCCCAACTTTGCAGATTTGCAAAATCCTGCATTCCAGCCGCGCAACTTTGCCCTGCCAAAACACTTTGCAAAAATTTGCAGTCGAATTCGGCGTATCCTGCAAAGATTTTGCGATAAAGTGACGCCCCGTTATGTCCCTCGCTTGTGTGTGCCCCCCTACCCACCTTACACACTGCGCAAGGGATTTAAGGAGGAGACCAACGTGGCTTATCAGGACGTTTACGAAAGCTGGAAATCCGATCCAGAGGCATACTGGATGGAGGCCGCAAAAGGGATCGATTGGGTTCAACCTCCGACCAAAGCGCTGTTTGACGACAACGCGCCGATGTATGAATGGTTCTGCGACGCCAAGGTCAACACATGCTGGAACGCGGTGGACCGCCACGTCGAAAACGGTCGCGGAGAGCAGACGGCCATCATCTATGACAGCCCGATCACCCACACCAAGCGCGAGATTTCCTATGTCGAGCTGCGCAACCGCGTGGCTAACTTGGCCGGCGCTCTGCGGGCCAAGGGTGTCGAAAAAGGTGACCGGGTCATCATCTACATGCCGATGATCCCCGAGGCGCTTGAGGCGATGCTGGCCTGCGCCCGTCTTGGCGCCGTGCACTCGGTCGTGTTCGGTGGATTTGCAAGCAACGAACTGGCCGTCCGGATTGACGATGCAAAACCCAAGGCGATCATCGCCGCCTCTTGCGGGATGGAGCCGGGCCGCGTGGTGCACTACAAACCCCTTCTGGACGGCGCCATCGAGATGGCCGAGCACAAGCCCGATTTCTGCGTGATCTTCCAGCGCGAACAGGAAGTAGCGCAGCTGGTCGAGGGGCGTGACTATAACTGGCACGGCTTCCAATACGGTGTTGAGCCGGCGGAATGTGTGCCGGTGGATGGCAACGATCCGGCGTATATCCTCTATACTTCGGGCACCACCGGTGCGCCCAAGGGCGTCGTGCGCCCGACCGCAGGTCATCTGGTTGCACTGAACTGGACGATGAAGAACATCTATGATGTCGATCCCGGCGACGTATTCTGGGCGGCGTCCGATGTGGGCTGGGTCGTGGGGCATTCCTACATCTGCTACGCACCGCTGATCCACGGCAACACCACTATCGTCTTCGAAGGCAAACCAGTCGGCACCCCCGATGCGGGCACCTTCTGGCGGGTGATTTCCGAGCACAAGGTCAAAAGCTTCTTTACCGCCCCCACCGCCATCCGCGCCGTCAAACGCGAAGACCCCAAGGGCGAGATGCTGGCGAAATACGACCTGTCCAACCTACGCGCCTTGTATCTGGCAGGTGAACGCGCTGATCCCGATACGATCGAATGGGCTCAGAACGCGCTGAAAGTTCCGGTGATCGACCACTGGTGGCAGACTGAAACAGGTTGGGCCATCGCGGGCAACCCGCTAGGGATCGAGGAATTGCCGGTCAAGCTGGGCTCTCCGGCCAAGCCGATGCCGGGTTATGACGTGCAGATCCTGGACGAAGGTGGTCACCCGATGAAGCCGGGTGAACTGGGCGCGATTGCGGTCAAATTGCCGCTGCCTCCGGGCACCTTGCCGACTTTGTGGAACGCAGAAGAGCGGTTCAAAAGCTCATACCTGGAACACTTCCCCGGCTACTATGAAACCGGCGATGCAGGCATGATTGATGAGGACGGATATCTTTACATCATGGCGCGCACCGATGACGTGATCAACGTCGCGGGCCACCGCCTGTCCACCGGCGGAATGGAAGAGGTTCTGGCCGCCCACCCCGACGTGGCCGAATGCGCCGTGATTGGTGTGACCGATCAGCTAAAAGGGCAGATGCCGGTGGGCTTCCTGTGCCTGAACGCGGGCTGCGAACGCGACCACGGTGAGGTCGTGCAGGATGTTGTCAAGCTGGTCCGCGAAAAGATCGGCCCGGTGGCCGCATTCAAGCAGGCCGTTGTAGTGGATCGCCTGCCCAAGACCCGCTCGGGCAAAATCCTGCGCGGCACGATGGTGTCGATTGCGGACAGTCAGGACTACAAGATGCCCGCAACCATCGACGATCCAGCCATTCTGGACGAAATCACCGTGGCGCTGAAGTCCATCGGCTACGCCCAGTAAACGCGCTGCGGGCGGTCTCTGACCGCCCGCCTTGCGCCTTTTCCTTGCAACCGGGACCAAGGCCCCTAGTGTCTGACCAAGACAATGAGGCCGCATGACACATTCCGACATCTGGCGACTGAGCGCCACCGACCTGACCGCCCTCACCCGCAGCGGAGACCTGAGCGCCGAAGACGCCGTACGCGCGTCCATTGAGCGGATGCATCAGGTCAACCCGGACCTGAACGCGGTGGTCGAGGATTTGAGCACCGAGGCGCTGGAACGCGCGCGCGGCCTTGATCAGGCGCGGGCGAAAGGAGCGCAGACCGGGCCGCTGCATGGCTTGCCCGTGACCATAAAAATCAACGTCGATCAAAAGGGCCATGCTACATCGAACGGTGTCGTGGCTTTGAAAGACGTAATTGCCCCTGATGACGCGCCCGTCGTGCGCAACCTGCAAGACGCCGGGGCAGTGGTGATCGGGCGCACCAACACGCCCGAGTTCTCGTTCCGGGCCGACACCGACAATCCACTGCACGGCCGCACGCATAACCCATGGGGACGGCATATCTCACCCGGCGGGTCTTCGGGGGGTGCTGGCGCCGCCGTGATGGCCGGAATTGGTGCGCTGGCCCATGGCAACGATATTGGCGGCAGCCTGCGCTTTCCCGCCGCCGCCAACGGGGCCGTCACGGTAAAGCCCGGCCTCAACCGCGTACCCGCCTGGAATCCCAGCCAACAGGCCGAGCGTGGACTTCTGGCGCAATCCATGTCCGTGCAAGGGCTGATCACACGCTGCGCCGCCGATCTGCACCTGTCGATGCCCAGCCTTATCGCAGCCGACCCGCGCGATCCGTTCCATGTGCCAATGCCCTGGCGCGGAGAAACGCCGGACGGACACATCAAGGTCGCTTTCACCAAGTACACGTTCGGCTATGCCCTGCACCCCGAGGTCGACAAGGCGCTGGAAACGGCACGCGATGCTCTGATCGATGCGGGGTATCAGGTCGAAGAGATCAGCCCGCCCGATGTGTTCGACTGTGGCCGAACGGGATACCGCACGCTGATGGGTGAAGTCCTGACCCTATTGAAAGGCGATATCGAGGCTGCAGGGTCCGAGACCATCCGCGATATCTTTGACGTCTATTTTCAGGAATTCCCGCCCATCGTTGGCACCGATCTGGTTCAGATGTTGGCCAAGCGCACCCATTACGCGCGGGAATGGTCACTGTTCATGCAGGATTACCCTTTGGTCCTGTCTCCCTTCCTGCCGCAGCCATTTTTCAAACCCGACCGGGACACCGAAGGTGCCGAAGGCGTGCACGAGGTTCTCGGCTGCGCGGTGTATTCCTATGCAATGAATTTTCTGGGCCTGCCCGCCGCCTGCGTTCCAGCGCGGTTGGCTGATCTGCCGCAGGGACCGCAACCGATCAACGTCCAGATTGCCGCCCGGCGCTGGCGCGAAGATATGGCCGTGGATGCCGCCGCCGCAATCGAGGCGCGTGTAGGTCAGATGTGCCTGCCGCTTTGGGACAGA
Source organism: Ruegeria sp. CH8 (assembly GCF_056536985.1). NCBI lineage: Bacteria > Pseudomonadati > Pseudomonadota > Alphaproteobacteria > Rhodobacterales > Roseobacteraceae > Ruegeria > Ruegeria sp. CH8. The sequence continues at coordinate 1,319 of NZ_JBQFQR010000003.1, read as the reverse complement.
ATGGTTAAGACCGTTTAAAGTAACCCAACCAAAGAAATTGACCCCGGGTTTTTGTACCCGGGGTCCGCTTACTCAAATAAACCAGGAGATCGGTCAACGAGCGTAGCACCACCTACCCTCGCCGGCGCGAAAACTGCGCAATTATTCGACAACGCCGCTTGGTGGCCACTCACTCCCACCTAGGCGTGTTCTCCGGGCAAGTTAAGATTATCAAAAGATGAATGAAACGCCTGTGAACTGGGTCACATAAGCAGAAAAAAGCCTTGGCCCCAAAGCTTCAGGTGAACTGTTCCGAGATAAGACGCTCTTCCAACCCATGACCCGGATCGAACAGAATGCGGTGCTGGATAGACGGTTCTGAGCGGATCTCGACCCAGTCGATATCGGCAAAGGACACCGAATCCGCATCTGCCATCACCGGGCGCTTGTCGGCGTCCAACACGTCGAATCGAACCTTGGCGATCTTCGGCAAAAGCGCCCCGCGCCACCGCCGGGGTCGAAATGCAGCGATTGCGGTCAGAGCCAGCACATCGGACCCGATCGGCAGAATCGGTCCATGCGCCGAATAGTTGTAAGCCGTTGATCCTGCTGGCGTAGATAGCAAGGCGCCGTCACAGACCAGCTCAGCCATTCGCACCCGCCCGTCGACGCTGATCTTCAATCGCGCCGCCTGCGGGCCGGCACGCAACAAAGACACCTCGTTGATGGCCAGCGCTTCATGCAGCTTGCCGGATTGATCCATGGCCTGCATTGCCAGAGGGTTGATCACCTCTTCTTCGGCATCTGCCAGACGATCCATCAGGTCGGCCTCATGAAACTCATTCATCAGGAACCCGATCGTGCCCCGGTTCATTCCATACACAGGCGTATCAAGGTGCTGCATGTTGTGCAGTGTGTGCAGCATGAACCCGTCACCACCCAAGGCGACAACGACATCCGCATCCCGGGGGGCGGCATTGCCATAAAGTTTCACAAGGCTGTCCCGCGCAGTTTGCGCCACTTTTGCGTCGCTGGCGAGAAAGGCGATTCTCTTCGTCATCTTTTCCGGTTTCCGGTCTTGCACATTTGGTTCCGAAACAAACATACCTTTCCCCGATAGGCCAGTCTTGACGCCACAGCGGGCCAAATCGTCGCTTTACAGCTTTTGCAGATGTGCCGTTTCCGATAGGAAATCCGCAAGATAATTCCTGCCATGTGGAGCCCCCATGAACGCCAATCTTCGTGATACCGGTTTTTTCACCCAGTCCCTTGCCGATCGTGATCCTGAGCTGTTTGGCTCGATCACATCCGAGCTGGGCCGTCAGCGCGACGAGATCGAG